>DATEKR010000072.1:0-12761 GCA_035277345.1 Enterobacteriaceae bacterium
CAGCCATTCTGGACATAGAGGTAAGAGAGCTTACGGTCTATGCCGTTGCGGGTAAGCCATGACTGGAGCAACACCTGGCCGGGTAGGGTGTTCTGCATTATCCAGTTTAAATAGTTCGTCAAATGTCGCCTCTTGATGGACAATTTTGCAAATTATTAAACCAATATAGATTCGCCAGTACTGCATAACAATATTTGGTTTAATTATTTTTTAATTCGTCGTCTTTAAATCGACATATTATAAAAAATCTAAACTCTCGACTGGCTTCCCACCCTTTGTTGCACAGACAGATCACAGTCGAATAGTTTTGCGGCGCGTATTCCAGTTTAGTAACATGCCTTGCCAGCACAGCCAGAACAGCTTGTCGCCTGCCACCGGTAACGGTATCTTTTCCCGGCACCTGCAAAATCAGGTGCCGGGATTGGAACCCTGAAATGTTACAGGCGGCATATGACGCGCTCGCGTCTTTTTTATGTCGTACGTTCGGCTACACCTCAATGGTGGGCTGGACGGGGGCGCCGTAAGGTGCGCCGGTTTCCTGTAACACCGGTAGTTCCAACCCCGTTCAGTCCACCACCCACGAGATTGGAACCTCGGGTGATGGGTATTTAACCTGTTACAGGAGGCTGCCAAAATGGCTACTATCCCCACCCGGACACACCCGCTGCTTACCGTTCCCTTTAGCGCCACCATGGACTTCACCGTCCTGGCCGAGCACTGCGAACATTTCGCACAAATGCTGATTGAAGACGACGATCCCACCCTGAAAATGGCGATCTGCGGCAGACTCAACGCCTGCCTGATGCTGTTACAGCCTGGATTGCTCGACCCCATTCCTGAGCATCTTATTGAAAGCCTGACCGTTGACGTACCGCCAGATGACTACCCGCGTTTCGAGCCAGAATGTACGCAACTTTGCTGCTACTGCCTTCTGTTGCGGCGTGGAGTCTATGGATAACTGGCTGAAACAGCGGGCAATGAAAATCAGCTAACGGGTGCATCACGGACGTTTGTCAGTTGCGATGGTTCAACAGAGCTGGCGTATTACTCGCTGGCTTCAAGCGCCGTGATGACAAATGCTGCACCCGAACGTTTTCGACGCAATATGCCCGATCCGATCCCGGTGGTCGTGTTGGGCCGTCTTGCGGTTGATACATCATTACATGGTCAGGGAATTGGAGGGCGCTGGTCAGGGATGCCGGGCTGAGGGTTATTCAGGTGGCAGAGACTATAGGCATTCGTGGGATGCTGGTTCATGCGCTGTCTGATGAGGCGCGGGAGTTTTATCTGCGGGTGGGATTCGAGCCTTCACCGACAGACCCGATGATGCTGATGGTAACGTTGGGGGATTTGGTGGAGAGCATCTAATAATCCAACGAAGTTTGGTGCAGAGTCCGACTACCCCGGAAAGCAAAAAACCAGCCCTAAGGCTGGTTTTTCTGAATGAGTGGTGCCCGGACTCGGAATCGAACCAAGGACACGGGGATTTTCAATCCCCTGCTCTACCGACTGAGCTATCCGGGCAACGGGCCGCATTAAACCCGATTCGGCACACCGCGTCAACGAAATTTGTTGATTTTGCAGCGGACTGAGCATTCCGTCACCGTTTTGCGCAAATACCCGCCGTCAGGCAAACCATGCGGTCCAGAGGGCAGAAACCGGCATCGCGATAACCAGCGCCGGGAGCATATTGGCGACGGCAAACATCTTGATGCCGCAGATGCGCAGACCGGTCGCTAATAGTAGCAGGCCGCCGACGGCGGTAAAGTCGGCCATCATCGTGGGCGTGGTCAGCGGCATAATCAGCGAGGCGCTGGCGGCCAGGCTAAGCTGGATTATCAGCATCGGGACGCAGATAGCGGCCACGGCGATGCCGAGGCTGGCGGCGAAGATGGTGGCGGTAAAGAAGTCGAGGAAAGCTTTGGCAATCAGAATCGAGGAGTCGCCGGTCATGCCTTCACGCATCGCACCGAAGATCCCGGTACCGCTGGCGCAGAACAGAATAATAATGGCCACAAAGCTCTGAATAAATGAC
Organism: Enterobacteriaceae bacterium; assembly: GCA_035277345.1. Classification (GTDB taxonomy): domain Bacteria; phylum Pseudomonadota; class Gammaproteobacteria; order Enterobacterales; family Enterobacteriaceae; genus BIGb0383. Next base: position 2,036 of record DATEKR010000072.1, read on the forward strand.
TCCTGGGCGTCGCTCTCGCTGCGGCCAAACAGTTTCCCCGCTCTGCTGACCAGGCCATTAATCCCTTTCTCCACGCAGCAAATTTCCCCCAGCAGGGTGCCGAGAAGAGTGGCCAGCACCATCACCGGCAGATTGGCGCATTTGACGATTAGCAGAATACCAATACCGAGAGAGGCGAGACCGAAGATAGAGGTCATGGAGACACGTATACGTTCCGGCAGTCGGTGACTCAGCAGTGCGCCGAGCACGCCGCCCAGCAGCACGGCTCCGGCATTGATAAAAGGTCCTGTAACCAAAATAAGCTCCCGATTGCGATAGCGTAATGGCTCTATTATTACGTAAGTCACTATACGCGTGCTTATTTTTTTGTTGGCGGCGGATGCGTCCATTGCGCCTTGCACCCCCAGGCGAAAACTGCCATGATTGCGCGAATTTTCTCCTGCCTGCTACGGAGGCTCCGATGACACTTGTCTCATCCGCTTGCACTCGCCAGATGCTGCGAAGGCCTTCCCGTACTTTCTCAATGCCGACTATGCTCACCATGCGGTGAGGGTAACGGACGCTCACTGCAGGACAACAGTAAGATCGGACACGCTCTGCTTTTACTGATGTCTGGCGGTCGGAGCGGGTAACCCCTCAGACCCCGGTTTTAATTTGGTTGGGCAATAAACTTGTCCAGGGCCTTTTACACTCCCTGAAACGGGTACGGGTGCTTATGAAATCAATGAAAATTGCCGCCAGCGGTGCGCTGGTCTCCTCGCTGTCTACTCATCGCGAAGTGGTTGCGCTGGACGGTACGGATTTTACCGACGTTGCGGCAGTCGTCATTACGGCGGCCGACAGCCGCAGCGGCATTCTGACGCTGCTGACGCGTACCGGCTTTAATCTGCCGGTGTTTCTGTGGTCGCAGGACCCTGTTGAACTGCCTGCGGGCGTGGTCAGCGTTATCGATGGCAAAGCGCAGGCGTGGCTGGAGCTGGAAGCGGCGGCCTGCCGCTACGAAGAAGAGCTGCTCCCGCCGTTTTTCAACACCCTCAGCCAGTATGTGGCGATGGATAACAGCACCTTTGCCTGTCCGGGCCACCAGCACGGCGAGTTCTTTAAAAAGCATCCGGCGGGGCGTCAGTTCTTTGAGTTCTTCGGCGAAAACCTGTTCCGGGCTGATATGTGTAACGCCGACGTTAAGCTCGGGGATCTGCTGATCCACGAGGGATCGGCCAAGCACGCGCAGAAGTTCGCCGCGAAGGTGTTCCACGCGGATAAAACCTACTTTGTGCTTAACGGCACTTCGGCGGCCAACAAGGTCGTCACCAATGCGCTGCTGACCCGCGACGATCTGGTGCTGTTTGACCGCAATAACCATAAATCTAACCACCACGGGGCGCTGATCCAGGCCGGAGCGACGCCGATTTATCTGGAAGCATCCCGCAACCCGTTCGGCTTTATTGGCGGCATTGACGAGCACTGTTTTGACGAACGCTATCTGCGCGAGCTGATCCGCGAAGTGGCTCCGGAAAAGGCGGATCTGCCAAGACCGTTCCGCCTTGCGGTGATCCAGCTTGGTACCTACGATGGTACGATCTATAACGCCCGTCAGGTGGTGGATAAAATAGGCGCGCTCTGCGACTACATCCTGTTTGATTCGGCGTGGGTCGGCTATGAGCAGTTTATCCCGATGATGGCCGACTGCTCGCCGCTGCTGCTGGATCTCAACGCTAACGATCCGGGGATTTTTGTTACCCAGTCGGTACATAAACAGCAGGCCGGGTTCTCCCAGACGTCGCAGATCCACAAGAAAGATAACCATCTTCGCGGTCAGGCGCGTTTTTGTCCCCATAAGCGCCTGAATAATGCCTTTATGCTTCACGCTTCGACCAGCCCGTTCTATCCACTGTTTGCGGCGCTGGACGTCAACGCCAAAATCCACGAAGGGGAGAGCGGGCGTCGGCTGTGGGCCGAGTGCGTTCAGCTTGGGATCGAAGCCCGCAAGGCGATCGTTGCCAACTGTAAGATGATCCAGCCGTTTATCCCGCCGGAGATCGACGGGCGGCCGTGGCAGGATCATCCTACCGATCTGATCGCCCGTGAACGGCGCTTCTTTAGCTTTGAACCGGGTGCCCGCTGGCACGGCTTTGAGGGGTATGCCCAGGATCAGTATTTTGTCGATCCCTGCAAGCTGCTGCTGACCACGCCGGGTATCGACGCCCAGACGGGCGAGTACACTGATTTTGGGATCCCGGCGACCATTCTGGCCCACTATCTGCGTGAAAACGGCATCGTGCCGGAGAAGTGCGATCTCAACTCGATCCTCTTCCTGCTGACGCCGGCGGAAAACCCGGACAAGATGGCGCAGCTGGTGGCGATGCTCGGCCAGTTCGAGCAGCATATCGAAGACGACACGCCGCTGGCCGACGTGCTTCCGACGATCTACAACAAGTATCCGGTGCGCTATCGCGACTACACGCTGCGCGAGCTGTGCCAGGAGATGCACGATCTCTACGTCAGCTTTGATGTGAAGGATCTGCAAAAAGAGATGTTCCGCAAGGCGAGTATGCCAGCCATGGTGATGAACCCGCAGGACGCCAACCGGGAGTATATTCGCGGTAATGTCGATCTGGTGCGCATCAGCGAAGTAGAAGGGCGCATTGCCGCCGAGGGCGCATTACCGTATCCGCCGGGCGTGCTCTGTGTGGTGCCGGGGGAAGTCTGGGGCGGGGCGGTGCAGCGCTACTTCCTCGCCCTGGAAGAGGGCGTCAATCTGCTGCCGGGCTTCTCGCCGGAGCTTCAGGGGGTTTATAGCGAGACCGATGCGGACGGCATTAAGCGCCTGTACGGGAACGTACTGAAAGCCTGAAAAAAAGCCCTCTCTGCTGAGAGGGCCTTCATCTTACTGGCGTCGATAGTTCTTCTGCGCCGTATTCACCTTGTACAGATAGCGCCGCGACTCCGCCGACGGATGGCGTGAGGTCAGGGTCTGGTACACATCCCCCGGCGTCATGGTGTTGATGATATTTGCCGCCTGCACTTTATCGCTGGAGAACACCCGCAGCACGCTGCCCGCGCCGCCGTTATAGGCGGTGATCACCGCATAGCGCCGTGAGGTCGGGTTGCTGATCCCGCCGAGATAGACATTGCTGAGCATCGCCAGGTAGGCGGTGCCGGTATCAATATTGCTCTGCGGATCAAACAGATAACTGCGGTCCGGCACGCCGGATTTCCCCTGGGAACGGAATACGTCTTTACCGGCGGTATGCTGCACCACCTGCATCAGGCCCAGCGCGTCGGAACGGCTGACCGCGTAAGGGTTAAAGGAGGATTCGGTCTGCATAATCGCCAGGATCAGCGCCTCGTCCACGCCGTACTTATGCGAAGACTTGCGGATCATGCCCAGATATTTGTGCGCACGTTTGTCGAGGTGGTTCGGCACCAGGTTGATGGTGACGCTGTAAATAATGCGCAGGCCGTTGTTGCGGCTTTTCAGCCGGTTCTGCAGCAGGTAGTCGGCAAAGTTTGAGGCGCGACCTTCCCAGCGGATGGTCTGGCCGGTATTGTCGAGCACCTGGCCGTAGAGGAACGGCTCTTTGGAGACCTGAATGTCGTCGACGTCGGAGTAGAGGTCAACGGCGCTGGGGTCATCACCCATCAGCAGGGTTTTAATAATCGCCTTACGCAGCCTCGCTGCCGGTTCGGTTCCGGCGATGGTTTCGATGGTGATGGTACCGGCATCGAAGTTGATATGGCTGCGGGTCTGGTACTGATCGCTGTACTTCACGTAGTCCTTCGGACCCGCAATCAGCACCTCGTTCAGACCCCAGATATTTTCAATATTATGGGCAAACTGCCCCATCAGAATGTCAAAACCGTTGGTATCTTTGATCCAGGCTTCGTTATAGCTATCGCCTTTATTCGTCGAACTGGAACAGGAAACGAGCAACGGCGCGACAAAAGCCAGCGCGATCAGTTTTTTCATCATTCCGGGAGTATGCCTGCTGTTGGGTGGCAATAAGGCCCAGGGGCCTTACTGTTGTTCCGGCGGCGTGTAGCCTTCGATATGCACGTCTTTGCCTTCAAACAGGAAGTTAGTCATCTCCTGCTCCAGCAGTTTGCGGTGCTCCGGGTTCATCATGCTGAGTTTCTTTTCGTTAATCAGCATGGTCTGCTTTTTCTGCCACTGACCCCAGGCTTCTTTCGAAATCTCGTTAAAAATGCGTTTGCCCAGCTCGCCCGGATAGAGCTGGAAATCCTGGCCTTCGGCATCGCGCTGCAGGAAAGTACAAAAAATGGTTCTGCTCATAAAAAAATCCTCTTTGTCGGCCGGTGCGTTATGCCACTGCGCCAGCGCGTAACTGCTGTAACAGGCGCTCTACGGGCGCTGCCAGTCCTACTGACGGCGGTTGGGCTAAGTTATACCAGAGTGCGCCGCCTTCATCCATGCATGATCCCGCCGTGGACACGTTAAGCCACATTGGGACGATATCCAGATGGAAATGGCTGAAAGTATGACGAAAAGCGGTCATCTGGGTAAGGCCGTCAGCCGGAATGCTGCGGGAAGCGAGCCATTCGCGCAAGGCGGCTTCGTCTGCAAACTGCGGAAAGCAGAATAATCCGCCCCACAGGCCGCTCGGCGGACGCTGGGCGAGAAACACCTCGTCGCCATTCTGCATTAACAGGAAATAGCCGGTACGTTCAGGCAGCGTCTGCTTCGGTTTTTTCCCCGGATACTGTGCCCAGCTGTGGTTGGCATACGCTTCACAGCCCTGATTCAGCGGGCAAAGCTCGCACTTCGGCTTCGAGCGGGTACAGACTATCGCCCCGAGATCCATCATCGCCTGATTAAAGCGCTCGACGCCTTTCGCGGGCGTGACCTCGCTGCTGATATCCCACAGGCGCTTTTCTACCTCTTTCTTGCCCGGCCAGCCGCCGACCGTATAGCAGCGAGCCAGCACGCGCTTCACGTTGCCGTCGAGGATCGGGAAATGTTTGCCGAGTGACAGAGAAAGAATTGCACCCGCGGTTGAACGGCCGACGCCGGGCAGGGCGGCAACTTCGTCGAAGGTTTGCGGGAATTCGCCTTTGTGCAGCGTGGCGACCTGCTGCGCGGCCTTATGCAAGTTACGGGCACGGGCGTAGTAGCCCAGGCCGGTCCACAGATGCAGTACCTCATCCAGCGGGGCATTAGCCAGATCGGTCACCGTCGTGAAGCGTTCCATAAAGCGCTGAAAATAAGGAATAACGGTCGCAACCTGGGTTTGTTGCAACATTACTTCGGAGAGCCATACTTTGTAGGGCGTCTTATCAATTTGCCAGGGCAGTGTTTTGCGCCCGTATTTGTCGTACCAGTCCAGAACCTGGGCTGAAAATTGCGCCGCTTGCATGGTTATCGAATTCACTAAATCAGGGAGAGTGATTCCAGCACAGCGGCGGCAGGCTGTAAACCCTTGCATCCGGCAACTATCTTTGGATAATGCCCGTTTCCCGACCATTCTTACTGGCAGACTATTTTTATGAGCAACGATGTCATTTCACCGGAATTTGATGAAAACGGCCGCCCGCTTCGCCGTATTCGCAGTTTTGTCCGCCGTCAGGGGCGCCTGACCAAAGGGCAGCAGCACGCGCTGGATCATTTCTGGCCGGTGATGGGCGTCGAGTTCAGCGAAGAGCCGCTGGATCTGCCGACCCTGTTTGGCCGCGAAGCGCCGACGACGCTGGAGATAGGCTTCGGCATGGGTGCATCCCTGGTGACCATGGCCCAGGCGCGTCCTGAGCAGAACTTCCTCGGGATCGAAGTGCACTCCCCGGGCGTAGGTGCCTGTCTCTCTTCCGCCGACGAGGCCGGTATTACCAACCTGCGCGTGATGTGTCACGACGCGGTGGAAGTGCTGCACAAGATGATCCCCGATCACTCCCTGACCATGGTGCAGCTCTTCTTCCCGGACCCGTGGCATAAAGCGCGCCACAATAAACGCCGTATCGTACAGCCGGCGTTTGCTGAACTGATTAAGAGCAAGCTGAAGCTGGGCGGTGTTTTCCATATGGCGACCGACTGGGAGCCTTATGCGCAGCATATGCTCGACGTGATGTCATCAATGGAAGGGTATACTAACCTGTCCCCGGACAACGATTATGTACCGCGTCCGGAGTCACGTCCGGTTACAAAATTTGAACAACGTGGCCATCGTCTTGGCCACGGCGTATGGGACTTAATGTTCGAGAGGGTGAAATAATGGCAATTAACCGTAGCCGTCGTCTGCGTAAAAAAATGCATATCGACGAATTCCAGGAGTTAGGTTTTTCCGTCGCCTGGCGTTTCGCGGAAGGCACGTCTGAAGAGACCATCGATTCCACGGTGAATGACCTGATCAATGAAGTGATTGAGCCGAACAAACTGGCGTTTGATGGCAGCGGTTATCTGGCGTGGGAAGGACTGATTTGCATGCAGGAAATCGGCAAGTGTACCGAAGAGCATCAGGCTCTGGTGCGCAAATGGCTGGAAGATCGCAAGCTGTCCGATGTACGCACCAGCGAACTTTTCGACGTCTGGTGGGACTAACAGAACATAGGGGCCAGCATTTGCTGGCCCGTTTTGTCTTAAGGGAGTTTTTCTATGATGCGCAAAACGCTACTGGCTGTTGCCCTCTCCGTTTCCGCGTTTGCCGCTCAGGCCGACTATCATTGCAGCGTCACCCCGCGTGACGATGTGGTCATTAGCCCCCAGACCGTTCAGGTTAACGGCGAGAACGGCAATCTGGTAATGACGCCGGATGGCAACGTGATGTTTAACGGTCAGCAGAAAAATCTCACCGCCGCCCAGCGTGAGCAGGCCAAAGATTATCAGGCCGATCTGCGCAGCGCTCTGCCGTGGATCGACAACGGCGCGCGGGAGCGCGTGGAAAAGGGCCGCGTGGCGCTGGATAAGATCATCGCCAAAGAGGCCGGGGAAAGCAGCAAAATGCGCACCCGCCTTGTGACCCTCGACGGTCAGCTCAAAGAGCAGATGAACCGCATTATTGAACGCCGCAGTGACGGTCTGACCTTCCACTACAAGGCTATCGATCAGGTGCGCGCCGAAGGTCAGCAGCTGGTTAACCGCGCAATGGGCGGGATCCTGCAGGACAGCATTAATGAGATGGGTGCTAAAGCGGTGCTGAAAAGCGGCGGCAACCCGCTGGAGAGCGTGCTTGGTAGCCTCGGTGGTCTGCAGACGGCGGTCCAGAACGAGTGGAAAAACCAGGAAGCGGATTTCCAGCAGTTTGGTAAAGACGTCTGCCAGCGGGTCGTGTCACTGGAGGCCAGCCGTAAAGCGCTGGTGGAGACGCTGAAGTAAGTTTTTAGCCCTCTTCCGACGGGGAGAGGGCATCCTCACGATTTTAGCTCCCCGATACTTTTTTTCTCCCGCACTACTGCGATAATTACTGCATAGGCTGACTCAAAGCCTGAGCAGAGGAACACATTATGGAATACGAATTTCTGCGTGACGTCACCGGGATCGTCAAGGTGCGCATGTCGATGGGCCACGAGGTGGTCGGGCACTGGTTCAATGAAGAAGTGAAAGAGAACCTTGTCCTGCTGGACGAAGTGGAACAGGCGGCGCAGACGGTCAAAGGCAGCGAACGCCAGTGGCAGCGTGCCGGGCATGAGTACACGCTGTGGTTAGACGGCGAAGAGGTGATGATCCGCGCCAATCAGCTGGAGTTTTCCGGCGAAGAGATGGAAGAGGGGATGAACTACTACGACGAAGAGAGCCTCTCCTTCTGCGGTCTGGAAGACTTTCTTGCCGTGGTAAAGGCGTACCGCGATTTCCTCCAGAACCGTTAATCCCTCCGGCAGCGCTGCGGTGCTGCCTTCCCCTTCTTTGTGATTATATTCACTCAATCAATCATTAATTAACGCACTGTTAACTTTTTAAACTGCGATCTAACACATGTTTTTCTGGTTATTGATTTAATACAATCAGTCATGATTAAATAAAATCAAATTCTGAGGGCGACATGCAAATCAAAGCGACGATAGAAAAAATTCCGGGTGGGATGATGGTAGTCCCACTGGTGCTGGGGGCGATAATCAACACCTTTGCGCCAGATGCGCTGCAGGTCGGCGGTTTCACCACGGCGCTGTTCAAAAACGGTGCCGCGCCGTTGATCGGGGCCTTCCTGCTCTGTATGGGCGCCGGGATCCATATTAAAGCCGCGCCGAAATCACTGATGATCGGCGGCGGGATCACCTTTACCAAGTTTGTGGTTGCGGTGGCGCTGGGCTTCGGCGTTGAGCGACTGTTTGGTGCAGAAGGGATCTGGGGGCTCTCTTCAGTCGCCATTATTGCCGCCATGAGCAATACCAACGGCGGGCTGTATGCCGCGCTGGCCGGTGAATTCGGCAGTGAGAATGAAGTGGGCGCCACGCCGCTGATGTCCCTCAGCGACGGGCCTATCCTTACCATGATTGCGCTGGGCGCAGCCGGAATGGCCAATATCCCGGTGATGTCGATTGTGGTGGTGCTGATCCCGATGCTGATCGGCATGCTGCTCGGTAACCTCGATCCGAAAATGCGCGAGTTCCTGACCAAAGGCGGTCCGCTGCTGATCCCGTTCTTCGCCTTTGCGCTGGGAGCATCCATTGACCTGGCGATGCTGCTGAAAGGCGGACTGGCTGGGATCCTGCTGGGCGTCATCACGACCTTCGTCGGCGGCTTCTTTAATATCAAAGCCGACCGTTTACTGGGCGGAACCGGTATCGCCGGGGCGGCTGCTTCCAGCACGGCGGGCAATGCCGTTGCGACGCCGATGGCGATAGCGCAGGCAGATCCGGCGCTCGGTCAGATCGTTGCCGTGGCCACGCCGCTGGTGGCGACGTCGGTAATTGTGACGGCCATCCTGACTCCGGTGCTGACATCCTGGGTCGCCAAACGTAACCAGCAGCGCTTAGCCACGGCGGCGGAGGAGAAAACATCATGAAAATGATCGTGATAGCGGATGATTTTACCGGTGCCAATGATACGGGCGTGCAGCTGGCGAAAAAGGGTGCGCGCACCGAGGTGATGCTGAATGAGCAGCTTTCGCCGCGACGCACCGATGTGCTGGTGGTGAATACCGAAAGCCGGGCGCTGACGCCGGAACAGGCGGGCGAGAAGGTCAGAAAAGCGGCCGCTCCCTGGTTTGATGGTCAGCAGGAAGCCCCGATTATCTACAAAAAAATCGACTCGACCTTCCGGGGCAACGTCGGGGCGGAAGTGGCTGCGGCCATGGCTGCCAGCGGTGCGCAGCTGGCGATCGTCGCGGCGGCTATTCCCGCCGCCGGACGGGTGACGGTTAATGGTCAGTGCCTGGTACACGGCGTACCGCTGGTGGAAACCGAGTTCGCCACCGATCCGAAAACGCCGATTGTCTCCTCTCACATTAAAACGCTGATTGGCCTGCAAACGACGCTTCCGGTTAGCGAACTGGGACTGGCGCAGGTGCGAAGCGGCACCTTGCTGGCCGAACTGCAGCGGTTAAGCCAGTCGGCTCCGGGCATTGTAGTGGTCGATGCCGAAAACGACGGCGACCTGGCGCTGCTGGCGCAGGCAATTGCCGCTCTGACCTGCCGTTACGTGCTGGTGGGGGCTGCGGGTCTGGCCAATGCGCTGCCCGCCAGCAGCTATCTTGCCCCGGAGCAGAAACTGCCGGTGCTGGTGGTGGCGGGCTCCATGAGCGAAGCCACCCGTCAGCAGATCGTCTTTGCCGCCGGGGAGAAATCGCTGGGGATCGTTGATATTGACGTCGCCGCGCTGCTGCTGCCCGGCAGCGAGACGGCGATGGCGGAGATTACCCGCCAGGCCACCGCCGTGCTCAACGACCGCCAGCACTGCGTACTGCGGACCTGCCGCGATGCGGATGCCCGGAATATGATCGATGCGCTCTGCGAGCAGCATCAGCTTACGCGCCAGCAGCTGGGCGAGCGTATCAGCGCCACCCTCGGTGAGATCACGCTAACCATTATCAGCCAGTCACAAATCGGCGGTCTGTTCCTGACCGGCGGCGATATCGCGATTGCCGTCGCCCGGGCGCTGAAGGCGGAAGGCTACCGTATCAACAGTGAAGTGGTGCCCTGCGTCCCGTGCGGCACCTTTGTGAACAGCGAAATTGACGATCTGCCGGTGATCACCAAGGCCGGTGGATTTGGTGGTGAGACCACCCTGCGAGATGCACTTTATTTTATTGAGGAGATGTACAGTGGCAAATAAGACGATTGCGGTGACGATGGGCGATCCTGCGGGGATCGGCCCGGAAATCATTATTAAGGCGCTGGCGGAGGGCGAGCTATCCGGCGTGCCCGCCGTCGTGGTCGGCTGCCTGCAGACGTTACAGCGCATTCAGGCGCTGGGCGTTACGCCGCCCGTCGAATTCCACGTGATTGAACAAGTTTCGCAGGCACGCTTCGCGCCGGGGATCATCAACGTGTTTGATGAGCCGCTGGAGGACCCTGACGCGCTGGCACCGGGGAAAGTGCAGGCTCAGGCCGGGGATCTGGCTTACCGTTGCGTGAAGCGTGCCACCGAAATGGCTATGGCAGGTGAAGTCCATGCCATTGCTACCGCGCCGTTGAACAAAGAGGCGCTGCATCTGGCCGGACATATGTACCCCGGCCACACCGAGCTGCTGGCGAAGTTAACCGACAGCAAAGACTACGCCATGGTGCTGTATACCGATAAGCTGAAGGTTATCCACGTTTCCACCCATATCGCGCTGCG
>DATEKR010000073.1:0-3603 GCA_035277345.1 Enterobacteriaceae bacterium
CGGACAGATTACCGCATCGGGCACGGATTTAGCGTCAATGCCTCGGTGAATAACCTGTTCGATACCCGCTACGCTTACACGGAAGGTTTTATCGAAGAAGGCCGCAACTACTGGGTCGGGGTGGAGTATAAATTTTAAATAACCGCCTCCCGCACAGGCGGGAGGCTCCTCGCCCCGCATCCGCGCAATTCCCTGTCATTAATTTGTCATGTAACTCCCCAATACTTAACTGAAACAAAGCCCAACAAATTGAAATGATTTGAAAATAATTAATGTTATTTTAGACCAATGGAGAATTTGTATGACACCTCAACGCCCCGCGCTGAACGCTTCCGCTCTGTTCCGTAAAAGCCATTTAGCCCTCTGCATGTTATCCCTCGCTGGTATGGCTGCGGCCGTGCCTTCTGTGGCAACAGCGGCCGAGGTCAAAGCCAAAAACGTGATTGTGATGATCAACGACGGGGCGGGCTGGGGAGCCTGGGACGCAACGGCTGACTGGCAGTATGGCGGTCGCGAGCACACGCCATACGCCGGGTTCCCGGTGAAGTACGCCATGACGACCTATCCGCTGAACGCGTCGAAAAAAGCGACCCACAGCGCCGAGTCATTAGTGAATTACGATCCGCAGAAGGCCTGGGATACCGCGCCGAACGCGGATAAAGACCTGCCGTTTAAAGGTTACGCCTATCTGGCGACGGACCCGACGGACAGCGCTGCCGCCGGTACTGCTCTGGCCTCAGGTACCAAGACCTATAACAACGCCATTAACGTCGACAACAACGGCAAGCCGGTCAGCTTCGTGACGCTGGTGGCAAAAGAGCAGGGCAAGGCGACAGGGGTGGTCACCAGCGTTCCGTTCTCTCATGCCACTCCGGCTGCATTTGGCGCGCAGAACGCGTCCCGCAACGATTATCATGCTATCTCCCACCAGATGCTGACGTCCGGCAAGCTGGATCTGATTATGGGCACGGGTCTGCCGGGCTTTAACGCCAACGGTACCGCGTGCGACAAACTGGCGAAGGATGAGTCTGCCGCAGGCTGTGGCGACGATTCTTACAGCTATCTGGCCAAAGCCGAAGCGGATCGGCTGACCTCCGGCAAACTGACCCCGACCGGTGGCAGCCAGCCGTGGAAAGTGATCCGCAGCACGGATGAGTTTAGCCAGCTGGCAGGCGGCTCCCTGCGCTATGACGGCCCGCTGCTTGGCTCTCCGAACGTGGCGCCAAACGGTACCCTGCAGCAGGGACGCCAGGCGGCAATCGTCGGTAAAGATGCAGCCACGCCCTCCGGCGATGCGTATATCCGTACTGTCCCGACGCTTAAAACCATGACCGAGGGTGCGATTGCGCATCTGAGCAAAAATGCCAACGGCTTCTTTGTGATGGTGGAAGGCGGCGCGACCGACTGGTCGGCCCATACCAGCAACGCCTGTACCGGCAAAGGCGACTGGGGTAACTCCTACAACCCTAACTGCGCGGGCGTGGAATATGGTCGTCTGATTGAAGAGACGGCGGACTTTAACAATGCCGTGTCGTCGGTTATCGAATGGGTGGAGAAGAACAGCAGCTGGGATGAAACCCTGCTGATTGTGACCACCGACCACGATAACGGTATGCCGATGGGCCCGGATGCGCAGAAAACCGCGTTTGAAGCGGTGATCAACAAAGGTAAAGGCCAGATGCCGGGTATCTCCTTCCGTCCGACCGGCAACCACTCTAACGCGCTGGTTCCGCTGTGGGCGAAAGGCGCAGGCGCAGAAGCCTTTGCTTCACGCGTGCACGGCACCGATGCAGGCTACGCTAAATATGTGGGTCTGAATGACGGGAAGTATATCGACAATACCGATGTGTTCCGCGTGGTGAAGGCCGCGCTGGAGGGTTCGGCTGTCGAGAAAGTGACGCCATAAACGCGGGTTTCGCAGGATAAGAAAAGCCTCTGTTTCGACAGAGGCCTTTTGCGTTATTACCAGGAGGTTGATGGCGACAGGGAAGGTCGTTTCATTTCCGTGGTGCGTGCTGGCTGCGACGCTGAACCGTCAACGACAAAGGCTTTCATCAGTTCCACCAGATGGGCGGCCTGGTCGCTCAGGCTATCGGAGGCGGAAGCCGATTCTTCCACCAGCGCGGCATTCTGCTGTGTAACCTGATCCAGCTGGTTGACCGCGTCGTGGATCTGCGAAATACCGGCCGACTGCTCCTGAGTGGTGACGCCGATTTCGCCGATCAGCACGGCGACCTGATGGGCCTGACGCACCAGCTCCTCGATGGTGCTACCGGCGTCGGTGACGAGGGATGAGCCGGTTTCCACTTTCTCAACGCTGTGGTTAATCAGCTCTTTAATCTCTTTCGCAGCGGAAGCAGAACGCTGTGCCAGCGAGCGGACTTCGCCTGCCACGACCGCAAAGCCCCGGCCCTGCTCACCGGCGCGGGCGGCTTCAACGGCGGCGTTGAGCGCCAGAATATTGGTCTGGAAAGCGATGCCGTCAATGACGCTGATAATGTCGCCGATTTTGTGCGAACTGTCGGTGATCTCTTTCATAGTGATCACGATATTGCCGACGGCTTTGCCGCCTTTGGCTGCGGTTTCGCTGGTGGTTTTCGCAAGTGCACTGGCGCTGCGCACCGTATCGGTATTCTGCTGAACGGTCTGGCTCATCTCTTCCATTGAGGCGGCGGTTTGCTGCAGGCTGGCGGCCTGCTCTTCCGTACGCTGGCTCAGATCGGTGCTGCCGGCGGCAATTTCACTGGCACCGGTAGCAATGGATTCGCTGCTATGACGGACCTGCTCAACAATGTCGCTCAGGCTTTTACGCATACTGTTCATCGCGGCCAGCACGCTGTGTTCATCGCCAGGACGCAGATCCACGGCCACGGCCAGGTTTCCTTCGGCAACCTGGCGGGCCACCTCGGCGGCGTAGGACGGCTCACCGCCAACCTGGCTCTTAATCGTGCGGGTGATCAGGAAGGAGACCAGAACGCCGACCAGCGCGCCAAGGGCGGCAATCCACAGCAGCATCCCGCCGTCTGCGCGGGCTTCTTCCATGGCGCTGGTGGTAACCTCAAGGGTTAACTTCTTCTGCAGCTCGGTCATGCTGTCCAGGGCGGCAAACACCGGGGCTTGGGTGGTCTGCATCTCATTCACCATAATGCGCAAGGCTTCGGCGCGATCGTCCGGGTTTTCGGACACGCCGAGAGTGACCGCTTTATTCACCGCGTCGCGGTAGGGCGGGCGCGCTTTTGTCAGACTATCCAGCTGATCACGCGTGGCGGGCGTATCGAGAACTTCATACAGCTTTGCCAGCGTTTCGGTATTGCGGGCGATTTGTTGGTCGATCAGCGTCTTTTCCTGCTGGATGCGGCTGCGGTCGTCGGACAGGCCGATATTACGTACCGAGCGGGCCACGGAATCAAAGCCGTTCTTCGCATCCTGAATCAGGATCAGGCTGGCGAGGTTTTTTTCCGAGAGTGATTGAATATCGCCACCCAGGTCGACCAGATGCGAACGACCCAGGGCGGCGACCAGCAGGCCGATGACAATAACCGTCGTGAAACCGGTTACAAGCATAGTGCTGAGTTTAATCTTCGTTAAAAAGTTCATAATGTT
>DATEKR010000074.1:0-2443 GCA_035277345.1 Enterobacteriaceae bacterium
AGGTGACGTTCTGCACCTGCTTGGCTTCGGATGCAGAATAAACATCACCTGAGAGGCCGCTGCTGCTGACACAGCCAGCAAGCGAAAGTCCAATCATGGAAACGGCTAATACACGTGAAATCATCTATGAATCTCCTGTTCACAAACTAACGCTCTGATGAGCATCCGTCTTGACGTAATTATATGGTAATAATTTACCATCGCGCATCGCTTCGGCGATAATATTTTAAAAATAATACGGCTTTTTACCTGAACCAAAGATAAACGGCGCAAAAATGGACCCTGTGCAAACAATAAACCTTAACACTTATGCGTATTTTATTACCGTGTGTTAAAAAGTATAAACGTAACGTGGTAATAACCCACGGTTTGTGGTGGAGTGATGCACACTAAGACGGAACATTCAGGAAGGGCTATGAGATCGGGTCGTTATATTGGCGTTATGTCCGGCACCAGCCTTGACGGCGTTGACGTTGTCCTCGCGGCTATCGACGAAACGATGGTCGCCCAGCAGGCCAGCCTGAGCTGGCCGATCCCGATAGCATTAAAAGAGGCTATTCTCGGCGTCTGCCAGGGACAGCAGCTGACGCTTTCCCAGCTCGGACAGCTGGATACCCGGCTGGGCCGCCTGTTCGCCGATGCTGTGCAGGCGCTGATGGATGAACAAAAGTTAAAGCCGGAAGACGTGGTGGCGATTGGCTGCCATGGCCAGACGGTCTGGCATGAACCGGTCGGCAATGCGCCGCATACGATGCAGATTGGTGATAATAATCAGATTGTCGCCCGTACCGGTGTTACGGTGGTCGGCGACTTCCGTCGTCGGGATATGGCGCTCGGGGGGCAGGGAGCACCGCTGGTGCCCGCCTTTCATGAGGCGCTGCTGGCGCATCCTGTTGAGCGGCGCATGGTGCTGAATATCGGCGGTATTGCCAATCTGTCCCTGCTGATCCCCGGCCAACCCGTCCGCGGGTTTGATACCGGCCCCGGTAATATGCTGATGGATGCCTGGATCTGGCGGCAGTGCGCTAAGCCCTACGATCATGATGCCCGCTGGGCCTGCTCGGGAAAAGTGATTATCCCGCTGCTGCAGGTGATGCTGAGCGATCCCTACTTCGCCGCGCCCGCGCCCAAAAGCACCGGGCGTGAATACTTTAATATGGGCTGGCTGGAGCAGCAGATGGCGCATTTCCCGGGGCTTGCCGCCCAGGATGTGCAGGCCACGCTGGCGGAGCTGACTGCAATGACCATTTCCGAACAGGTCCAGCTCAGCGGTGGTTGTGAAAAACTGCTGGTGTGCGGCGGCGGCGGGCGTAACCCGCTGGTCATGAGCCGTCTGGCGGCGCTGCTGCCGGGGACGGAAGTGGACACCACCGATAAGGCCGGGATCAGCGGTGACGATATGGAAGCGCTGGCGTTCGCCTGGCTGGCATGGCGCACCCTCGCGGGTCAGCCGGGCAATCTGCCCTCGGTCACCGGCGCGTCAGAGGCCAGCGTGCTGGGGGCGATTTTCCCGGCAAATCCGCGACATAATCAGAGTTAACTGAATTATTCTCTGACGGCCAGTCGGTACACTGCAGACAAACAAGAGAGGGAGGGCAGCAGCTCTCCCGATGAAACCGGTCTGTGGAATACCCCATGAAAAAACTGCTTATCCTTGCTCTCCCTTTCATGCTCGCTGGCTGTAGCGCTTACAACCAGTTTATGGAGCGTCTGAACACCGACACCCTCGAATATCAGTGCGAGGAAAAACCGCTTACGGTACACCTCAACAACACCCGCCAGGAAGTCAGCTTTATCTATGATAACCAGCAGCGCACCCTGAAGCAGGGACGCTCCGCGTCCGGCGCGCGTTATACGGACGGCGTGTACGTGTTCTGGTCAAAAGGTGAAGAGGCTACGGTGTATAAACGCGACCGTATCGTGCTGAATAACTGCCAGTTAGCCAGCGCGCAGCGTTGAGATTTTGCCGGGGGCGGCGCACAATAGCGCCACCCTTTGACAACTCTCTGATACGCCATGTCCGACAACGATGAACTGCAGCAAATCGCGCACCTGCGCCGTGAATACATCCGTGGCGGCCTGCGTCGCCACGATCTTCCCGCCGAACCGCTGGCGTTGTTCGAACACTGGCTGAAACAGGCCTGCGACGCCAGGCTGGCCGATCCTACCGCGATGGTCGTTGCCACCGTCGATGAACAGGGCCAGCCGTATCAGCGCATTGTGCTGCTCAAGCACTATGACGAAAAAGGGCTGGTGTTTTATACCAACCTCGGCAGCCGCAAAGCGCATCATATTGAACACAACCCGCGCGTAAACCTATTATTCCCGTGGCATATGCTGGAACGCCAGGTGATGGTGACCGGCAAGGCCGAGCGCCTCTCCACGCTTGAAGTGGTGAAATACTTTCACAGCCGTCCTCGCGACAGTCAAATCGGAGCCTGGG
>DATEKR010000075.1:0-2005 GCA_035277345.1 Enterobacteriaceae bacterium
CTCGAAGCTATCCTGCTGGTCTGGCTGGACGAAGCTGATTAAATAAACGGGCGGCCATTGGGCGGCCCGTTTCCAATTTATGCATGAACGAAAAGGGATAAATATGACAACACAAGCCATGAACATCGTTCTTTCGACGCAGCCTGCAGACGGCCGCTGGGGTGAAAAAGCGACGTACAGCATCAACAACGACGGCATTACTCTGCACCTGAACGGTAAAGATGACGAAGGCCTGATCCAGCGCGCAGCCCGCAAAATCGACGGGATGGGCATTAAACACGTCACGCTCGCCGGTGAAGGCTGGGACGTTGAGCGCAGCTGGGCATTCTGGCAGGGCTATAAAGGCCCGAAAGGCACCCGCAAAGTCGAGTGGGCAACGCTTGATGCTGAGCAGCAGAAAGAGCTGGATAGCCGCCTGAACATTATTGACTGGGTGCGTGACACCATTAACGCCCCGGCGGAAGATCTGGGCCCTGAACAGCTGGCTCAGCGTGCGGTAGACCTGCTCTGCGGCGTGGCCGGTGAGAAAATGTCTTACCGCATCACCAAAGGTGAAGACCTGCGCGAGCAGAACTACCTTGGCCTGCACACCGTTGGCCGTGGTTCAGAGCGCCCGCCGGTCCTGCTGGTGCTGGACTACAACCCGAGCGGTGACAAAGAAGCCCCGGTTTACGCTTGCCTGGTCGGGAAAGGCATCACCTTTGACTCCGGCGGCTACAGCATCAAACAGAGCGCCTTTATGGACTCTATGAAGTCCGATATGGGCGGCGCGGCGCTGATGACCGGGGCGCTGGCCTTTGCGGTAACCCGTGGCCTGAACAAACGCGTTAAGCTTTACCTCTGCTGTGCGGACAACCTGATCAGCGGCAACGCCTTTAAACTGGGTGACATTATCCGCTATCGCAACGGTAAAACCGTTGAGATCATGAATACCGATGCGGAAGGCCGTCTGGTTCTGGCCGATGGCCTGATCGACGCCAGCGCGCAGAAACCTGAACTGATCATCGATGCGGCTACCCTGACCGGTGCGGCGAAAACGGCGCTGGGCAATGACTTCCACGCGCTGTTCAGCTTTGACGATGCGCTGGCTGCCCGCTTTATGGCGAGTGCCCAGGCTGAAAACGAGCCGTTCTGGCGTCTGCCGCTGGCCGAGTTCCACCGCAGCCAGCTGCCATCTAACTTTGCCGAGCTGAACAACACCTCCGGTGCCGCTAACCCGGCCGGGGCCAGCACTGCGGCGGGCTTCCTGTCTCACTTCGTGGAGAACTATCACGAAGGCTGGCTGCACATTGACTGCTCCGCCACCTACCGTAAATCCGCCGTGGACCAGTGGGCTGCGGGCGCAACCGGTCTTGGCGTGCGTGCAATTGCGAACATGCTGACCGCGTAATCATTGCGGCCCTCTTCAGGTGAAGAGGGCCGGACTAACTTTGTGAAATCTATGTCCGATACTAAAAACGAATTAGAAACCCTGCTGGAGAAAGCGGCGACCGAGCCAGCGCATCGTCCGGCATTTTTCCGTACTCTGCTGGAATCTACCGTCTGGGTGCCCGGCACCGCCGCAGACGGTGAAGCAGTTGTTGACGACAGCGCCCTGGATATCCAGCATTGGGAAAAAGAGGACGGTGGTACGGTGATCCCGTTCTTCACCTCCCTGGAAGCGCTGCAGCAGGCGGTAGAAGAGGAGCAGGCCTTTGTGGTGATGCCTGCCAGAACCCTGTTTGAAATGACCCAGGGTGAAGCGCTGTTCCTCAACGCTAAGCTGCCGACCGGGAAAGAGTTTACGCCGCGTGAGATCAGCCACCTTATTGGCGAAGAGGGCAATCCGCTCAGCACCCGCCAGGTGCTGGAAGGCGGCGTGCCGCTGTTGCTCTCCGAAGTGGCCGAGCCTCCGGCGCAGATGGTGGACTCCCTGACCACGCTGTTTAAAAGCATCCAAACCGTCAAGCGGGCGTTTATCTGCTCCATTAAAGAGCAGGCCGACGGCGAATCCAATCTGCTGATC
>DATEKR010000076.1:0-8986 GCA_035277345.1 Enterobacteriaceae bacterium
CTTACTGTCGCGAGGTGGCGTATAATACGCTTTCCTCTTTCAGAGTCAACCTCATTTTTCAGAAGTTTTCTCTCGTCGACTCTGCGGTACATCGTGAAGTTGTTCACATGTTCCGTGTCGATGGAGGCGCATTATAGGGAGCCGAAGATTTTGCACAAGGCTTTTCTCGATCTTTTTTTCCGACTGCTGTTTTTTCGCGCCTTTCGCTGAGATCGTACACGATCCGCCTAAAAAGTAAGTCATTTAAGGCTTGCGCAGACCCCATAATCCCACCAAAGTCATAAAGAAGACCCAATTCGAATGATGAGGTAACTATGTCTGCAGTACTACGTCCCTATAAGGATCTTTTCCCACAACAGGGAAAACGCGTGATGATCGATAGTTCCAGCGTGGTGATCGGCGATGTCAGAATCGCCGATGATGTCGGTATCTGGCCGCTGGTCGTCATCCGCGGCGATGTCAATTATGTGCAAATTGGCGCACGCAGTAATATTCAGGACGGTAGCGTACTGCACGTGACCCATAAGTCCTCATCTAACCCGGAGGGAAATCCGCTGATTGTTGGCGAGGATGTTACCGTCGGGCATAAGGTCATGCTGCACGGCTGCACCATTGGCAACCGGGTTCTGGTCGGAATGGGCTCGATCCTGCTGGACGGCGTCATTGTTGAAGATGATGTAATGATTGGTGCCGGTAGCCTGGTACCGCAGAATAAACGCCTGGAGAAAGGCTATCTCTATTTAGGCAGTCCGGTAAAACAGATACGCCCGCTGACGGACGCTGAGATCGCCGGTCTGACATACTCGGCGAATAACTACGTTAAATGGAAAGACGACTATCTGGCTCAGGATAACCAGAGCCAGCCCTGATCGTCTTCCTGCTGGGCACGGATCTGCAGATCCGCTTCTTCTTCCAGATCCCAGCGATGTTCACAGAATGCCGCCAGCCACTGGGCTGGCGTCTCCCCACCAAATCGCTGCGCGAGCGAATCACCCTTAATCGCACAGGTTAGCTGCATGCCGCTGACCAGTACCGGAAAGCAGACCGCAAGCAGCTGAGCATTCCACTCCTCGCGATCCGGAAACTGAATCGCCTGATTCATGCGGCCAGCTCCCGCTTCATAATATCAATCACCGGTACAACGTCAGGCAATACCCCATGCCACAATAACGCGGCGTGTGCCGCCTGACCCACCAGCATTCCCAGACCATCGGCGCACTGATGCGCACCCTGCTGCTGACACCATTGTAAGAATGGCGTAGGCCCTTTCTGATAAAACATGTCATAGCAATAAAGGTGCGGATGGACCAGCGAGGCCGGGATCTCCGGGACATCACCCGCGATCCCGCTGGATGTTGCATTCACGATCAGATCGAATTCCTGCCCGACAAGATCGTCCAACGCACGCGCACTCACGCTACCGGTGTGGGTAAATAACTGTGCCAATGTCTGAGCCCGAGAAAAAGTCCGGTTCGTTATTGTCACAGCGCAATCCAGGGAGAGCAGCGGCAGCAGCACGCCTCGTGATGCCCCACCGGCACCAATAAGCAAAACTCGCATCCCCGGACGTATAAAGGAGAGACGTTCCAGATCGCTCAGCAATCCTATACCGTCGGTGTTGTCCCCCAGCAGACGTCCATCCTCCAGACGCTTAAGCGTATTCACCGCTCCGGCGAGCGAGGCCCGTTCTGAAAGAACATCCGCACGTGCAAAAGCCTCTTCTTTAAAGGGCACCGTAACATTCGCGCCTTTACCACCGCCCTCGAAAAAGGCATTCAGTGTCGAAACAAAGTCATCCACCGGTGCCAGAACGCGGCCATAGGGATAGTCAAGCTGCAGCTGCTGCGCAAACTGCTGATGAATAAACGGCGATTTGCTGTGTGCAATGGGGTTACCGAATACAGCGTAGGTTTCCATATACTTATCCCTGGCGGAACTGCTCGCCTGTTAGTGCATCGCGAATTTCAGAAGGATTCGTCCGGCCGCCCGTCGGGCCGTCGACCACGGGAAAATCCATGCCAAACTGGGCAACGACTTCTGCCGTTGTCCGACACGGCGGCTGACCGGTCAGGTTCGCGCTGGTAGACACCAGCGGTTTACCGAAAGCGCGGCAGAGTTCAACCACCAGCGGATGGTCAGTCACTCTGACCGCCAGCGAATCAAAACGTCCGGTTAGCCAGCCTGGCGTCGTCGCCCTGGCCGGAAACACAAAGGTGACCGGGCCAGGCCAGCAGGCAAAAATGGCCTGCCGCTGAGTCTCTGTTAATTGCGAATCGTCGATATAGGGTCTCAGTTGCTCAAAGTCGGCTGCGATCAGGATAAGTCCTTTCTCGACGGGCCGCTGTTTGAGCGCCAGCAGGCGCATTACCGCCTCTTCGCTGTCGGGATCGCAACCGACGCCAAAGACGGCTTCGGTAGGGTAGGCGATGACCTGATGATTGTGCAGGACGTCCACCGTCTGAGCGATGGCACTGGATGGCAGGTTTTTATTCACTGATTTTATCCGCCGGAACCGGCTTTCCACATTGTTTACTGGCGCAGAAGTATTTCACTCCCTGCGCGGTTTTCTTCTCAAACAGCAGCGGGTAGTGACACTCCGGGCACTCACCCGCTACCGGTTTGTTATTAATGGCGAACTGGCACTCCGGGAAGCGTTCACAGGAGTGAAAAGTTTTGCCGAATCGCGAACGACGCTGCACCAGCTTCCCCTGCTGACACTGGGGGCAGGTGATTGCCGTACTGTCAGGCTTGTCGATAAGCTCGGTATGCCCACATTCAGGGTAATTGCTACAGCCGACAAACATCCCGAAACGCCCCTGGCGCAATACCAGCGTGGCGTCACAAAGCGGACAGTGCTGCCCATCCAGAACTTTAACGACATGCCCGTCAGCCTGACTTTTCAGGGGACGGACATAATCACATTCCGGATAGTGGGAACAACCGAGGAACGGACCGTGTTTCCCGGACCGAATGACAAGTTCAGCCCCGCACTGTGGGCAGGGCTCATTGTTACGCACGTTGAACAGTGCTGATTTGGCCATAACGACTCTTGATTGATGCTGTACTGATAATTAGTGCAGCATACCTTCATTCACCTCAAAGAGTAATTCTTCCATCTGCTGATAGGCGTTTTCACATCCCGGAATATTGAACAACACCATCAGAATCACCCATTTCAGGTCTTCCAGTTCAAAATCCGCCGTGTCCAGCGCCATCACGCGTTCAATCACCATTTCCCGCGTTTCGAGGTTTAGCACCTGAATTTGCTCCAGGAATAACAAGAATCCCCGGCAGCTGGCATCTAGCCGCTCACACTCTTCCGCCGTAAAGATACGCACTGAAAGCGGGTCGGATGCGAGCTGCATAGGCTCAACAAGGCCTTCCTGATAATCAGCCAGCTTTTCCAGCCACAGTAGAGCATTGTATATGTCTTCGCGATCGAAGCCCTCGTCGGTAAGGTCCCGCGTTAACTTGTCCTGATCCACACGCATTTCTGCTTCATTGTGGATATACGTCTCAAACAAATACATCAGTACGTCGAACATGGCATGCCCTCCTCAATCGGACATAGCCGCCGGGTACAGCTGCGATCCATCCTGCTAACTCCAGTTCGAGTAATTGGGCTACCGTCACTGGCACAGGTTGGCCGGCACGTTCAGCGACAACGTCAACAGGTGTTACCTCATCTCCTACGTTAGCCAGGAGCTCAGGAAATGGCAATGCTAGCGGTTCCTGTTGTGATGAATAAATCGCATTTTCCACCACATCTGGTGGCCAATGTAGCCCATATTGCAAATTCTCAACGATATCTATTGGCGAGGTAACCGCCACGGCACCCTGCCGGATAAGCCAGTGGGGGCCTTCACTGCCGGGATTGCCCAACGCCCCCGGTAACGCAAAAACCTCCCGCCCCTGTTCCAGCGCACAACGCGCGGTCACCAGTGACCCGCTTCTTAGCGCAGCCTCCACGACCAGCACACCGAGACTTAACCCGCTAATAATTCTGTTCCGACGTGGAAAATGAGAGGGCAACGGCGGCGTGGCAAGAGGGAATTCAGAGACCAGTGCGCCGCCGGAATCCACAATTTGCGAGGCCAGAGGACGATGACGGCGGGGATAGATGTCATACAGCCCATTGCCCAGCACGGCGATGGTCTGACCGTTGACCCGTAGAGCGCCACGGTGGGCAACACCATCGATGCCCAACGCCAGGCCGCTGGTAATGGTCAGCCCCGCTGACGCCAGCGTTTCGCAAAAAAAACTCCCCCACTGCTCCCCATACAGTGAGTGAGCACGGCTCCCCACCACCGCAAGCTGTGGTACGTTCAACGAACAAAGATTGCCTTTGACGAAAAGGGCGGCGGGATAGTCGCGGATCGCACGTAAAGCGATGGGATAAAGGGGGCTATTCGCCAGTAGTAGATGGTGCTCCGGCTGTTCCAGCCAGCGCAGACTGGCTTCAATGCTTTGCTCTGAGATTGACTGAAAGCGTCCCCACTGCCTGGCCGTCAGCCCGGCACGGGTCGATACCCCATGACGGATTAAATTCCCGGCAATATCAACCATCTTATCGCCCCAGAGCGTCCCGACGTGCATCAGGCGTATCCATATCTCCGTGGGTGTCATCTTTCCCCCTGCCACAAGCGCCTTGCGCGATCTTTGCGATTGGTCAGCGATGCTGTCAATCAGAGGGCGATTTGTCTAGAATAGAGCTTATTATTGTTCCAACTCCTGAACTCAACTCTGGATCTCTATGTCAGTTTTGCACGTGTTACATATTCCGGACGAGCGTCTGCGCACCGTCGCCGCGCCGGTAAAAGAAGTGAATGCGGATATTGAGCGTATCGTCGATGATATGTTCGAAACCATGTACGCCGAAGAAGGGATTGGCCTCGCCGCGACCCAGGTAGATATCCATCAGCGCATTATCGTTATCGATGTCTCTGAAAATCGTGAACAGCAGCTGGTGTTGATCAACCCGGAGCTGCTGGAGCAAAGCGGCGAAACCGGCATCGAAGAAGGCTGCCTGTCTATTCCGGAACAGCGTGCTCTCGTGCCGCGTGCGGAAAAAGTTAAAATCCGCGCCCTCGATCGCCATGGCAAAACCTTTGAGCTTGAAGCCGACGGCCTGCTGGCAATCTGTATTCAGCATGAAATGGACCACCTGATTGGCAAGCTGTTTATTGATTACCTGTCGCCGCTGAAGCAGCAGCGCATCCGCCAGAAAGTGGAAAAACTCGATCGCCTGAACGCCCGGGCTTAAGGACAAGAATTAACGTGGCAGATTCTCTACGTATTATTTTTGCTGGTACCCCTGATTTTGCAGCTCGTCATCTCGACGCGCTGCTCTCTTCTGGCCACCAGGTCGTCGGGGTCTTTACCCAGCCAGACCGCCCGGCAGGGCGCGGTAAAAAGCTTATGCCAAGCCCGGTCAAGGTGCTGGCCGAAGAAAAAGGTCTCCCGGTCTTCCAGCCGGTTTCTCTGCGTCCGCAGGATAACCAGCAGCTGGTTGCCGACCTGAACGCTGATGTGATGGTGGTCGTGGCCTATGGCCTGATACTGCCAAAAGCAGTGCTGGATATGCCACGCCTTGGCTGCATAAATGTCCACGGCTCCCTGCTGCCGCGCTGGCGCGGTGCAGCCCCCATTCAGCGTTCGCTGTGGGCCGGCGATGCCGAAACCGGCGTGACGATTATGCAGATGGATGTCGGCCTGGATACGGGCGATATGCTGCATAAACTCTCCTGCCCGATCACCAGCCAGGACACCAGCGCCACGCTGTATGACAAACTGGCCGAGCTGGGTCCTCAGGGTCTGATCGAAACCCTGCGGCAGCTCGCAGAAGGCACAGCGAAACCAGAAGTGCAGGATGAGTCGCAGGTGACCTATGCCGAAAAACTGAGTAAAGAGGAGGCGCGCATGGACTGGGCGCTTTCAGCCACACAGCTTGAGCGCTGTATTCGTGCCTTCAATCCGTGGCCAATGAGCTGGCTCGAAATTGACGGGCAGCCGGTAAAAGTCTGGCAGGCATCCGTGATTCACTCACAGGTCAGCGCCGAACCAGGCACCATTATCGACGTCAGCAAACAGGGCATCCAGGTTGCCACCTCAGAAGGCATCCTGAATCTGGAGTCGCTCCAGCCAGCAGGTAAAAAAGCCATGAGTGCGCAGGACCTGCTAAATTCCCGTCGGGAATGGTTTGTGCCCGGTAGTCGCCTGCTCTGACGGTTAACTCTATTCAGCCCGGCTCCTCCGGGCATTTTTATTTTTGTGGTTATGAAAAAACAAATCAACTTACGCAGTATGGCGGCGCAGGCCGTTGAACAGGTCGTCGAAAACGGACAGTCGCTGAGCAATGTGTTGCCTGCAATGCAGCATAAGGTCGGTGAGAAAGACCGCGCCCTGCTGCAGGAACTCAGCTTTGGCGTGCTGCGCACCCTTTCGCAGATGGAATGGCTTATTACTCGCCTTATGTCGCGCCCGATGACCGGCAAACAGCGTACGCTGCACTATTTGATCATGGTGGGTCTCTATCAACTTCTGCACACCCGCGTGCCGCCGCACGCCGCCCTGGCGGAAACGGTCGAAGGCGCAGTGGCGATCAAACGCATGCAGTTTAAAGGTCTGGTCAACGGCGTCCTGCGCCAGTTCCAGCGCGAGCAGGAAAATCTGCTGGCAGAATTTGAGAAGAGCGATGCGCGTCACCTCCACCCGGCCTGGTTGCTCAAGCGGTTACAGCTGGCCTGGCCCTCCCGCTGGAAGGGGATTGTTGAAGCCAATAACCAGCGCCCCCCGATGTGGCTGCGCGTAAACCGCAACCATCACAGCCGTGATGCCTGGCTCGCACTTCTGGCCGAGGCCGGACACACCGGCTTCACACACCCGGACTACCCGGATGCCGTCAGGCTGGAAGCACCGATGGCCGTCAGTGCACTGCCCGGTTTTGATGAAGGCTGGGTGACCGTTCAGGACGCATCCGCCCAGGGCTGTATGCGCTTTCTCGAACCGCAAAACGGCGAGAAGATCCTTGATCTCTGTGCCGCTCCCGGCGGCAAAACCACCCATATTCTCGAAGTGGCGCCAGAAGCGAATGTCCTGGCCGTCGATGTTGATGAGTCGCGTCTTTCCCGCGTCTACGACAACCTGAAGCGTCTGGGCATGAAGGCGACCGTGCGTCAGGGTGACGGGCGTTTTCCGTCACAGTGGAGTGAGGACAAAAAGTTCGACCGCATTCTGCTCGATGCCCCCTGCTCCGCCACCGGCGTTATCCGTCGTCATTCCGACATTAAATGGTTGCGCCGCGATCGCGACATTGCCGAACTGGCTAAGCTGCAGTCCACGATCCTCGATGCCATCTGGCCGCATCTGAAGTCCGGCGGCGTGCTGGTTTATGCTACCTGTTCAGTGCTGCCGGAAGAGAACAGTGAGCAGGTTGCGGCCTTCCTGAAACGCACGCCGGATGCCGTGCTCAGTGAAACCGGGACGCCGGAACAGCCTGGCCTGCAAAACCTGCCAGCGGCAGATGAGGGCGACGGCTTCTTTTACGCTAAGCTAATCAAAAAGTAACTGAGATGACGGGCAGCAACCGATGAAAATAATCATTCTGGGTGCCGGGCAGGTTGGCGGAACGCTGGCAGAGAACCTGGTGGGCGAGAATAATGATATTACCGTCGTCGACACCAACGGCGAACGTCTGCACAGCCTGCAGGATAAGTTCGATCTGCGCGTCGTTCAGGGTCACGGTTCTCATCCACGTGTCCTGCGTGAAGCGGGAGCCGATGATGCCGATATGCTGGTTGCGGTAACCAGCTCGGATGAAACCAATATGGTGGCCTGCCAGGTCGCCTATTCCCTGTTTAACACGCCGAACCGCATCGCCCGTATCCGCTCGCCGGATTACATTCGCGATGCGGAGAAGCTGTTCCATTCGGAAGCGGTGCCCATCGATCATCTGATCGCCCCGGAACAGCTGGTTATCGACAGTATTTATCGACTGATTGAATACCCTGGCGCACTGCAGGTGGTGAATTTCGCCGAAGGTAAAGTCAGCCTCGCGGTGGTAAAGGCCTACTATGGTGGCCCGCTGGTCGGAAACGCCTTATCGACCATGCGCGAGCATATGCCACATATCGATACCCGCGTTGCTGCTATTTTCCGTCACGATCGCCCCATCCGGCCGCAGGGCTCAACCATTGTTGAAGCCGGCGATGAAGTCTTTTTTATCGCCGCATCCCAGCATATCCGGGCGGTAATGAGCGAACTTCAGCGTCTGGAAAAACCCTATAAGCGCATTATGCTGGTCGGTGGCGGTAACGTCGGGGCCGGACTGGCCCGTCAGCTGGAAAAAGATTACAGCGTCAAGCTGATCGAACGGGATCAGCAGCGTGCCGCCGAATTGGCGGAAAAGCTGCAAAACACGGTCGTATTCTTTGGTGACGCATCGGATCAGGAACTGCTGGCGGAAGAGCATATCGATCAGGTCGATCTCTTTATCGCAGTCACCAACGATGACGAAGCGAACATCATGTCAGCCATGCTGGCAAAACGGATGGGTGCCAAGAAAGTTATGGTGCTGATCCAGCGTCGGGCCTATGTCGATCTGGTGCAGGGCAGCGTGATTGATATAGCGATTTCGCCGCAGCAGGCGACGATTTCGGCTCTACTGAGCCACGTGCGTAAAGCGGATATTGTCGGAGTGTCTTCCCTGCGCCGCGGCGTTGCCGAAGCAATCGAGGCGGTTGCCCACGGAGATGAAACGACGTCCAGAGTTGTCGGCAGGGTCATAGATGAAATTAAGCTGCCGCCGGGCACCATAATTGGCGCAGTTGTTCGCGGTAACGACGTCATGATCGCCAATGATAATCTGCGCATTGAGCAGGGCGATCACGTGATTATGTTCCTGACCGACAAGAAGTTTATTACCGACGTCGAACGCTTATTCCAGCCAAGTCCCTTCTTCCTGTAATTCTCATGGGCGTTCAATTGA
>DATEKR010000077.1:0-2564 GCA_035277345.1 Enterobacteriaceae bacterium
TCGATATCCTGCGTAGTCAGCGATTTAAGCAGATAGACGCGGGCGCGGGATAACAGCGCGGAGTTCAGTTCAAAGGAGGGGTTTTCCGTAGTCGCGCCGATAAAGGTAATAGTGCCGTCTTCAATATGCGGCAGAAAGGCATCCTGCTGGCTCTTATTGAAACGGTGGACTTCGTCGACAAACAGGATGGTACGGCGGCCCGCGTTGCGGCTCTGTCTCGCCCGCTCAATGGCCTCACGAATATCTTTCACCCCGGAGGTCACGGCGGAGATACGCTCTACGTCGGCGCTGGCATAGCGGGCAATCACTTCCGCGAGAGTTGTCTTACCGGTGCCCGGCGGTCCCCAGAGGATCATCGAATGGAGATGCCCGGCCTCAATGGCCCGGGGCAGCGGCTTACCGGCAGCCAGCAGGTGCTGCTGGCCGATATACTGCGCTAAATTTTCTGGCCGCATACGGGCGGCCAGAGGTTGAAACGCGTTGTCGGAAAAATCGAGCGAAAGATTGCTCACGCACGCCTCTTACTTACGTTGATCGTCCACCGTCACACCCTGCGGCGGCGTAAAGGTAAATTTCGCCGGGTCAACCGCACCGTTGCTCTGCGACTTCAGCTGATAGCTGCTGCGCTGCTGATCCTGCTCTACCGCGCTGAACTGATGGATAGTGCCATCACGGCCAACGTTAATGGTGAACTGCTTCAGGTTGCCGCTGCTGGTTTTTGGCGTCAGCACAAAATCATCACCGGTCTGCTTAATGTTGTACTGCTGCCAGTCGCTGGCCTGATTACGGGCAATCAGCATAAACGGCGTATTACCGGTCGCGTCTTTCAGCCAGCTGGCGCTGACTTGCTCGACAAACGGGTTGTAGAACCAGAGGGTTTTGCCGTCTGATACCAGCACGCTTTCGTCGGGCTGGGTCATATGCCAGTTAAACAGGTTCGGGCGTTTCACCCACAGCTCGCCCTGGCCTTCCTGCACCGCTGCGCCGCTGCCGTCGGTCACTTTTTGCGTGAAGCTGGCATGGAAGCTGCCGACTTTATCAAGACGGCTTTTCAGATCCCCGGCCGCATCGGCCCGGACGCCGGTGGTGACAATGCCGGTCAACAATGCGCAGGCAATAACGATTTTTTTCATTTTTTATCCTTTCGATGCCTCACTCCCGAAGTGGGAGCGCTCCTGCCACTGACTTTACGCATCACAGCCGCCCGGTGGCAGGAGAAAAGACTGAATTTTTATTTATTTACCCATCTTTGCAATCGCAGGGATCACTCAAACGGCGGCGGTGCCAGCACCTCACGGTTGCCGTTATGCCCCGGCTCGCTGACGATGCCCTGGGCTTCCATCTGCTCAATAATACGCGCCGCACGGTTATAGCCGATGCGGAACTGGCGCTGAACGCCGGAGATAGAAGCCTTGCGTTTTTCAGTAACGAAATTCACGGCCTGATCGAACAGCGGATCCAGCTCTTCACCGTTGTCGAGACCCGCTGCACCACCTTCGCTTTCGCTGTCGGACGTAATGCCATCCACATACTGCGGACGGCCACGGGCTTTCCAGTCCTGCACCACCGCGTGTACTTCTTCGTCCCGGACAAAGGCACCGTGCACACGGACCGGCGCAGAGGAAGAGTTTGGCCCGGAGTAGAGCATGTCACCCATGCCCAGTAACGATTCGGCGCCGCCCTGATCGAGGATCGTGCGCGAGTCGATTTTGCTCGATACGGTAAAGGCGATACGGGTCGGAATATTGGCCTTGATAAGACCGGTAATCACATCCACAGACGGACGCTGGGTCGCCAGCACCAGGTGAATACCCGCGGCACGCGCTTTCTGCGCCAGGCGGGCAATCAGCTCTTCCACTTTCTTCCCGACGGTCATCATCAGGTCGGCAAACTCGTCCACCATCACCACGATATACGGCAGTTTCTCCAGCACCGGATGGGTCGCATCCATGCTGTCGCCCGGCTTCCAGTACGGATCGGGGATGGGTCGGCCCATCCGCTCCGCTTCGGCAATTTTTTCGTTATAGCCGGCCAGGTTACGCACGCCCAGGGCTGACATCAGCTTGTAGCGACGTTCCATCTCATTGACGCTCCAGCGCAGGGCGTTGGCGGCGTCTTTCATATCGGTAACCACTTCGGTCAGCAGATGCGGGATACCTTCATAGACCGACAACTCCAGCATTTTCGGGTCGATCATAATAAAGCGCACCTCATCCGGCGTCGCTTTATAGAGCATGCTGAGGATCATGGCGTTGACCCCAACCGATTTACCAGAGCCGGTGGTCCCCGCAACAAGCAGGTGCGGCATCTTGGCCAGATCGGCAACGACTGGATCGCCAGCGATATCTTTACCCAGCACCACCGTCAGCGGCGACGGGTTGTCGCGGAATTTGGCGCAGTTCAGCACCTCGCGCAGGTAGACGGTCTGGCGTTTCTTATTCGGCAGCTCCAGCCCGACATAGGGTTTACCCGGAATAACTTCCACCACGCGTACCGCCACCGTTGACAGAGAGCGGGCCAGATCGCGGGAGAGGTTCGAAATACGTGCGGCCTTCACGCCTGGT
>DATEKR010000078.1:0-2530 GCA_035277345.1 Enterobacteriaceae bacterium
TTTTGCACGCCGGGCAGGTTTCGTACTGCCGACGGCGTTCATTGATTTGCGCATCGCTGAGGGCGGCATTTTCCTGCAGCAGGTCGAGGGCGAAGTCGATCTCTTTTTGCACGGCGTAAGGTGCGCCGCACTCGCGGCAGTGGCAGACCGGGAAATCGGCAGTTTCGAAAAGATCCTCTTTACGCCATACCGCCAGCTCAAATTCCTGTGACAGTTTGATGGCTGCCGTCGGGCAGACCTCTTCGCAGCGGGCGCAGAAAATGCAGCGGCCTAAAAACAGCGACCAGCGGATACTTTCCCCGTCTTCTGCGGTGGTCATGGTCAGGGCATTCGACGGACAGGCGTTAGCGCATGCGCCGCAGGCGATACACTGCTGCGCGTTGTACTGCGGTTTGCCGCGAAAATGGGGGTGCAAATCCAGCGGCTTAAACGGATAGTCCACCGTCGCCTTGCCGGTTTTAAGCACTTTTCTAATCAGTTTTAGCATGACTGGCGATCCCTTAAAGCGGCGAGTTTTTGCGTTCGATACCGTAGCGTTCGATCTCTTTGTAAGGCACGACGACGGTCGTTTTCTTACGCACATCCACCACCGTCATACGGTCGGTACAGGAGTAGCAGGGATCGAGGCTGCCGATGATCAGCGGTGCATCGGATACCGTATTGCCGCGCAGCATATAGCGCAGGGTTGGCCAGTTGGCGTAGGTTGCCGCCCGGCAGCGCCAGCGGAACAGTTTCTGGTTATCGCCAGTCATGCTCCAGTGCACGTCATCGCCGCGTGGGGCTTCGGCAAAGCCGAGGGCAAAGCGGTGCGGAATATAGTTGAAGCCTTCTACCGCCAGCGGGCCGCCCGGCAGGTTTTGCAGGCCAAATTCGATCATGTCGAGGGCGTTAAACACTTCGCGAATACGGACCTTAAGGCGTGAATACACGTCGTTCCCGCTTTCGCTGCACAGCTCAAACGGCAGGCTGGCGTAACCGGCATAGGGGTGGTCATGACGCATATCGCGACGGTGGCCGCTGCCGCGCACCATCGGGCCGACGTTGCAGAAATCACGGGCCACCTGCGGGTCCAGTCTGCCGACGCCGATACTGCGCTGTTCGGTATTCGGGGTGCTCAGCAGAATATCCGTCAGCTCGTGCAGATCCCGACGCATACCGGCCGCCAGAGCGATGGTCTGGATCATGTCGTCCTTGAGAATATCGCGGCGGATACCGCCGATCAGGTTCATGCCGTAGGTTTTACGCGCGCCGGTAAGGATTTCCGCCATCTTCATTGACTGCTCCCGGATACGGAAAAACTGCATAAAGCCAGAGTCAAAACCGACGAAGTGGCAGGCCAGGCCGAGGTTAAGCAGGTTGCTGTGCAGACGTTCGACTTCCAGCAGGATTGAGCGGATCATCTGTGCGCGCTCCGGCACCACAATGCCCATCGCATTCTCGACTGACGAGGTGTAGGCCACGCTGTGGGTAAAGCCGCAAATCCCGCATACCCGGTCAGAGAGGAAGGTCACCTCGTTATAGCCCATCCGGGTTTCGGCCAGTTTCTCCATCCCGCGATGCACGTAAAACAGGCGGTAGTCGGCATCGATAATATCTTCCCCGTCGACAAACAGCCGGAAGTGTCCCGGTTCGTCAGACGTGACGTGCAGCGGGCCTATGGGGACGATTTTGCTTCCGGCTTTGGCCTCGGAAATAAACGGGTAAGTCTCTTCATCGGTGGTCGGCGCAGGACGCTGGCGGTAATCCATGGCGTCTTTGCGCAGAGGATAAAGGTCGTCAGGCCAGTCATCCGGCAGCACCAGGCGGCGTTCATCCGGCAGCCCGACCGGGCGCAGACCGTACATATCGCGCACCTCACGTTCGCCCCATACGGCGGCGGGCACCCGCGGCGTGACGGACGGGAATTCCAGAGTGCGCGGGTCCACTTCGGCGCGCACGGTTATCCAGCACTTGACCCCTTTTTCCATCGACAGGACATAATAGAGGGCGTAGTTGCCGCACAGGGTGCGTTCGTCATTACCAAACAGGACCGACAGCCAGCCGCCCTGCTGGTAGCTTAGCCATTCGACGACCTCAGGCAGGGCATTCAGCTTGATGGTGACCGTCACCTGGGTGTCGGTTTGCCAGGCGCTGGCGAGGAGCGTCCCCGGAAACTGCTGCTCCAGCGCGGCCAGATAATGTCGGCCCACCGGGTGCTGATTTAATGCGGTATTCACGTCATTCATTACAACAACTCCTCCCGCCGTAGCGGGACAAGAAAAAGGTCAGTTCAGGCTGCAGCCAGCCAGGACACCAGCGCCAGACAGGCCAGCCCGAACCCCGCCCAGGTGGTGCGGGAGGTTTTAAGAAAGCGCAGACGGGCAACGCTGTTTTCAAGCAAAGCGATGACAAACACCGCGACAGCCAGCTTCACCAGGCTCAGGAGTGTCGCGCCGGGCAGCCCGACAAGGCTGAGCATCGCGGCCTGGCCGAAGGGGCAGAAGAGGCCAAGAAAAAGCTGTAACACCACCAGCTGTTTCAGGCTGATGCC
>DATEKR010000079.1:0-7927 GCA_035277345.1 Enterobacteriaceae bacterium
CATCACGGCTATAACACCCGTCGGGTGGCGGTGGCCGGAGATCTGCCAGTAGGACAGGCGTTGCTGAACAGTTTCCGCGAGGAGCCCTGGCTGGGCTTTGAGGTGGTCGGTGTTTATCACGATCCAAAACCTGGCGGCGTCAATAATGACTGGGCGGGAAACTTTGACCAGCTGATTGACGATTCCCGCGCCGGGAAAATTCACAATGTCTATATCGCCATGTCGATGCAGGATGAGCCTTGTATCCGTCGACTGGTTAACGATCTGGCTGATACTACCTGTTCGGTGATCCTGATCCCGGATGTCTTTACGTTCAACGTGCTGCATTCCCGCATCGAAGAGGTGAATGGCGTTCCGATTGTGCCCCTCTACGACACACCGCTCTCCGGCGTTAACCGCGTGCTGAAACGTCTGGAAGATATCGTGCTGGCGGCGATGATCCTGCTGCTGATCTCCCCGGTGCTCTGCGCGATTTCCCTGGCGGTGAAATTTACCTCGCCGGGGCCGGTTATCTTCCGCCAGACCCGCTACGGGATGGACGGTAAGCCCATTATGGTCTGGAAGTTCCGCTCCATGAGGGTCATGGAGAACGACAAGGTGGTGACCCAGGCGACGCAAAACGATCCGCGCGTCACCCCGGTCGGTAACTTCCTGCGCCGCACCTCTCTGGATGAACTGCCGCAGTTTATTAACGTGCTGACCGGCGGGATGTCGATTGTCGGGCCGCGTCCGCATGCGGTGGCGCATAACGAGCAGTACCGCTCGCTGATCCGGGGCTACATGCTGCGTCATAAAGTGAAACCGGGGATCACCGGCTGGGCGCAGATTAACGGCTGGCGCGGCGAAACCGACACTCTGGAAAAAATGGAAAAACGCGTTGAGTTCGACCTGGAGTACATCCGCGAATGGAGCCTGTGGTTGGATGTCAAAATTGTTTTTCTGACGGTATTTAAAGGCTTTGTTAATAAAGCGGCCTACTAAGCGAGCACACAGATGAGTCTGAGAGAGAAAACCATCAGCGGTGCCAAATGGTCGGCCATGGCGACGGTGATCATCATCGGCCTGGGGCTGGTGCAGATGACGGTGCTGGCGCGGATTATCGATAATCACCAGTTCGGTCTGCTGACCGTGTCACTGGTGATTATCGCCCTGGCCGATACCCTGTCTGATTTCGGTATCGCCAACTCGATTATCCAGCGTAAAGAGATTAGCCATCTCGAACTGACCACCCTCTACTGGCTGAACGTTGGGCTGGGGCTGGTGGTGTGCGTGGCAATGTTTCTGCTTGGCGATACGATAGCCCGGGTGCTGCATAACCCGGATCTGGCACCGCTGATCCAGACCCTGTCGCTGGCCTTTGTGGTGATCCCACACGGGCAGCAGTACCGCGCCCTGATGCAGAAAGAGCTGGAATTTAACAAGATTGGCCTGATTGAGACCAGCTCGGTGCTGGCGGGATTCACCTTTACCGTGGTCAGCGCACACTACTGGCCGCTGGCCATGACGGCGATCCTCGGCTATCTGGTGAACAGCGCCGTGCGTACGATCCTCTTCGGCTACGCCGGGCGCAAAATCTACCGTCCCGGCCTGCATTTCTCCCTGCGTTCTGTGGCACCCAACCTGCGTTTCGGTGCCTGGTTGACGGCAGATAGCATAATCAACTATCTCAACACTAACCTGTCGACGCTGGTGCTAGCGCGTATCCTCGGGGCCAGCGTGGCCGGGGGTTACAACCTGGCCTATAACGTGGCGGTGGTGCCCCCGATGAAGCTGAACCCGATTATTACCCGGGTACTGTTTCCGGCCTTCGCCAAAATCCAGGACGATACGGACAAGCTGCGGGTGAACTTTTACAAGCTGCTGTCGGTGGTGGGAATTATCAACTTCCCGGCGCTGCTCGGCCTGATGGTGGTATCAAACAACTTCGTGCCGCTGGTCTTCGGTGAGAAGTGGAACAGCATTATTCCGATCCTGCAGCTGCTGTGCATCGTGGGCCTGCTGCGTTCGGTGGGGAACCCGATAGGGTCGCTGCTGATGGCAAAAGCCCGCGTGGATATCAGCTTTAAATTCAACGTCTTTAAAACCTTTCTCTTTGTCCCTGCGATTATTATCGGCGGCCAGACCGCTGGCGCGCTCGGCGTGACCCTTGGCTTCCTGCTGGTGCAGGTAATCAATACGATTCTGAGTTATTTCGTGATGATTAAACCGATCCTTGGCTCCAGCTATCGCCAGTACATCCTCAGCCTGTGGCTGCCGTTTTACCTCTCGCTGCCGACGCTGGCGGTGAGCTATGGGTTGGGATTTGCTCTGCAGGGACATCTGGGGCTGGCACCGCTGCTGGCGCTGCAGATAGCCGCCGGGGTGCTGGCCTTTATGGTGATGATTGTGCTGTCGCGCAACGGACTGGTGGTGGAGATAAAGCGCCAGTTTTGTCGCAGTGAAAAAATGAAAACGCTGCTTCGCGCAGGTTGAGTATTTAAGAACCCCTTTAAGAGGTCATTATGAAATTATTGATTCTTGGTAACCATACCTGCGGCAACCGCGGCGATAGCGCCATTCTACGCGGGCTGCTGGATGCGATTGCCACGCTTGAGCCTGACGCAGAAGTGGATGTGATGAGCCGCTATCCGGTGAGCTCATCCTGGCTGCTGAATCGCCCGGTAATGGGCGATCCGCTCTATTCGCAGATGAAACAGCATAACAACGCCGCGGGCGTTGTCGGGCGGGTGAAAAAAGTCCTGCGTCGTCGCTATCAGCACCAGGTGCTGCTTTCCCGGGTCACCGACAGCGGCAAGCTGCGTAATATCGCCATTGCCCAGGGCTTCACCGATTTTGTGCGTCTTCTGTCAGGTTATGACGCCATTATTCAGGTCGGCGGCTCTTTCTTCGTTGACCTGTACGGTGTCCCGCAGTTTGAGCACGCCCTCTGTACCTTTATGGCCAAAAAACCGCTCTATATGGTAGGGCACAGCGTCGGGCCGTTCCAGGAGCCGCAGTTTAACCAACTGGCGAACTACGTCTTCGGGCACTGTAACGCGCTGATTCTGCGTGAGTCCGTCAGCCTCGATCTGATGAAGCGAAGCAACATAGATACCTCGAAAGTCGAGCACGGCGTGGATACCGCCTGGCTGGTTGCTCATCACGAGGAGGACTTTGTCGCCGACTATCGCGTCCAGCACTGGCTTAAGGTGATCGGTGAACAAAAAACCGTTGCCATTACGCTGCGCGAACTGGCGCCTTTCGATAAGCGCCTCGGCACTACCCAGAAGGCCTACGAGCAGGCGTTTGCTGACGTGGTTAACCGCATCCTCGACAGCGGCTGGCAGGTGGTGGCGCTGTCAACCTGTACCGGTATCGACAGCTATAACAAGGATGACCGGATGATTGCGCTGAATTTGCAGTCTCTGGTTAACGATCCGTCGCGTTATCACGTGGTGATGGATGAGCTGAACGATCTGGAAATGGGCAAAATCTTCGGCGCCTGCGAGCTGACGGTCGGTACTCGCCTCCATTCGGCGATTATTTCTATGAATTTTGGTACCCCGGCCATCGCCATCAACTATGAGCACAAGTCGGCCGGCATTATGCAGCAGCTGGGGATCCCCGATATGGCGGTGGATATTCGCCATCTGCTGGACGGCAGCCTGGGCGCGAAGGTGGGCGATACCCTGGGCCAGCTCCCGGCAGTACGTGAGCAGGTACAGCAGGCGGTAGCGGCGGAGCGTGAAGTGGGCCTGACTATGGTGAAATCGGTTCTCCAGCGCATCGGGGAGGGGAAATGAAAATCGGCTTCTTTCTGCTGAAATTTCCGCTCTCCTCGGAGACCTTTATCCTGAACCAGATTGTCGCTTTTATTGAGATGGGGCATGAGGTCGAGATTATTGCCCTGCATAAAGGCGATCTGACCAATACGCATGCCGCCTTTACCCAGTACGGGCTGGCGGAGAAAACCCGCTGGCTGCTGGACGAGCCGGAAGGCAAACGCGCTAAGCGGATGTTCCGGGCGGCCAGTACCTTTAAAGGCCTGAGCCGTGCCGCCACCTGGCGGGCGCTTAACCTTGTGCGTTACGGCGGCGAAGCCCGCAACCTGATCCTCTCCACCATCTGCGCGCGAGTGCCGGAGGCCTATTCAGCGGATGTCTTTATCGCCCACTTTGGTCCGGCCGGCGTCAGCGCCGCCAAGCTGCGCGAGCTGGGCGTTTTGCGCGGAAAAATTGCCACCGTGTTCCACGGGATCGATGTGTCCCATCGCGATGTGCTGGACCACTACTCTCCGGAGTATCGGCAGCTGTTTGGCCGGGGGGATCTGATGCTGCCTATCAGTGAACTCTGGGCCAGTCGCCTGCAGGCGATGGGTTGCCCGACGGAAAAAATCGTCGTCTCGAGGATGGGCGTTGATATTAACCGCTTTGCCCTGCGGCCGCTTAAAACGCCGGGCAGCACCCTGCAGATTATCTCCGTCGCCCGTCTGACCGAGAAAAAGGGGCTGCACGTGGCGATTGAGGCCTGCCGCCAGATGAAAGATCGTGGGGTGGATTTTCACTACCGCATTCTCGGTATCGGTCCGTGGGAACGCCGTCTGCGTACCCTGATCGAGCAGTATCAGCTGGAGGATGTTGTCGAGATGCCCGGCTTTAAGCCCAGCCATGAGGTCAAGGCGATGCTGGACGAGGCTGATGTCTTCCTGCTGCCGTCGGTGACCGGCGCGGACGGGGATATGGAAGGGATCCCGGTGGCGCTGATGGAAGCTATGGCGGTGGGCATCCCGGTGGTCTCCACCGTGCACAGCGGCATCCCGGAACTGATTGACGCAGGCCGTTCCGGCTGGCTGGTACCGGAAAACGATGCCCGAATGCTGGCGGACCGCCTCAGCGCCTTCAGCCATCTTGCCGGACAGGAGATCAAACCGGTGGTGCATCGCGCCAGGCAGAAGGTGGAGGCGGAGTTCAACCAGCAGATTATCAACCGTCAGCTCGCCTCCCTCCTGCAAACGCTTTAATCGAGAGGTTGCATGCAAAAAAACACATTTTCCCGACGAACCTTTCTCACGGCAGGCTCCGCGCTTGCCGCTTTACCCCTCCTGAACTCTCCTGCCGTTCGCGCCGCCGTGCGCAGCGGCACGGTCGATATACGTGACTACCTGACCGGCAATGACTGGGTCCAGGCCTTTCGCCAGGCTTTTGCTAGCGCCGATGTAGTGGAAGTGCCGACCGGCGTGGTCTGTGACAATATCAACACCGGTATCCGTCTGCCGACCGGTAAAACCCTGCTGGTGCGCGGTGAAATCCGCGGCAACGGAAAGGGGCGTTTTGCCCTGCAGGACGACTGCAAAATTATCGGCGAGAAGGGCGGTAGCCTCTATAACATCCGCGTTGATGTCCGGGGTTCAAACTGTGTGATTCAGGGCATTGCCATGAGCGGCTATGGGCCGGTGACCCAGATATTTATCGGCGGCAAACACGATCAGCCGGAGGTGATGCGTAATCTGCTGATCGACAACATTACCGTCACCAAAGCCAACTACGCCATTCTGCGTCAGGGTTTCCATAACAAGATCGACGGCGCACGTATCACCAACAGCCACTTTAGCTATTTGCAGGGCGACGCCATCGAGTGGAACGTTGCCATCAACGACCACAATATTTTGATCTCAGACCATGTTATCGACAATATCGACTGCACCAACGGCAAGATCAACTGGGGTATCGGAATCGGGCTGGCGGGGAGCACTTACGACAATGCCTACCCGGAAGACCAGGCGGTGAAGAACTTTGTGATTGCCAACATCACCGGCAGCAACTGCCGTCAGCTGGTGCACGTTGAAAATGGCAAACACTTTATTATTCGTAATGTAAAAGCCACAAATATCACCCCGGACTTCAGTAAAAAAGCGGGAATCGACAATGCCACGGTAGCAATATATGGCTGTGATAATTTCGTTATTGATAATGTCGAGATGGTGAACAGCGCGGGAATGTTAATTGGTTACGGCGTAATCAAAGGTAATTATTTGTCAATTCCGCAGAACTTCAGGCTCAATGATATTCGGCTGGATAACTCAAACCTCGCTTATAAACTGCGCGGGATCCAGATTTCGTCGGGCAATGCCACCTCGTTTGTCTCCATTACCAATCTTGAACTGCACCGTGCTTCGCTGGAACTGCACAACAAACCGCAGCACCTCTTTATGAGAAATATCAACATAATGCAGGACTCAGACCGCGGCCCAGCGCTGCAGATGAACTTTGACCTGCGCAAAGACGTTCGCGGTAAGTTTATGGCCCGCCAGGACACGCTGCTGTCGATGGCAAACATTAAGGCCGTGAATGAAAAGGGCGTGCGTTCAGTGGATATTGACAGGGTGGATCAGCATGTGGTGAATGTAGACCAGCTTAATTTTACGCTTCCTTCAGGTCGTAAATGAGAATGGGTTAACTTTTTAGTCTGTACAGCACTCATTTCCCCTTAAATTTTGTTACTGGACTCAGCCACTTTAGGGTCTATAATCCGTGCCATTATTTTGTAATGTTATCTATCACGGTGCCTCAGGGAAGGTCGAGATCGCCAGAGGTTTTTCCGACACATGTAACGCATTGAGTGGTTTATGAGCGATAAAGTTTTATTTATTGGCGCGTCTGGTTTTGTTGGCACTCGTTTAATCGAGATTTCGCAAAGAGAGTTTGATGTAACGAACTTTGATAAACAGCCAAGTCATTTCTATCCTGAGATAACAGTATCGGGTGATGTACGGAACCAGGAGCAACTCGATCAGGCTCTAGCCGGTTTCGAAACCGTCGTCTTACTTGCGGCAGAGCACCGTGACGATGTGAGCCCAACCTCCCTATACTATGATGTTAACGTCCAGGGGACGCGTAACGTACTGGCTGCAATGGAAAAAAATAATGTTAAGAACATCATTTTCACCAGTTCAGTTGCCGTTTATGGCCTCAATAAAGTCAACCCTGACGAAGCGCACCCACATGATCCCTTCAACCACTATGGAAAGAGCAAGTGGCAGGCGGAAGAGGTGCTTCGCGAGTGGTTTAATCATGCCCCACAGGAACGTTCTCTGACGATTGTTCGTCCAACGGTCATTTTTGGCGAACGTAATCGCGGTAACGTTTACAATTTACTCAAACAAATTGCGGGTGGAAAGTTTGCGATGGTTGGTGCTGGTACCAACTATAAATCAATGGCTTATGTTGGTAATATCGTCGAGTTTATTAAATTCAAACTGGTGAATGTCACGCCAGGTTATGACGTTTACAATTATGTGGATAAGCCCGATCTCAATATGAACGAGCTGGTTTCCGAAGTTGAAAAAAGTCTCAACAAGAAAATCCCTTCGGTTCATCTCCCTTATCCTTTGGGTATGTTGGGTGGTTATTGCTTCGATATTCTTAGTAAGCTCACAGGTAAAAAGTATGCTATCAGCTCCGTTCGCGTGAAGAAATTCTGTGCAACTACGCAGTTCGATGCGAGCAAAGTACATAGTTCTGGATTCAATGCGCCCTATACCCTG
The DNA here is from genome assembly GCA_035277345.1 of Enterobacteriaceae bacterium. GTDB lineage: Bacteria > Pseudomonadota > Gammaproteobacteria > Enterobacterales > Enterobacteriaceae > BIGb0383. The sequence goes on from DATEKR010000079.1 coordinate 7,523, forward strand.
TCTCAGGGTCTGGATCGCACGCTGAAGCATGAGTTTGTTCATGAGAAAAAAGACGACATCACGTTCGTCTCTGAATAAGCGTGTAACTTGTGCGATTTGTCGGAAATGTACAAGCAATTGCACCCTTGAAAGTGGTTTCCGACTATTCTGGGTCACACCTGACGCTGAATGAGGTTAAGTATGGTGAGTTTCACTCAATGCTTGATTCGCATAAGACGTATGTCAGACTTCATTAACCAGGTATTTTCCCAGTTCAAGTCTATACTTCGTCAACCATTTTAAGGCGGAAGAAATAATGATTAATTTGAAAGCAGTCATTCCGGTAGCAGGCCTGGGCATGCATCTGCTGCCAGCCACAAAAGCGATTCCTAAGGAGATGCTGCCGATCGTCGACAAACCGATGAT
>DATEKR010000080.1:0-3482 GCA_035277345.1 Enterobacteriaceae bacterium
CGCCCCGTTGGCAATCGCCGACGCATTCACTTTGCAGCCAATCAAAATCACCGCCCCGGCAATCAGCATCATCATCTGGATCACCAGATTCATCGACAGGGCGGCGAGCTTGCCTTTTACCTCAAACGCCGGTCGCAGCTCCGGGATGGCGCCAAACAGGACCACCAGCAGGATGGCGGTGAAAAAGATCCAGGTTGACCACCAGGCCTGTTTAGGGAAACGCTGATCCATCAGCGTTTCGCTGCTGCCGTAAATAAACTCGCGCTGAACCGGGTCGCTGATACGGGCCTGGAACTCCGGATCATCCGCCAGATCTTTACCCCGCCGCAGGCTCCACAGGGCGGCAATCAGCACGCCAAACAGGGAGGCCGGAACCGAAACGGCCAGAATTTGCAGGATCCCCCAGGCATGGCCGACGCCGTGCTGGGCTGCAAGAATCGATACCAGGGAGACCACGGCAACCGATACCGGCGAGGCGGTAATCGCCATCTGCGAGGCGATAGAGGCCACCGCCATCGGCCGTTCCGGGCGGATCCCTTTTTTCAGCGCGATATCGGCAATGATCGGGAACATGGTATAGACCACGTGGCCGGTGCCGCAGAGAAAGGTCAGCGTCCAGGTGGTAAAAGGCGCCAGCAGGGTGATGTGCTGGGGATGCTTACGCAGCAACCGCTCGGCGAACTGCATCATCACGTTCAGCCCGCCAGCGGTCTGTAGCGTCGCGGCACAGCCGATAACCGCGAGGATCGTCAGCATGACGTCTACCGGCGGTTTGCCGGGCTGCAGCCCGAAAACAAAACTAAGAATGAAAATGCCGATACCGCTGATCAGACCCAAACCCATGCCGCCGTAGCGGGTTCCCACCAGAAGGCAGGCAATAATGACAATAAACTCGATGGTAATCATGCAACACCTGTGAGTATCAGTAAGAGGATTGTGTAAATCATTGCACTTTGTATGGAAAAGCAGTGCGAGCGGGATCGGATTTATTAAAATGCAGCAAAAACATATCGTTACGATAAGGTTGTCGGTCTGTTATCGTCATGTTTGATCGTGGCAAAGGGAGAGGAATACGCTGCCTCAGGTGGCGGTATTGTGACCGGACCGGGGTTTATCCATGGCGTGCCAGGACACAATGGCTTGTTTTGTCTCAGCTTAGATCTCTACAGGAGTAAAAGATGAAGAAAGTTGCTGTGCTTTTGGCGCCGGGGTTTGAAGAGGCGGAAGCCATCGTTACCATCGATATTCTGCGCCGTTTACATATTGAGGTGGAAATTGTGGCCTGCGCTGAGTCGCGGGCGGTGGTGAGTTATCATGATATCCCGATGGTGGCCGACACCACCCTCGCCGAGCGGGCCGAAGTGCGCTATGACGCGGTCGTGCTCCCCGGTGGTCCGGCGGGAAGCGTTAATCTGGCCGCCAATAAAGCGGTTATTGCGTTTGTCGCGGCCCATGACGCTGCGGGCAAATTTATCTGCCCCATTTGCTCGGCGGCGGCACGGATCCTCGGTGGCAACGGGCTGCTGAAAGGGCGGCGCTATGTCTGCTCCGGCGATCTCTGGCAAACCGTAACCGACGGCGAATATGTTGATGCTCCGGTCGTCGAAGACGGCAACCTGATTAGCGGCAAAGGGCTGGGACATGTGTTTGACTTTGCCTTTACGGTTGCCGCTCGTCTGCTCGGCGATGAAGCACCGGTGCGCGATCACGCCGATCATATTTACTACCGCTGGTAATCTCCGTTCTGCCCGACGGCGCAATGTCGTCGGGAGTGTTTTGCTGGTCTTATGGATAATTTCACTGTCGCTATTTGAATTCATCATACAAATAGCCTCTTTTTTATGCCTTTTCCCACTGAATCTATGCACGCATCCACTGTAATTCTGCGGTGTGATGGCGCTCTCCTATGGAGAATCAATTTCCCGCTAAAAATACCCTCAGCACCTGCATCCGGTGACCTGTGGATGCTAATGCATTGTTTTACGTCAACTTAATAAGATTCGTGCTTTTTCTACCCTACATAAAAGAACGTTAAAGCTGGAGTTTACCATGCACAAATTCACTAAAGCGCTGGCGGCCATTGGCCTGGCAGCCGTTATGTCACAATCCGCTATCGCAGAGACGATGAAGCTCGGTTTTCTGGTTAAACAACCGGAAGAGCCCTGGTTCCAGACGGAATGGAAATTTGCCGATAAGGCCGGGAAAGATCTCGGTTTTGAGGTGATCAAAATTGCCGTTCCCGACGGTGAGAAAACCCTTAATGCCATCGACAGCCTGGCCGCAAGCGGTGCAAAAGGCTTTGTTATCTGTACCCCTGACCCGAAACTCGGTTCAGCCATCGTTGCCAAAGCCCGCGGCTACGACATGAAGGTGATTGCCGTTGACGATCAGTTCGTCAACGCAAAGGGCCAGCCGATGGATACGGTACCGCTGGTGATGATGGCGGCCAGCGAGATTGGCGCGCGTCAGGGCCAGGAACTGTATAAAGAGATGCAGAAGCGCGGCTGGGATGTGAAGGAGACGGCGGTGATGGCGATTACCGCCAATGAACTGGACACCGCCCGCCGTCGCACCACCGGCTCGATGGATGCGCTGAAGGCTGCTGGCTTCCCGGAAAAACAGATCTATCAGGTACCGACCAAAGCCAACGATATCCCCGGTGCATTTGACGCGGGTAACTCTCTGCTGGTGCAGCACCCGGAGGTCAAACACTGGCTGGTGCTCGGAATGAACGACAACACCGTGCTGGGTGGCGTGCGCGCGACCGAAGGGCAGGGCTTTAAAGCGCCTGACGTCATCGGCATCGGTATCAACGGCGTGGATGCGGTCAGCGAACTCTCCAAAAAACAGGCGACGGGCTTCTTTGGTTCGCTGCTGCCGAGCCCGGACGTACACGGGTACAAAACCAGTGAGATGCTCTACAACTGGGTTGAAAAAGGCGTAGAGCCGCCGAAGTTCACTGCGGTAACGGACGTGGTGCTGATTACCCGCGATAACTTCAAAGAAGAGCTGGCGAAAAAAGGCCTGTAAATCCGGCCATAACGCAGGGTGACGCCGTTCAACGGCGTCACCTTTGCAACGCTGTTAACTGGTGGAGTCGTTATGCAACAGTCTACCCCTTATCTCTCTTTCCGTGGGATCGGCAAAACGTTCCCCGGCGTAAAAGCGCTGTCGGACATTAGTTTCGATTGCCATGCCGGACAGATCCACGCCCTGATGGGTGAAAACGGCGCGGGTAAATCAACCTTATTAAAAGTGCTCAGCGGCAACTATGCCCCCAGTAGCGGCACGCTGGCGCTGCGCGGTGAAGAAGTGGTTTTTCCCGACACCACCGCCGCACTGAATGCGGGCGTCGCCATTATCTACCAGGAACTGCATCTGGTGCCGGAAATGTCGGTGGCAGAGAACATCTATTTAGGCCAGCTTCCGCACAAGGGCGGCATTGTTAACCGATCCCTGCTCAATTATGAATCCCGACTGCA
>DATEKR010000081.1:0-3801 GCA_035277345.1 Enterobacteriaceae bacterium
AATCGCGCCGCCGCGACATTCTGGTGGATGACGAAACCCTGTTTGAGTTCTACGACCAGCGTATCAGCCATGAGGTGATTTCCGCTCGCCACTTCGATAGCTGGTGGAAAACCGCCGGTCGCGACGCGCCCGATCTGCTCAATTTCGAAAAGAGCATGCTGATCAAAGAGGGTGCCGAGAACGTCAGTAAGCTGGACTACCCCAACTTCTGGCATCAGGGCAACCTCAAGCTGCGCCTGACCTACCAGTTTGAGCCGGGGGCCGACGCCGACGGCGTAACGGTCTATATTCCGCTGCCGCTGCTGAATCAGGTGGAAGAGGCCGGGTTTGAGTGGCAGATCCCTGGCCTGCGCCGCGAGCTGATGATTGCCCTGATTAAATCCCTGCCGAAGCCGGTGCGCCGTAACTTTGTCCCGGCCCCGAACTACGCCGAGGCTTTTCTTGGCCGCGCTACGCCGCTGGAGCTGCCGCTGCTGGACTCGCTGGAGCGTGAACTGCGCAGGATGACCGGCGTCACCATCGACCGGGACGACTGGCACTGGGATCAGGTGCCCGATCATCTCAAAATCACCTTCCGGGTGGTGGATGACAAAAATAAGAAGCTGCTGGAAGGACGTTCCCTGACGGCGCTGAAAGAACAGTTAAAAGGCAAGGTTCAGGAAACCCTCTCCGCCGTGGCCGATGACGGTATCGAGCAGAGCGGTCTGCATATCTGGAGCTTTGGCACGCTGCCGGACCACTACGAGCAGAAACGCGGTAACTATCGGGTAAAAGCCTGGCCCGCGCTGGTGGATGAACGTGACAGTGTCGCGATCAAACTCTTTGATAATCCGCAGGAGCAGCAGCAGGCTATGTGGCGCGGCCTGCGCCGTCTTCTGTTGCTCAATATTCCGTCGCCGATCAAGTATCTGCATGAGAAGCTGCCGAACAAAGCCAAGCTGGGTCTCTACTTTAACCCCTACGGTAAAGTACTGGATCTGATTGACGACTGTATCGCCTGCGGTATCGATAAGCTGATCGATGAGGCGGGCGGGCCGGTCTGGACCGAAAGCGGTTTTGCTCAGCTGCATGAAAAAGTGCGTGCCGAGCTGAATGAAACCGTGGTGGAGATTGCGAAGCAGGTCGAACAGATCCTTACCGCCGTGTTCAATATCAATAAGCGGCTGAAAGGGCGCGTGGATATGACCATGGCGCTGGCGCTGTCGGACGTGAAGGCGCAGATGGGCGGGCTGGTCTATCGCGGCTTTGTGACCGGCAACGGCTTCCGCCGCCTGGGCGATACCCTGCGCTATCTGCAGGCGATTGAGAAGCGTCTGGAGAAACTGGCTATCGATCCGCATCGCGACCGCGCCCAGATGCTGAAAGTCGATCAGCTCCAGCAGGCGTGGCAGCAGTGGCTCAACAAACTCCCGCCCGCCCGCCGCGATGATGCGGATATCACGGATGTGCGCTGGATGATTGAAGAGCTGCGGGTCAGCCTCTTTGCCCAGCAGCTGGGGACGCCGTATCCCATCTCCGATAAGCGGATTATGCAGGCGATGGAGCAGTTAAGCGGCTAAACCTGTTCTGGCGTCGTTTATTTTTGCGACGCCTCGCGGGTATCAATCGTCACCTGCACCGACATTCCTGGCCGCAGCCGATTGCTGTCGGTCTGGTCCGCGTCGACGGCAATACGCACCGGAATGCGCTGGGCGATTTTAACAAAGTTGCCGGTGGCGTTATCCGGGCTGATGGCGCTAAATTCAACGCCGGTTGCCGGGGAGATGCTCTCCACCCGGCCGGTAAACTGGCGGTCGTTAAGGGCATCCACGCGGAAAGTAACCAACTGGCCCGTATGCACCTCCGCCAGCTGCGTCTCTTTCAGATTGGCGATCACCCAGTGTTCGGGCGGGATCAGCGTTGTCAGATGGGTTCCGGCTGTGACATAAGCCCCCTGACGCACGCTAATCTGCCCCAGCTGGCCGTCACGTGGGGCGGTTATGCGGGTGTTTTGCAGATCGATTTGCGCCAGCTCCAGACCGGCGGCTGCGCTGGTCACGTCCGCTTCCAGCGAGGCGCGATTGACCTGGCTGGTCTGCAGATCCTGGCGGGAAACCTCCAGCGTTGCCTGGGCCTGGTCGATATCGGCGCTGGTCTGGGCGGCAAGCGCCTGTGCGGTGTCCCGATCCTGAGCGGAGGAATAGCCGCTGGTCGCCAGCGATCTAACGCGCTTCAGGTTGGTCTGCGACTTCAAATCCTGTGCTTTCGCGCTCTGCAGGGCCGCTTCGTTGCGGGCGATGACCGCCTGCGCGCTTTTTTGCTGCTGGAGATTGTTATCCAGCGCGGCGTGCTTCATCGCCAGCTGGGCCTGCGCCTGATGAACCTTCTGCTGATAAATCCGGTCATCAATCTGCATCAGCAGATCGCCTTTTTTAACCTGCGCGAAATCCTTTACCTGCACGTCGGTGATATAGCCGTTAACCTGCGGGCTGATAAAGGTAGTCATGCCGCGCACATAGGCGTTATCGGTAAACTGACTGTGGCGGGTAAAGGGCGGCAGTTGCCAGGCGTAGAGGATCGCCAGCACGCCGACCAGGCCGATAGAGGCGGCACCGAACAGCGAGACAATGCGGATATTCTTGCGGGTATTCGCCTGCGCGCTGGCGGCATCCTGCTGACTCATAGTGACTCCGTGAGTAATAGATTAAACATGTTATTGGGTCCCCGTGGCTCTGCGCAGCGCGAGACGGGCGGTAATACGCAGACGAAGCAGCCGCCAGGAAATCCATGCCAGGGTGGCGGCAGCGATAGAGGCCGTTAACAGATAGGTATCATTCCACGCCAGCACGTTGGCCTGCAACGTACTGACGGTCTGTAACTGGGTCAGCGCCTGGACATTGAGCAGAGTGCTGTCGTTAATCTGGCTGCTGAACATCTGGCTGTACTGCTGCAGACGCTCGGTCACCAGCGGACTCGCCTGGCTTAACTGGTCTGCCAGCAGGCTGGAGTGATACTTCTCCCGCCAGGTCTGGAAAGTGCCGAGGATCGCCGATCCCAGCAGGCCGCCGATATTCTGGCTCATACCAAATAGCACCGAAAAACTGACCAGATTGCGCGGGTCGGCAATGACGCCGCCGATGCCAGCCAGCATCGCGGGCGCGAGGAAAAAGGCGCTGGCAAAGCCGAGCAAGAACTGGCTTATCAACAGCTGATCCGGTCGGGTCAGATAGTTAGACTGGCTGTCGAGCAGGGAGGCGACAATCATCAGCGCCAGGGAGGTCAGAATCGGCCATGCCAGCCGCTGTGGCTTGATGGTCAGGCAGCTGGCGACAATGCCGCAGATAATCCCGGCGAGGATCGCCCATGCCAGGTCGGTCATCTGCTCATTCTGTAGCCCGACATACTGTAGCCAGCCGATCACGCCGGTATTCTGCTCCGCCAGCACGATGCGGATCAGCAGCATAATCAGGCCCAGGCGCAGAATACTGCCGCTGGAGAGCCAGCGGGTGTTGAGCAGCGGGTTGCTGCGGTTATGCTCGAACATCATCGCCGTGATGATCAGCACCAGCGAGGCCGCCAGCGCCCAGCCGAGCCACGGCGTATCAAACCACCACTCCAGGCGTCCGAGGGACAGCACGGCGCAGAGCAGGGCCATCCCCGGTGCCAGCAGGATGAAGGTGATGAAATCTTTCTTCTCAAACACTTTTTTACGGTCGCCCGGCGGCAGCTTAAGGGCGATCACGCAGGCCAGGGAGATCAGTGCCAGCCCCAGTTCAAAGACGTACAGCCCGCGCCATTCATCAATTTGCAGCAGCTCGCTTG
>DATEKR010000082.1:0-4464 GCA_035277345.1 Enterobacteriaceae bacterium
GGCGACTTGCACCGTAGCCCTGAACCGCAAAACAGCTTTCCGGTACGTCACCGGTATCACGCATCCAGTCGCGTACCGCTTCGGCACGCTTCATGGAGAGCGTCTGATTCAGCTGCGGATTGCCGGTGTTGTCCGTGTGGCCAGCCACCACGATCAGCCAGCCCGGTTTCGCTTTTATGCCCACCAGGGCGTTGACCAGCAGCCGGGTCGATCCCGCTTTCAGGGCAGACTTGCCGGAGGCAAACAGGGACATGCTGTCGAGGCGTATCGTCTCTGGCCCCTGCACGATTTGGCTAATAGCCGCCGCAGGAGGAACCGGCGGTGCCCAGCTGCCAATCGCCGCGTCCAGCATCGGTATCAGCCGCAGACCCTGATACAAGCCCAGGCGATAACGCTGGGGCTCCCCACGGCGCAGCCAGTCGTCGAGCAGCGCGGCGTCAGCGCGCAGGCGCTGCTGCGCCCGGAGTTTTGGCGCCGTCGGCTCTCCGCTGAGTTTTTGATATAAAGAAAGATGATCGCCAACGCTGCGGATCAGCCGCTGGTTATTCATAAAGGAAGCCAGCATGGCCAGTACGAGGAAAATGCCCCCCAGCAGACCCACCCTGTGCCAGAAAATTGCCATCCGGCTCAGGCTACCGGAACGTGGCAACGCCAATAGCAGCAGATCGGGCAGCGGTACAGGCCGGGTGTTTTCAGTCAGGGGCGGTGCCAGGGCCGTGATAGCGGCAATATGCCGCTGCCAGAGGTTGTCAGGCAGCCCTTTTACCGGCGTGATGCAAATTCCCTGTGCGCAGGGGATCGCATCAGCCCGTTCATCCCCGTGGGCGGGCTGAGTCTGCCAGGCGAGCAGGCTCTCCAGCCATAGCGTCAGGCTCAGACGGCTCAGATACCCGGACGCGTCCGGTTCCTGAGCCCATTCCGCCAGGGGGACATCGCCAGTCCCTGGCTGATGAACCTGAATACCTGAGCGCGGGTCAGTCAGGGTAAACCAGATCGGCTCCCCGTCAGACCAGGCCGCAGGTGGCGATATCCAGGTGACGGTGCAGACAGGCAGCATCCTGCCGAGCGTGCTGCGGGTCTGCGCCAGCGCACGCTGCCAGCCACGCTGATCCTGGGTAAAATCATCCGCCGAGAGATGGATTTCCGGCAGGATCGCAAGCAGTACGGCGATCCGGGATACCAGTGCAGGTCGGGCAATACTCAGGTGCTGCGCCAGCAAAGGGAGCTGCTCAGCACTCTGGACTTTCAGATACCAGCCCTGGCGGGTTTCACGATGCCGTCGTTCAGCAGTAAAGCATAAGGCGTTATCCCCGCAGGCCAGGATGACCGCGCCCTGGAAATCCTCCGGCGGCAGGCTGTCATCCTCAATATCCCTGACAGCGTCGTCACGAACGCGGGCCAGAACCCGCTGCCGCCACAGCATCCCGGCGCAAATCAGGATGACGACCAGGCTCAGCGCAACCCGGTTGCCCACCGACAGGGGCCAGAACCCAAGAATCAGCCACAGACTCAGCACGGCGGCCAGCACCGTCAGCAGATACCGTTCAGAATAGCGCCCCATTTACCCCATACTCCCTGTACGGGCGACCATATCCGCGAGGGAGGATGAAAGGACAAACCAGAGCGTAATCAGCAGAGCGGTACCGGCAATCCAGGAGAGCCAGTATCCACGGCGACCGCTGCGCAGGTGCGATGCCCGCACCACAATGGGTGCGTCCAGCGCTGGCGCAAACGGGGGAACCCGCTCGCTTAATGCCCTGACAATATCTTCACGGCGTTCATCCTTTTCAGCCGCATACTCACCGACAAAACCCAGCTGCAGGGTCCGGTACAGGCAGATCAGCACGGCCGTATCCGGTGCCGCCTCTTTCAGAATATGGCGAATACGCTCCCACAGCTCTTCACCGGCATTCAGCGAACTGAAGAAACGGGCCTGCAGCGGATCCCGGTGCCAGACCCGATAGCCATCATCGGTGGTACCCCGATTGAGGACGCTTTCGTCCAGCAGTGCGCACAGAGCATAGATCATATGGTCACGGCTGATATCGCTGTACCCCGCCCCGGTTAGCGCGGTTTTTGCCTCCTCAACCAGGCGGCTGGCACGCTGGTAAAGCTTTTCACCGTCACGGACGTCCTGCCCGCCACGAAGCTGGCTGGCCATCAGCCAGCCGGGATAGAAAATACGTTCTATCTGACGCTGTTCGGATTTATTCATGTCCGCAGTACCGCATAGAGTTCCAGTTTCACGTCACCCAGTGATAACGGGGTATAGAAAGTACAGCTGCCCGCTTCCAGCATGGCCCGTGCCGCATCCGTACTGAGATCCAGCGAGAAGTACTGATTTTCAAGACGTAATGGGACAGCGGCAGGCACATGGCTGAGCGGTTTAATGACCATGCCGCTCAGCGCCGTATTGACGACGTCGGAAACGTCATCAAGGCTGCCGGCCTTACAGAGCTGAGGAAATTTGGTCTGCAGTTCATGATTAGGCATCGATGAACGCACGGAGAGATAGAAATCCGCCCCTTCCCGCAGACGCGCATCGTACAGCGAGCCTTTCCAGAGCCGATCGTCATGCTCAAGCGAGATGCTGACCACGCGTGACGGCAGGCTGGCCTCAAGCAGTTTGTCCAGCAATGCCAGTAACGGCGGGAATACCTGTTCTGGTGTCCCGTGCAGCCAGAGCGGAATTTCACCGGCATCATGCTCAAGTGAGAAGGTCAGAAGACTGCCTGCGAGACGAACCAGCTCCCGGTACAGCAGCTCAGGATGACGGGAAGGCGTCTGCAGGAGTTCGGTCAGTACCGGCTCCGCGCTGTTCAGCGCATTGAGCAGCCAGAACAGGGAAACATCCGCCACGGCAAAATCCGCCATCCGCTCATTACTCTCGCGACGCATGGCCATCAGACGGCGACGTCGTGCCTGCAGACGGATCAGTAAAGATCCCAGCTCCGTGGCCAGTAACGGGCTGGCAGAAAGCGCAAGTAAAGGCGGAATAAATGACCCGTCGCGGCTCCATTGCCCCTGCGCATTGCGCACCAGGCGTGCAACCGGGCAGGTCAGCCAGGCCGTGTTTTCCTGGCTGGATAAGCGCAGGGTGATAGCATGACGCAGAACCGCCAGCTCGCCGCTCTCGTGGCCCGCCAGCTCCTGGACGTTGACGCGCTCGGCTTTCCAGCGGCGGGGACGCTCGCAGTCCAGACCGTTATCGAGATTGTTGCCGCTGGCGCTCAGCAGAGGCAGCGCCAGTAGTACCTCGACAGATTCGGGATCCGTTACGCCACTGAGATCGCAGACGGGCGGAAGGTTATCCGACACATCCGTATCAACAATGGTACCATCCTGAAAACGGACCACCATGCGGGTGGCATTCAGGCGGGACAGCGCCAGCGCGGCATCATCAAATTCCGCCGCGATCACGCCCCACGGATGCGCGATGGCCATCCTGGCGACATGCTCTGCAACATAGGTATCCCAGCGGGCCTGCTGCTGGAACTGTTGCGGGGCCAGCGCGGCCCCGTCCTCCCAAAGTGGACGATAAATTTTCATCCCTGATTGTCCCTCGCCTTATGCTTTGGCTTTTGGCATCTGAGAAACCAGAGACAGGTTGACGTCCATCCCTTCTACCTGGAAATGCGGCACCGCATAGAGTTTCACCCGGAAGAAACCCGGATTGTCCTCAATGTCCTCCACCACCACTTTCGCATCCCGCAGCGGGTGAGACGCCTGCAGCTCATCCCCAGGATCCGTCATCTCCGTTACCAGACCGCGCACCCAGGTGTTCAGCTCCAGCTCCAGCAGACGCCGGTCTTTGGTGGTGCCAATATTTTCTCGCTGGATAAGCTTCAGGTAGTGGGCAATGCGCGATAGCAGGAAGATATACGGCAGGCGGGCGTTGATACGGCTGTTCGCCGTCGCATCCGCAGTGTCGTACAGCGCCGGTTTCTGGGTCGAGTTCGCTGAGAAGAAGCAGGCGTAGTCCCGGTTTTTGTAGTACGACAGCGGGATAAAGCCGAGGTTGGCAAACTCAAACTCGCGGGTTTCCGGGATCATCACCTCTGACGGGATTTTTACCTGATTGCCGGTACCCAGATCGTACAGATGGATCGGCAGATCCTGCACCGCGCCACCCGCCTGCGGACCGCGGATCTGCACGCACCAGCCGTTGTTGATAAAGCTGCGCACCATATTCGCCGCAAAGGCGAACGAGGCGTTGGCCCACAGGTATTTGTCGTGGTCCGGCCCCTTGACCTCTTCAAGATAGTTAAAGCTGCGGACCGGCACCGTATCCGGGCCGTAGGGCAGACGCCCGAGCACGCGCGGCATCACCAGCCCGATATAGCGGGAATCATCCGTGTCGCGGAAGGATTTCCACTTAATGTACTCGGCCCGGTCGAAGTAGTTGCCGATATCCTTGATGGCCGCCACCTCTTCCATGCTCTCTTTCAGGAAGAACGCCGGACC
>DATEKR010000083.1:0-2882 GCA_035277345.1 Enterobacteriaceae bacterium
AACTGCTCTCCAGCTTCCAGCGTAACCGCGATCTGGTCAGCGTCGGGGCGTATGCCAAAGGCAGCGACCCGATGCTCGATAAAGCGATTACCCTCTGGCCACAGCTGGAGGCGTTTCTGCAACAAGGTATTTTTGAACGCGCCGACTGGGAAGACTCGCTTCAGGCTCTGGAGCTGATTTTCCCGCAGGTGTAACACAGGTGGAGGGCGAAGGTCATGGCGCAAAACAGCGCGTTATCAACGCTAAAAGATCTGGCTGAAAAAGAAGTTGATGATGCCGCACTGCAGCTTGGCGCAATGCGGCGCGGATGTCAGCAGGCTGAAGAGCAGTTGAAGATGTTAATCGACTATCAGCACGAGTATCGCACCAACCTTAATACCGACATGACGCAGGGCATCGGCAGCCAGCGCTGGATCAACTACCAGCAGTTTATTCAGACCCTGGAAAAAGCGATTGAACAGCATCGTCAGCAGCTTTTTCAGTGGACGGAAAAAGTCGACATCGCGCTCAACTTCTGGCGCGAGAAAAAACAACGACTGCAGGCCTGGCAAACCTTACAGGACCGGCAGATCGCCGCATCGACCCTGGCGGAGAACCGTCTGGATCAGAAAAAAATGGATGAGTTTGCCCAGCGGGCAACCATGAGGAAACCCGAATGATTTCTTTGCCCAAAATTGTAGCAAGCGATGCCGACACCTCGATCTTTGGCCAGTCGGCCAAAGGCGGAGACGGCGCGCAGGATTTTCTGGCGTTGCTGGCTGGCGCGCTGGGTGATGGCGCTATGCAGGGCGATAAAGCCCTTTCTCTGGCGGATTTACAGGCGGCAGGCGCGCGTCTGCAAAAAGGCCTGCCGGATCTTGCCGCGGGTAAAGATGCTAAGCTGGCCCTGAACGCAAAACTGAGCGAGCTGCTTGCCCACCAGGAAACCCTGGCCGACGATTCACTGGCTCAGCTCACCGCCGGGCAGAGCCTGCTTAGCGGTCTGACGACAGCGCCGCTGAAAACCGATGCGCTGAGTGCTCTGTCCAAAAGCGCCCAGCGTGGTGGCGATCTGACCGCCGATATCGACAGCGATCTGAGCGAAGAAGAGCTGGCTGGCCTGAGCGCCCTGCTGGCGATGCTTCCGCATCAGCAGACCGCGACGCCGACGACAGCGACGGCCACAGGCGGCACCGCGTCTCTGGCTTCTGCAGCCGCGGCATCCGCAAAAAGTGCCCTGAGCACTGATGCAGCAGCGCTGGCGGCGGGTAAAGGTAAAGACAGCAACGCGGCAGTAAAAGGGAATGACATGACGGCCTTTACACAGCAGCTGGCCGCCGCGCCGGTCAACGCGACGAAGGTAGAAATTGACACCACCCCGACGCCGACCACGCCGACAATCATCGCGGCACCATCCGCTGCCAGCCATATTACCGCAGCCGCGCCGTCGGGTATTGCCGCACCGCTGATTAACGCTCCGCTCGGCAGCCCGGACTGGCAGCAGTCGGTGAGCCAGCATGTCACGATGTTCACCCGTCAGGGCCAGCAGACCGCCGAGCTGCGTCTGCACCCTGAAGATCTGGGCCAAATCCAGATCACCCTGAAGCTTGATGACAACCAGGCTCAGCTGCAGATGATTTCCGCCCACAGCCACGTGCGTGCGGCGCTGGAAGCGGCTCTGCCGGTTCTGCGCACGCATCTGGCAGAGAGCGGCATTCAGCTGGGCCAGAGCAGCATCAGCAGTGAAAGCTTTGCGGGACAGCAGCAGTCCTCCTCTCAACAGCAGCAGGCGCAGCGTTCCGGTACATCCGGCGCGGGCAATTTTGGTGCTGAAGAGGATGAGCCGCTGAATGTCCCGGCCAGCCTGCAGTCCGTCGCCCGAGGGAATGGCGCGGTCGATATCTTCGCCTAACGCCAGAGGTAGCGTGATTATCCTCGTCTTTTCCACGCTTTGACGTGGACAGGACACGGGATAATCAGGTCATAAGCAGTACCGAAACAGGAAGCCCGTATCAGATGACTGACTCAGCCCTCAACAAAAAACGTAAGCGTTCTATCTGGATCCCGCTGTTGGTGTTGATCACCCTCGCCGCCTGCGCTACCGCGGGCTATAGTTACTGGCGTATGCATCAGGAGCCGTCTGCGCCTGCCGCAGCCGCAGAACCACCGCCGCCTCCGACGCCGGTCTTTTTCGCGCTGGATACGTTTACCGTAAACCTTGGCGATGCCGATCGGGTGCTGTATGTGGGTATCACTCTGCGTCTGAAAGATGATGCGACCCGTGCACGTATCAGCGAATACCTGCCGGATGTGCGCAGCCGTCTGCTGTTGCTCTTCTCTCGTCAGGATGCGACTCAGCTTGCGACCGATACCGGTAAACAGAATCTGGTCACCGCGATAAAAGAAACCATCGCGCCACCACTGGTCCCGGGTCAGCCGAAGCAGGAAGTCACTGACGTTCTGTATACAGCTTTCATTTTGCGGTAACGACATGGGCGATAGCATTCTCTCTCAGGCCGAAATTGATGCGCTGCTGAACGGCGACAGCGACAAAAGCGATGAACCGCAGTTGGGGGCAGCCGGTGACGGCGGAGTACGTCCTTATGACCCCAATACGCAGCGTCGCGTTGTTCGTGAACGTCTGCAGGCGCTGGAAATCATTAACGAACGTTTTGCGCGTCAGTTCCGTATGGGACTGTTCAACCTGCTGCGTCGTAGCCCGGACATCACGGTAGGTGCTATCCGTATTCAGCCGTATCACGAATACGCACGTAACCTGCCGGTACCGACCAACCTTAACCTGATCCACCTGAAGCCGCTGCGCGGAACGGGTCTGTTCGTCTTCTCGCCAAGCCTGGTGTTTATCGCCGTGGATAACCTGTTTGGCGGCGACGGACGTTTCC
>DATEKR010000084.1:0-3567 GCA_035277345.1 Enterobacteriaceae bacterium
GGAATAATCATCACATCTCCAGGAAGTTTTTCAGCAGCTGCGCGCCCGCAGCGCCCGAGCGCTCCGGGTGAAACTGAACGCCGTAGAAGTTATCTTTCTGCACGGCGGCGGTAAATGGCTCACCGTAGTTGCACTGGGCAATGGTGCTGGTATTCACCGGCATCGCATAGCTGTGAACAAAGTAGAAATACGCCCCGTCTTCGATGCCCTGGAAAAGCCGGTTACCCGCTTTGGCGTAGACCCGGTTCCAGCCCATATGCGGCAGCGGCAGGCCGACGTCGGGGATTTTAGGCACGGCTTCATCGATGATGCCCAGCAGGTCAACGCCCTGGTTCTCCTCGCTAAAGCGGCCTAAAAGCTGCATGCCGAGGCAGATCCCCAGCACGGGCTGGGTACAGGCCTTAATCAGTTCGATAAGTTCGCGCTCGCGCAGCTGATCCATCGCCGCCTGAGCGGTACCGACGCCCGGCAGAAAGAGCTTATCGGCGCGCAGGACCACGTCCGGATCGCGGCTCACCACCGGGTCGTAGCCGTGGCGACTGACGGCGGACTTAACCGAATTCAGGTTGGCACAGCCCGTATCGATGATCACCACGTTCATTACAGCACTCCTTTCGAGGAGGGAAGGGTATCGCCCTCCACGCGAATGGCCTGGCGCAGGGTGCGGCCAAAGGCTTTAAACAGGCTCTCCACGCGGTGGTGATCGTTCTTGCCCTTGGTGCGCAGGTGCAGGGTCACCGCCATGGTATAGGAGAGGGAGCGGAAGAAGTGCTCGATCATCTCGGTGCTGAGATCGCCCACGCGCTGGTATGTAAACTCGGCTTTATACTCCAGGTGCGGACGACCGGAAATATCCAGCGCGCAGCGGGCCAGACACTCGTCCATCGGCAGCACAAAGCCAAAGCGATTAATGCCGCGCTTGTCGCCAAGAGCCAGCTTCAGCGCTTCGCCCAGCGCGAGGCCGGTATCTTCAACGGTGTGATGATCGTCAATATAGAGGTCGCCTTTGACCGTCACTTCCATACGGAAGCCGCCGTGGGTGGCGATCTGATCCAGCATATGGTCAAAGAAGCCGACGCCGGTATTGATTTTGCTGCCGCCTTCACGGTCGAGCCACAGCTTAACGTCGATCTGCGTCTCTTTCGTATTACGCTCCACGTGCGCATAGCGATCGCGACGGGTCAGCTGCTCGCCAATGGCCGCCCAGTTGAGGGTTTCGCGGTTATAGCGCAGGCCGGCAATACCCATATTGTCTGCCAGCTCGATGTCGGTGGCGCGGTCGCCAATGACATAGCTATTGGCTTTATCCAGCGCCTCTTCGGCCAGATACGCGGTGACCAGCTGGGTTTTCGGCTTACGGCATTCGCAGTTATCAGCCGGCAGGTGCGGGCAAATCAGTACTTCGTCAAACACCACGCCCTGGGAGGTGAAAATCTGCATCATCAGGTCGTGCGGGCCGTCGAAATCCGCCTGCGGGAAGCTGTCGGTGCCCAGACCGTCCTGGTTGGTGATCATCACCAGTTTGTAGCCCGCTTTTTGCAGCTGCAGCAGAACCGGGATCGCCTGCGGCTCAAAGGCCAGCTTCTCCAGGCGGTCTACCTGATAATCCGTTGGTGGCTCGGCGATCAGCGTGCCATCACGATCGATAAAAAGGGTCTTCTGACTCATACAGACTCCGCACGTAAGGCGTCGATGACGCGCTGGCTCTCTTCACGGGTGCCGATGGTAATACGCAGGCAGCCGCTTAAGGAGGGTTGGTTGTTTTGATCACGCAGGATAATGCCCTGATCCCACAGAGATTTAAAGACCGCGCTCGACGTCGCGATCCGCGCAAGAATATAGTTGGTCTCCGAATCGAAGACGGCTTCGACGCAGGGAATATCCCGTAGCGCGGCAACCAGATACTGGCGCTCGACCAGAATCTTTGCCACCCGCTCGCGCATCGCCACAATACCCAGCGGGCTCAGCGCCTGAGCGGCAATATCCGCCACCGGCGTTGAGAGCGGATAAGGCGCAATAACTTTCATCAGCAGGGCGATAACCTCTTCATTCGCCAGCGTGAAGCCGCAGCGCAGGCCTGCCAGGGCAAAAGCTTTCGACAGCGTACGCAGCACGACGAGGTGCGGATACTCGGCAAGCCAGCTGACCAGCGAGGCCTGCGGGCAAAATTCAATATAGGCCTCATCGGCGACGACGATAGCTTTGCCCCGGGTCATCTCCAGCAGGGTGCGAAGATCCTGAGGATTGATAATCTGCCCTGTCGGGTTATTCGGGCTGCATACATAGACGATCTTCACGCCGTCGAGCTGGTCGGCGATGCCCTGCAAATCCAGCTGCCAGTCTGTAAGCGACGGTACCGTACGCCAGGCCACGCCGATGGTTTCGGCGCTGACGCTATACATACCGTAGGTCGGTGGGCAGAACAGCACGGCGTCCTGGCCCGGCTCACAGAAAGCGCGGATCAGCAGTTCGATACCTTCGTCTGCCCCGCGACTCACCAGTACCTGCTCCGGCTTCACGCCTGCATATTGCGCATAGTTTTCAATCACCGCCTTTGGCTGGCATTCCGGGTAGCGGTTCAGGCTCTGCTGGGTTAAATCAAAAGGCACCGCCGTCGGATATTCATTGGCGTTCAGCCAGACATCCCCTTTGCCGCCGAGGCGGCGGGCGGACTGATAGGGCGTCAGCTCGCGGACATTTTTACGGGCGAGATCTTCAATGCTCATGCTTGCTCCTTCAGGGCGTTGACGCGCAGCGTGACGGCGTTTTTGTGAGCGTCCAGACGCTCGGCGGCGGCCAGGGTTTCAATGGTTGACGCCAGCGACAGGAAACCGTCGCGGGAAAGTTCCTGTACCGTCATGCGTTTCTGGAAATCCGCCAGTCCCAGGCTTGAGCTGG
The DNA here is from genome assembly GCA_035277345.1 of Enterobacteriaceae bacterium. GTDB lineage: Bacteria > Pseudomonadota > Gammaproteobacteria > Enterobacterales > Enterobacteriaceae > BIGb0383. The sequence goes on from DATEKR010000084.1 coordinate 2,899, forward strand.
TGGCAGTATAGCCGTAGGTCGGCAGCACGTGGTTGGTGCCGGACGCATAGTCACCTGCGGATTCCGGGGACCAGTCGCCAAGGAATACGGAACCGGCGCTGGTAATATCATCCACCAGGTCACGCGCGTTGCGGGTCTGAATAATCAGGTGCTCCGGGCCATACTGATTAGAAATCTGAACGCACTGAGCCAGATCCTTCGCCACGATAATACGGCTGGCGGCAAGCGCCTGACGGGCGGTTTCCGCCCGCGGCAGAGCGGCGAGCTGGCGTTCTACGGCCTGCGCTACCTGACGACCCATTTCCGCGTCCGGCGTCAGCAGGATCACCTGAGAGTCCGGGCCGTGCTCGGCCTGAGAAAGCAGGTCGGAGGCGACAAAACCCGGCGTGGCACCGGCATCGGCGATGACCAGCACTTCGGACGGACCGGCAGGCATATCGATCGCCGCGCCGTCGAGACGCTGGCTGACCTGGCGCTTGGCTTCGGTGACCCAGGCATTGCCGGGACCAAAAATTTTATCCACTTTCGGTACCGATTCGGTGCCGAAGGCGAGGGCGGCGATAGCCTGAGCGCCGCCGACGTTAAAGATCTCCTGCACGCCGCAGAGCTGGGCGGCATAGAGGATCTCATCGGCAATCGGCGGAGGAGAGCAGAGCACCACGCGCTGAC
>DATEKR010000085.1:0-3981 GCA_035277345.1 Enterobacteriaceae bacterium
CCACCGGCGCGGGTTTTGAACGGCTTACCGTCTTTACCCAGCATCATGCCGAACATATGGTGTTCCAGCTGCATGGCTTCCGGGATATAGCCCGCTTTACGCACGATGGTCCAGGCCTGCATCAGGTGCTGGTGCTGACGGGAGTCGATATAGTAAAGCACGCGGTCCGCATGCAGCGTCTCATGACGGTATTTCGCACAGGCAATATCGGTCGTGGTGTACAAATAGCCGCCATCCTTTTTCTGGATGATGACGCCCATCGGCTCACCTTCTTTGTTTTTAAATTCGTCAAGGAAAACGACGGTTGCGCCTTCGCTCTCTACCGCCAGACCTTTAGCTTTGAGATCGGCTACGATGCCCGGCAGCATCGGGTTATAGAGGCTTTCACCCATCACGTCATTGCGGGTCAGGGTGACGTTCAGGCGCTCGTAGGTCGCCTGGTTCTGGGCCATGGTGATATCGACCAGCTTGCGCCACATCTCACGGCAGTATTCGTCTCCGCCCTGCAATTTCACCACGTAGCTACGCGCGCGCTCGGCAAAGGCTTCGTCTTCGTCGTAGTGTTTTTTGGCTTCGCGGTAGAACACTTCCAGGTCCGCGAGGGCCATTTCACCGGCGTTGTTCTGCTGCTGTTTTTCGAGGAACGCGATCAGCATCCCGAACTGGGTGCCCCAGTCGCCGACGTGGTTAGCGCGGATCACTTTATGGCCGAGGAGCTCCTGGGTGCGTACCGCTGCGTCGCCGATAATGGTCGAGCGCAGGTGACCCACGTGCATCTCTTTGGCTACGTTAGGGGCGGAGTAGTCGACCACAATGGTCTGCTGCGCGGGCAGCGTAATGCCAAGACGCTCAGATTTAAGCGCTGTGGTGACGTGTTCGGCCAGGAAGGATGGCTCAAGGAAGATATTAATAAAGCCCGGACCGGCGATCTCAACCTTGCTGGCGATGCCGCTGAGGTCAAGATGGGTCAGAACCTGCTCTGCAAGCTGTCGTGGGGCCATGCGCAGTTGTTTCGCCACCGCCATCATGCCGTTGGCCTGATAATCGCCAAACTGCACTTTTGCGGACTGACGAACCTGAGGTTCGCAATCGGCGGGTGCGCCCGCCGCAATCATGGCCTGACTGACTTTTGCTGAGAGAAGAGCCTGAATGTTCACCGGAATACCTTACTTTAATGGCGCAGCAGCATGGGCAAGGCCGGTGCGGCGCCAGGGTGTGGATAAATTAAGGCGGGAGTATACTGCATTTGCCCGATGGCGTCAGCACCGGGGCCGCTCTGTGCCGGGTTGTGTTGTTCCACTGGAGAGAAAATAACCCGTCGTGCGTTCAGCGGTTGGTTGCCCGGACGCACCAGGGTAGATTAGCCCCTAAATTGACGAGCAGAGACCGAATCATGACCGACTGGCAGAACATTGACTCACTTCAGGATATTGCGGCGGATCTTCCCCGTTTCAGCGAGGCGCTGCACGCCCTGGCCGAGCGACTGGGGCTGGATATCGCGCCTCTTGACGCCGACCATATCTCCCTGCGTTGCCATCAAAATGCCACCGCCGAGCGCTGGCGTCAGGGTCTGGAGCAGTGCGGTGAGCTGCTGTCGGAAAATACGATCAACGGTCGCCCCATCTGCCTGTTTAAATTGCATCAGCCGGTGCGTGTCGCCCACTGGCGGTTTAGCGTGGTCGAACTGCCCTGGCCGGGCGAAAAGCGCTATCCTCATGAAGGCTGGGAGCATATTGAGATCGTGCTGCCCGGCGAGCCGGAAACCCTGAATGCACGTGCGCTGGCGCTGCTCAGTGATGAAGGGCTGAGCCAGCCGGGGATTGCGGTGAAAACCAGTTCCCCGCGCGGCGAACGCGAGCGTCTGCCGAATCCGACGCTGGCGGTCACCGACGGCAAGGTTACCCTGAAATTCCACCCCTGGTCGATTGAGGCTATCGTCGCCAGCGAACGTTAAGGAGAAACGCGATGACACTGCTGGAAGTTTGCTGTTATAGCACCGAGAGCGCGCTGACTGCACAGCAGAATGGTGCGGACAGGATTGAACTCTGCGCCGCGCCCAAAGAGGGCGGGCTGACGCCTTCCACCGGGGTACTGCAGGCGACGCGAGAAACGGTCACTATCCCGGTGCACCCGATTATTCGGCCGCGCGGCGGCGATTTTTTTTACAGTCACAGCGAATTTACCGCCATGCTGGAAGATATTCGTCACGTCAGGGCGCTGGGGTTTCCCGGTCTGGTCACCGGCGTGCTGAATCAGGATGGCGAAGTCGATATGCCGAGGATGCGTCAGATTATGACGGCTGCCGGGGGAATGGCGGTCACTTTTCATCGCGCATTTGATATGTGTGCCGACCCGCGGCAGGCCTTTGATAATCTTGCGGAACTGGGCGTGGCGAGGATCCTGACGTCCGGTCAGCAGGCCAGCGCAGAAAAAGGACTGCAATTAATTACGGAACTCAGCAAGCGTTCCGGTGTCCCAATCATAATGGCCGGTGCAGGCGTGCGTGCCGCAAACCTGCAGCAGTTTCTTGATGCCGGAGTGAGAGAAGTGCACAGCTCCGCCGGAAAATGGACGCCGTCGCCAATGCGTTATCGCAATACAGGCCTGTCAATGTCGGCCGATGCGGATGCTGATGAATACGCCCGTTACGGTGTTGATGGTGAAGCCGTAGCGGTAATGAAGTCGATGATTGCCCGTCATCAACAGCGTTAGACCCGATTTTTACCGCGCATCATATCGCCCAATATGATGTTCTTGTACCAGGCCCCTGCAATTTCAACAGGGGCCTTTTTTTCCTTCATCTTTCGTGCCGCAGCTGCGTTGGCCGCCTCGCTCGAACCGGTCACTTACTGGTGTAAGCTCCCGGTCTCTCACTCGTTGCCGCCTTGCTGCAACACGAAATCTTCGGAAAAAAATAGTGGAAAACTAGGGTTTTTTCGCGATCAGCACCGCTCGCATCGGGGCCGGATAGCCTTCGAGGGTTTTGCTGCGGTCGTTAGGGTCGAGGAAGTCGGGCAGGGACTCGGTGATCATCCAGTCGGTGCCGCGTTGTTCGTCGGTGGAGGTCACTGACACATCCACGATGCGGACGTCGACAAAGCCGCATTTCTCCAGCCAGTTTTTGAGCGCCGGGGCAGACGGAATAAAGTAGACATTGCGCATCTGCGCATAGCGTTCACCCGGAACAAGAACGGCGTTTTCGTCGCCTTCAATGACCAGGGTTTCCAGCACCAGCTCGCCTTCGCTGACCAGCTGATCTTTTAATTGCCACAGATGCTCAAGCGGGGAGCGGCGGTGGTAGAGCACGCCCATCGAAAAGACTGTATCAAAGGCTTTTAGCGCCGGGAGTTGTTCAATGCCCAGAGGCAGAAGATGTGCGCGCTGGTCGTTGCCCAGCAGTTTACGTACGGCTTCAAACTGGCAGAGGAAAAGCTGCATCGGGTCGATGCCGACCGTAAGCGCAGCGCCTGCGCCAATCATACGCCACATGTGGTAACCGCTGCCGCAGCCGACGTCGAGAATGGTGCGCCCGCGCAAATCGGACAGATGCGGCAGAACGCGATCCCACTTCCAGTCTGAGCGCCATTCCGTATCAATATTGACGTCGTAGAGAGAGAAAGGGCCTTTGCGCCACGGCATCAGATTGCGCAGCAGGGTTTCGATACGGCGGATCTGACCTTCGCCCAACGGTGTTTCGCTTTGTGCAATCACCCCGTTAAGCAGATCCAGATGATGCGGCGTCATTTCCGGCATAAATTCAACGGCGTTGGACCACTGCTTAAACTTGCCGTGCTGATTTTCTCGCTGCCAGGTGCCGAGCTGTGCCGGCAGGGTTTCCAGCCAGTGGGACAGCGGACCTCTGGCGATCAGTTGATAGAAGCTGGCGAACTCAATCATTCGACGGCTCCTTCTTTCAGCGCGATCAGTGAACCAAAGTTAAAGCACTGGAACCAGAGTTCGCTGTGGGCAAACCCGGCCTGA
>DATEKR010000086.1:0-3756 GCA_035277345.1 Enterobacteriaceae bacterium
TGGCCGCGCTCGGTCCAGGGATTGAAAACGCCATCATTGCCATTTCGCTTTCCGCCTGGCCGCCGATTGCGCGTCTGGCCAGGGCGGAAACCCTGGCGATCCGCAAAATGGACTATATCGCCGCGGTCCGGCTGCAGGGCGCGTCTTCATGGCACATTATCCTGCGCCATATTATGCCGATGTGCCTGCCTTCTGTGGTGGTGCGCGTCACCCTCAATATGGCGGCCATTATTCTGACCGCCGCCGGGCTGGGCTTTCTCGGGCTCGGCGCTCAGGCACCCAGCCCGGAATGGGGGGCGATGCTGGCCTCCGGACGCGAGTTTATGCTGACCAATGGCTGGATTGCGGCCATTCCCGGTTTAGCCATTCTGTTTACCAGTCTCGCCTTCAACCTGCTCGGTGATGGCCTGCGCGACGTGATGGATCTCCGCCATGAATAATACTCCGCTGTTAGAGGTCGAAAACCTGAGCATCCTGTTTAAGGGTGCCCATGAGGATCATCTGGCGGTACGCGACGTCAGTTTCCAGGTCGGACGGGAAAAAGTGGCGATTGTCGGCGAATCCGGCTCCGGAAAATCGCAGACCTGCCGCGCCCTGCTCAGGCTGACGCCGAAAATCGGCCGGATCAGCGCCAGCAAAATGCGTTTTGGCGAGATCGATTTGCTGGGCAGCAGCGAACGACAGATGCGGACCATCCGCGGCAACCGGATTTCGATGATCCTCCAGGACCCGCGTTTCTCCCTCAATCCCCTGATGCGTATCGGGGATCAGGTGGCGGAAGCCTGGCGTCTGCACCGCCGGGTCAGCAAGGCTGAAGCCCGCGAACGAGCGCACGAGATGCTCGCCTCGGTACATATTCGTGAGGTTGAAAAAGTCGCGCGTCTCTATCCGCATGAAATCTCCGGTGGGATGGGCCAGCGGGTGATGATCGCCATGATGCTAATCCCGGAACCGGACCTGATTATCGCCGATGAGCCCACTTCGGCGCTGGACGTGACCGTTCGCCGTCAGGTTCTGAACATCCTCGACGAACAGCTGGCCCGCCGACAAACCGGGCTGCTGTTTATCACCCACGACCTGAATCTGGTTTCACGCTTCTGCGACCGGGTACTGGTGATGTATGCCGGACGTATCGTGGAAGAACTCCGCGCCGATCGGCTTGACCAGGCTTGTCACCCGTACACCCAGGCGCTGCTCGCCAGCCAGCCGAGACTGCGCGAACCGGTGGACACCCTGCGGGTGCCGACCCGCGACCCGGCCTGGCTAAACGGCCCCTGTTACCGTAACGGAGAGATACTATGAACCCCATCCCAGGCGCAGAGCGCAGTATCGAAATGGTTGATTTAGCCATCGCCTTTGGCCGGGGCAGCCAGCGCCGTCAGGTCGTGGACCTGGTCAATATGACCCTGGCACGCGGTGAGAGTTACGGCCTGATTGGCGAGTCCGGCTGCGGGAAGTCGACCCTGCTGCGGGCGCTGGCCGGGCTGAATCACGACTATCGCGGCCATATTCTGTTTAATAACCGCGAACAGCAGCCTCTGCGCGACAAGCCCTTTTATCGTCAGGTGCAGATGGTGTTTCAGGACCCTTATGCGTCCCTGCATCCGCGCAAAATGGTCTGGGCCAGCCTGCGCGAGCCGCTTAAGCTGCACGGCATGGACAGGCATGAGGCGCGGATTAGCGAGGTACTACATGCGGTTGGGCTATCGGATGCGTTTCGTTATCGCTATCCGCATCAGCTCTCCGGCGGCCAGCGTCAGCGCGTTGCCATTGCCCGGGCGCTGATCCTCGAACCCTCGGTGCTGCTGCTGGATGAGCCAACCTCGGCGCTGGACGTCTCCGTCCAGGCGGAAATTCTTAATCTGCTGAGCCGGATGCGCCAGCAGCGCAATCTCACCTATTTGTTGGTGACCCACGACCTGGCCGTCGTCACCCATCTGTGCGAGCGGGTGGGCATTATGCATCACGGCAGGCTGCTGGAAGAGCTCAGCGCCGAACGTCTGCGACGCGGCGAAGCCGATGAAAGCTACACCCGTGAATTTCTTGCCGCAAGCGAATCCTGACCCCGAGGAGCCAGACCTATGACCCTGATTGAAACCCTGGCGCAGTGGTGTGCTGCGCCTGCGTTATTCAGCCCGCGAGCGCAGCAGCTTGCCCGCGAGGCCATTACCGATACGCTCGCCTGCCTGGCCGCCGGGCGGGACGATTTTTCCACCCGGGCCGTTCAACAGATGCTGGGTGACGCACCGCACGGGCCGGCGCAATCAGCGCTGCTCAACGCCACTGCCGCCCACGCTATCGACTATGACGATAATTTCGCGCCGGGCATGAGCCACGCCTCGGCGGTACTGCTTCCGGCGCTGCTGCCGGTGGCGCTGGCGCAGAAAAACAGCGGCGCGGAACTGATTGCCGCGTATCTGGTCGGCCTGCAGGCCCAGGCCTTTATCGGGGATGTCGTCGGCTACGGCCACTACACCGCGGGCTGGCACGGCACCTCGACCATCGGCTGTATCGGCAGCGCGGCGGGCGTTGCGGCCCTGATGGGGCTGGATGCAGCCGCCATCGCCCGCACCCTGAGCATCGCGGTTAGCCTGGCCAGCGGCGTGAAAGGCCAGTTCGGCACGCCGCTCAAACCCTTTCATGCCGGAATGGCGGCGCGCAATGCGGTCGACGCCGCGCTGCTGGCCCGCACCGGCCTGCACGGGCGGCTCGATATTCTGGAATGCGCGCAGGGTTTTGCCGAACTCTACGCCGGGACACTGACCCGCCCGACGCGACTTCATGATCCTCAGCACGTGATTGAATCCGTCGGGCTGATGCCGAAAAAATACCCCTGCTGTGGCTCCACGCACCGCATCCTGGATGCGATAGCCGATCTTCAGGCGCAGTACGATCTCAGAGATCACGATATCGAGCAGGTTCACTGTCAGGTGGGTATCGCCAACTGGCGCAATCTCGCCTATCCACAGCCCACGGATGAGATGCAGGCCCGTTTCTCCATGCCTTACTGCGTGGCGGTGATGCTGGAAAAAGGCGCGCTGAGCGTGGAAGATTTTACCCCATCCGCCGTAGCGGCTCAGGCCAACGAGCACAGGCTGGCGCGGATCAGCATGACGGCATGGAGCCCGGAGCAGGAGGCGGAAAATGCGAACCTGCCCCACAGGGTAACGGTGACGCTTAAAGACGGCAGTACGCTTAGCCATTCGCGTCTGCAGGCCAGAGGCACGCTGAAAGAGCCCTTTAGCCCCGCCGAGCGTGAGGCGAAGTTTATCGACTGCTGCAGGAGAACAGACAACGCCGGAGAGATTTATCAACAGATGGTGGCGCTGGAAAAGGCAGAGAATATCGCTTTTATACGCCAGCTAATGGTATGACGCCCTTATATTTCTCGTAATAAGAATAGAGCCCGGAAACACTTTTTTATGAATAAGTGGTATTTATTGTTCAATCAACAAACAAATATAATAACCCGTATTAATTAGCGAGGAGAATAGTAAATAAACTATATTCACACTTTCTTCTTAATCGCGCCTCTTCGGTGCCCAGGTAATAGCTTTCTTTTACTTACTACTTTGTAATGCTTAGTAAAACAGAAAACTGCGAACGTCAGCAAGAAAGCAATACTAACGATAAAAGTTAACATTTTGGGATTCCATGTCTGCCAGACGGAGAGAACACTCCGCTCTTCCTTAGTAAGAGGCGCATTTTAACACAGCTATTTCATCGACGTAAATTTAGGTTATGGATATTTTTTTC
>DATEKR010000087.1:0-4531 GCA_035277345.1 Enterobacteriaceae bacterium
GTGGATCAGACCTTCCGCTTTATGCACCTCGATAAAGACGGCGCGATCCGCATGGACTGCTCGTCAGAGTGTGCGATGGCGGGTCTGCTGGCCCTGCGCGATAAGTTCGATCTGGCCTTTGCCAACGACCCGGACTATGACCGTCACGGTATTGTTACCCCGGCCGGTCTGATGAACCCGAACCATTATCTGGCGGTGGCGATCAACTATCTGTTCCAGAATCGTCCGCAATGGGGCAAAGAGGTTGCCGTCGGCAAAACCCTCGTCTCCTCGGCGATGATTGACCGTGTGGTGAATGACCTGGGCCGTAAACTGGTGGAAGTGCCGGTCGGCTTTAAATGGTTTGTTGACGGCCTGTTCGATGGTAGCTTTGGCTTCGGCGGCGAAGAGAGCGCGGGCGCGTCCTTCCTGCGCTTCGACGGTACGCCGTGGTCCACCGACAAAGACGGGATCATCATGTGTCTGCTGGCGGCGGAAATCACTGCCGTAACCGGTAAAAATCCGCAGCAGCACTATGACGAACTGGCTGCCCGCTTCGGTGCGCCGAGCTACAACCGTCTGCAGGCGGGAGCCAGCTCTGCGCAGAAAGCGGCGCTGTCGAAACTCTCTCCGGAAATGGTGAGCGCCAGCACCCTGGCAGGCGACCCCATAACCGCGCGTCTGACCGCGGCACCGGGTAACGGCGCGTCAATTGGCGGCCTGAAGGTGATGACGGAAAACGGCTGGTTCGCTGCCCGTCCGTCGGGCACTGAAGACGCTTACAAAATCTACTGCGAAAGCTTCCTCGGCGATGAACACCGTAAGCTGATTGAAAAAGAAGCGGTGGAAATTGTCAGCGAAGTGCTGAACAAAGCCTGATAAGGTTACAGGCTAAAATACTAACGCCTCCTTCGGGAGGCGTTTTTTTTACGGTATAAAGCGGTAGCCGATCCCCGTTTCTGTAAGTAAATGACGGGGGCGGGCAGGGTCCTGCTCCAGCTTCTGGCGCAGATGGCCCATATAGATGCGCAGATAGTGGCTATGCTCGACGGCGTTTGGCCCCCAGACCTGGTTTAAGAGCTGGCGCTGGGTCAGCACCTTGCCGGGATTATTGAGCAGCACCGCCAGCAGGCGAAATTCGATAGGCGTCAGGTGGATCTCCTCCGTGCCGCGCTGAATACGGCGGGTCGAGAGATCGACCTGGGTTTCACCAAAGTGAATAACCGGCTCGCTGGCGCTTCCGGCAGCGTGGCGGCGTAGGGCAACGCGCAGCCGCGCCTGCAGTTCTCCGATGCCAAACGGCTTGCTGAGGTAGTCATCGGCTCCGGCGTCGAGGGCGGCAATTTTGTCGTGCTCTTCCGTGCGGGCGGAAAGCACGATCACCGGGATCGGGCTCCACTGGCGCAGATCGCGAATAAAATCGATGCCGTCACCGTCCGGCAGGCCGAGGTCGAGGATCACCAGGTCCGGTTTGCGGGTAGCTGCTTCGAGCAGGCCCCGCTGAAGGGTATCGGCGTCATACACGCGCAGGCCTTCCGCTTCCAGCGCGGTACGCAGAAAGCGGCGGATAGCCTGTTCATCTTCAACAATCAGAACGTTGATCACAGTTCCTCGGCTAGTTCATCCAGTTGCGGGGGCGACTCTATCGGCAGTGCAACACGGAAGCAGGCACCGCCTTCCGGTTGATTAGCCGAGGAAATGGTGCCGCCGTGCACCTCAACAATCGCCTGACAGATGGCCAGACCCAGACCCACGCCGGGAATGGCCGACTCCTTATTACCCCGGGCGAATTTGGCAAAAATCGCCCGCTCCTGACCCGACGGAATGCCCGGGCCGCTATCCCACACCTCCAGCACGAGATGCTGCTCTTCATTACGGGCGCGGATGCCGATGGTTGCCTGATAACCGGCATACTTAAGGGCATTTTCCAGCAGGTTAATCAGCACCCGCTCAAACAAAGGACCGTCCACCTGCACCAGCATCAGAGGATCGGGCAGGGAGAGGGTGATATGGCGGCCGCCCAGACCCGGATCCATCGTGCGCAGGGCGCTGCCGATAACCTCTTCCAGAGTCAGCCACTCTTTTTTCAGATTAAAGCCGCCGGACTGAATCCGCGCCATATCCAGCAGGTTATTGACCAGTCGGGTGGTATTGAGCACGTGCTGGCGGATCTCATTGGCCTGCGGAGCGTGTTTTGAGCCTTCGCTGGCCAGGTCGAGCGTCAGGATCTCCGCCTGACCAAACAGCACCGTCAGAGGCGTACGCAAATCGTGAGAGAGCGCCGCCAGCAGCGCGTTGCGAATGCTTTCCCGCTCGCTGGCAAGCCTTGCCTGCTGCTCGCGGCTGGTCAGCGCCAGGCGCTCGAGGGCGCTGGCGACCAGCAGGGTAAAGGTTTCCAGCAGGCGCTGCTGCTCAGGGATCATCAACTGACGCAGATTGCCCGGCTCAATCACCACCAGCCCCCAGACGTGGCTGGCACTTTTCAGGGGCAGGATCTGATAAGGCACGCCGGGCAGGGTATCGGTGCCTGCGCCTGCGGGCTGGCCCTTGTCAAAGCTCCAGCGCGCGATGGCGTCATCCCAGGGCGTAATGCCCTGGCCTGGCGTAACGGGTACCGGTCGGCCATTGTCGTCCGGGAGCAGAATTTTACTGCGGGCGTGGAAGGTTGACTGGATAAACTGCTCGCTGGTGGCGGCGATATCTGACTCGCTGCGCCCCACCGCCAGCGCCTTCGACATCTCATACAGATGGCGGGTGCGTTGCTCCCGATAGCGGGCCACCCGTGCCTGATAGCGCACCCCAGCAGTCAGATTGCCGATGGTCAGGCCGACGGTAAGCATCACCGCGAAGGTCAGCAGATACTGGACGTCGGAGACGGCCAGCGTGCCGCGAGGGGCAATAAAGAAGAGGTCAAAGCTGACCACGTTACTGACCGTCGCCAGCACCGAGGGCCAGCGGCCATAGAGCAGGGCAACAATGACCACGCCCAGCAGATAGATCATCACCAGGTTAGCGGCGTCGAAGGCGGTCAGCCACTGCATCGCCACCAGGGTTATCAGCGTACACAGGCCCAGCGCTACCAGACAGCCCTGGATCTGGACCCGCCATTTTTCCATTAGCGGGCGGTTATCGGTATTTTTCACCGGCAGAGGCGCGGGTTTATCCTCAAGGGCGACGATCACCAGATCGAGATCCGGCGCGCGGCGAGCCAGACGGTCGGAGAAGCTCTCTCCGCTCCACCAGCGACGACGGCTCTGACGGCCGAGCATAATTTTGCCGAGGTTATGCTCGCGGGCGTAGCGCACCACGGCTTTTTCCTCTTCTGTATCGGCAAGCGTTGCGGTTTCCGCTCCCAGCTCCTGGGCGAGGCGCAGCGCGCTGAGGATCGCCCGGCGCTGGCGTTCCGGCAGTCGGTGCAGGGAAGGGGTTTCCACATAGACCGCATGCCAGGCGCTGCCGAGCCGGGCCGCGAGACGGGCGGCGGCGCGGACCAGTTTTTCGCTGCCGGTCTGGTGGCCGATGCAGAGCAAAATGGCGTCGCGGGTGTGCCAGACCTTGTCCTGGCCCTGAGTATCGCGCCAGGCGCGCATCTGATCGTCAACCCGGTCGGCGGTGCGGCGCAGGGCCAGCTCGCGCAGGGCGATAAGGTTACCTTTACGGAAGAAGTGCTCAATGGCGCGCTCGGCCTGGCCGCCGATATAGACCTTGCCCTCGTTGAGGCGCTGGCGAAGATCGTCCGGGGGAAGATCCACCAGCACCACCTCATCGGCGGCGTCAAAGAAGGGGTCCGGTACGGTTTCGCGTACCTGGATACCGGTGACCCCGCTGACGACATCGTTGAGGCTTTCCAGATGCTGAACGTTGACGGTGGTAAAGACATCGATCCCGGCCTCCAGCAGCTCGTCCACATCCTGCCAGCGCTTCGGATGGCGCGAACCCGGCGCGTTGCTGTGGGCCAGTTCGTCCATCAATATCAACGCCGGACGCCGCGCAAGGGCGGCGTCGAGGTCAAATTCCATCAGGGTGCGCCCGCGATGGGCTACGGCTTTAAGGGGCTGGGTCGCCAGCCCGTTTTGTAGAGCGGCCGTCTCCTTACGGCCGTGGGTCTCTACGACACCAATCAGAATATCCAGCCCCTGCGCCCGGAGCCGCTGCGCTTCGACCAGCATGGCGTAAGTTTTCCCGACGCCCGCACAGGCGCCAAAAAAAACCTTCAGCCTGCCGCGATGCGGCCGGGCGGTTTGCTCCAGCAGGCGGTCAGGGTCCGGGCGCAGAGGCTCGTCAGTCATGGCTTAGTTATCCTTGAGCGCGTCCAGCGCCATATTTAGCTCAACAATATTAACCACCGGCTGGCCGATAAAACTCACCAGCGGGGTCTGGGTATGGGCGGAAACCAGCGCCTCAACCTGGTCGACGGACAGCTGGCGAGCCTTCGCGACCCGTGGGATCTGCCACTCCACCGCCTGAGGCGACAGATGCGGATCCAGCCCGCTCGCTGACGTGGTCACCAGCTCCACCGGCACCTGCGGATTGGCGGTGCGCAGGGCCGCCA
>DATEKR010000088.1:0-37810 GCA_035277345.1 Enterobacteriaceae bacterium
AAAACCAATTCGGAGGAAATGCTCAACGGCATTCACCGGATGACGGACGAAAAAAACCGTACCCGCAGTGATTTTGATAATATCTATAAAAATTACTACAAGCTGGCTAATGACAAATATGACCAGAAATTTCATCAGGCACAGGGATCTTTTTCTACGTTCACTGAGTTATTTATTGGTATGGCGATTGTCACCCTGGCGCTGTTATTGTTAGTGCACTATGGTATGAAACACAGCCTGATTTACCCGCTCAGTAATATGATTGAACACTTTAATTTAATTGAACGTGGCGATCTGCGAAACTACCCTGAGACAAGATCAAAAAATGAGATTGGTCGTCTCTATGCAGGTCTGGAAAAAATGCAGCGTGGTTTAGCTGCCACTATCCTCAGCGTGCGACAGGGGGCGGAAAGTATCAGCCTGGGCTCCCAGGAAATTGCGGCTGGTAATACCGATCTCTCCAGCCGTACCGAAGAGCAGGCTGCGGCGCTGACCCAGACCGCAGCCAGTATGGAGCAGATTAGCTCGACGGTGCAGCAGAATGCGGATAACGCTCGCCAGGCGATGGTCATGGTGCACTCAGCCACCGGTATTGCGAAGCAGGGAGAAGCCCTGATGAATGAGATGGTGGGCAAGATGAACACCATCAATACCAATGCGCAGCAGGTCAGCGATATCATTCAGGTTATTGACTCTATTGCTTTCCAGACCAATATCCTGGCGCTCAACGCCGCCGTAGAGGCGGCGCGTGCCGGAGAACAGGGAAGGGGATTCGCCGTTGTCGCCGGGGAAGTACGTAGTCTGGCCCAGCGTTGTGCGACCTCGGCAAAAGAGATCGGTGGCCTGTTGGACTTAGCGTCAACCGAAATTGGTGCTGGCGTGGGGCTGGCCAATAATGCCGGCGATAATATGAACCTGCTCGCCGCATCCGTGAATAACTTCGCCAACATAATGGAGGAGATCACCATCGCCTCGAATGAACAAAGCAGCGGCGTGGAGCAGATTCGGATCGCGCTCAGTCAGATGGATCAGGTCACCCAGCAGAATGCCGCGCTGGTGGAAGAGGTGGCGACCACCGCTTCCGGTGTCGCATCTCAGTCCGTTTTACTCGAAAGCGCGGTGGCGGTGTTCCAGGTCGGGGATCAGATTGCTGAAAAAGCCGGTGCAGCCCGGATAGCTATGAAGCCGCCCGTCAGAACTGCGCCCGTTGCGCGCGCGCAAACGCAGGAGGAGTGGGAAAGTTTCTGAGTCTGATACGGAAACAGGGGCGATAACGCCCCTGTTGGCTTAATGGCTTGAGAACCAGTTAAGTTTATCCCGTAGCCCCACCACCCGGCCGACGATAATCAGCGCCGGACTGGCGACCTGTCCCGCCAGTTCTCCCAGCTGTGACAAACTGCCGTCCACGACCCGCTGCTGCACCGAGGTGCCATTTTCGACCAGCGCCACCGGCATCTCTGCCGACATCCCGAACTCAATAAGCTTCGCCTGAATAGCCGCGGCCTGATTCAGTCCCATGTAGAACACCAGGGTCTGTTTTTCTGCTGCCAGATTTTCCCAGTCCAGTTCGCCGCCGGTTTTCAGATGGCCGGTTACCAGCCGTACGCTTTGGGCGTAGTCCCGGTGGGTCAGCGGTATACCGGAATAGGCGGAGCAGCCGGAGGCGGCAGTGATCCCCGGCACGACCGAGAAGGGAATGCCGCCGTCGCACAGGGTTTCCAGCTCTTCGCCACCGCGGCCAAAGATAAAGGGATCGCCGCCCTTCAGGCGCACCACGCGCTTACCCTGCTGCGCTTCTTTGAGCAGGATCTGGTTAATCTCCTCCTGCGGCACGCAGTGATAACCCGCACGCTTGCCGACAAAGATGCGATCCGCATCGCGTCTGACCAGATTCATTATCTCGTCGGAAACCAGTCGGTCATAGACCACCACATCGGCCTGCTGGATTTGCTGCAGACCTTTTAACGTCAGCAGGCCCGCATCGCCGGGGCCTGCGCCGACCAGCACTACTTCACCGCGATGATCGAGCGACTCGCCGAGCATCCGATCGGTGATGGCGGTGACGGACTGCTCGTCCTGGTTGGCAAGCGACTGGGCGAGCCGGTCGTTGATAAAGAATTTTTCCCAGAAGCGTCGACGCTCGCTGATGGTAGCAAACTGCTTTTTAACCCGCCCGCGCAGCTGCCCCGCGTAGTAGGCGACTTTGCCAAGATGCTGGGGCAGAACCGACTCCAGCTTTTCCCGCAGAAGGCGGGCCAGCACCGGCGAGGTGCCGCCGGAGGAGACGGCCACCATCAGCGGAGAGCGATCGATAATTGACGGCATAATAAAGCTGGCCTGTCGCGGAGCGTCCACCACGTTACAGAAGATGCGACGGGCTTCCGCCGCCTGACTGACGTGCTGGTTGACGGCATCATCGTCGGTGGCGGCGATAGCCAACCAGCAAGGTTCCAGAAGAGCCTCATCAAATGGGCCTTCAGCCAGGGTGAGCATCCCTGCCTGCGCCCAGACCTCGAACTGTGGGGCAAACGCGAGGGCGTTAACGGTCAGCCGGGCACCGGCCTCCATAAGCAATCGCGCTTTACGTTCAGCCACGTCACCGCCGCCGACCAGCAGGCAGGGGCGATCGCGTAACTGACAGAAGATGGGCAAGTGATCCACGACATTTCCTCTTAATAAGACGTCGCCAGCTTCAGGAGGGCGTTCCGCTCTTTTTTGCGGTTAGCATAGCAGCAACCCGCACACAGAAATACGGTGCCAGAAAAAGTATCGGCAGGAGGGAAAAAACGGGGGCAGCGCCCCCGTCGGTATCAGGCTTTCAGCTGGATGATGCCGTCTTTTACCCGGACGTCATAGCGGGCGATCGAATGGCTTTCATCTTCCATACAGAGCCCGTCACGCAGTCGGAAGCGCTGCTTTTTCAGCGGGCTGGCAACCCACAGCTCGCCCTGGTGTTCGGCGATAAGGCCGCGGGAGAGCACGCTTGCACAGAAGAAAGGGTCAATGTTGCTGATGGCGAACACCTGCTCGTCATCGCGGGGGCGGAAGACTGCGACCTGCTCACTGCCCACCAGCGCACAGACGCCGGTGGCCGGGATAATGTCGCTTAGCTGACAGATACTGTGCCACTGGCTCATGCGTTTTCCTCCACCAGAGTAACCGGGATGCGCTCGTACGGGGTCGCCGGACGATGCTGTTGACGTTCTGCCACCACCTGCACGTTCGGGTCGCGCTGGGCGCTGTTGATAAAGTGATGGAAGCGGACCTGGGCCTGCGGGTCGTTGACGGTTTCTGTCCATTCACAGGTCACCGCCGCACGCAGGCGAGTCATTTCAGCTTCCAGCTGGGCATCAAAGCCCAGCTTGTCGTCAATAATGACGCTCTTCAGGTACTCGATGCCGCCTTCCATGCCTTCCAGCCAGGACGCGGTACGGGTCAGCTTATCGGCGGTGCGGATATAGAACATCATAAAGCGGTCGAGGTAGTGGATCAGGGTATCGCGGTCGAGATCCGCTGCCAGCAGATCCGCGTGGCGTGGTTTCATGCCGCCGTTGCCGCAGACGTACAGGTTCCAGCCTTTTTCGGTGGCGATAATGCCCACGTCTTTGCCCTGGGCTTCCGCACATTCGCGGGTACAGCCCGAGACGCCGAACTTCATTTTGTGCGGGGTACGGATACCCTTATAGCGGTTCTCCAGCTCGACACCGAAGCCGACGCTGTCGCCCACGCCGTAGCGGCACCAGGTGCTGCCGACGCAGGTTTTCGCCATGCGCAGCGCTTTGGCGTAGGCATGACCGGTTTCGAAACCGGCGGCGATCAGCTGACGCCAGATTTCCGGCAGGTCGTCTTTCTGCGCGCCGAACAGGCCCAGACGCTGAGAGCCGGTAATTTTGGTGTAAAGATTAAACTCGCGGGCGATACGGCCCACTTCCATCAGCCCTTCCGGAGTGATTTCGCCGCCAGCAGAACGTGGGATCACCGAGTAGGTGCCGTCCTTCTGGATATTGGCGAGGAAGTTATCGTTGGTATCCTGCAGCGGCGTATGCTGCGGACGCAGAATGTATTCGTTCCAGCAGGAGGCCAGCAGTGAGCCGACGGTCGGTTTACAGACTTCGCAGCCGTAGCCGGTGCCGTATTTTGCCAGCAGCGCGTCGAAGGATTTGATCCCTTCCACGCGGATCAGGTGATACAGCTCCTGACGGGAGAAGGCGAAGTGTTCACACAGATTGTTGTTCACTTCGATACCCTGTTTCGCCAGCTCGGCGTTCAGGACCTGGGTCACCAGCGGGATACAGCCGCCGCAGCCAGTACCGGCTTTGGTTTCCGCTTTCAGGGCGGCGACGGTGTGGCAGCCTTTGTTGATAGCGGCGATCAGGTGACCTTTGGTGACGTCGAAGCAGGAGCAGATTTGCGCGCTGTCCGGCAGTTTATCGACGCCAATCGACGGTTTCCCACCCGCCGCGTGCGCCGGAAGGATCAGTGCGTCCGGGTTTTCCGGCAGTTCGATGGCGTTCAGCACCAGCTGCAGCAGGTTGCCGAAGTCGCTGGTATCACCGACCAGCACCGCTCCAAGCAGGGTTTTGTTATCTTCGCTGACGATAAGGCGCTTATAGACCTCTTTGTTCTCGTCGAGATAGACGTAGCTGCGGGAGTTCGGCGTACGGCCGTGGGCATCGCCGATGCCGCCAACGTCCACGCCCAGCAGCTTCAGCTTGGCGCTGAGGTCGGCGCCCTGGAAGAGATTCGGCGTGCCGAGGATATGGTCAACGGCAACCTGCGCCATTTTATATCCGGGTGCAACCAGGCCGAAGGTCCGGTTTTCCCAACTGGCGCACTCGCCGATGGCGTAAATATCCGGGTCCGAGGTCTGGCAGGTGTCGTTAATCACGATCCCGCCGCGCTGTGCGACGGCCAGGCCACACTGGGTGGCCAGCTTATCGCGCGGGCGAATACCAGTGGAGAAGACGATAAAGTCGACCTGCAATTCGCTGCCGTCGGCAAACTGCATGGTTTTACGGGCTTCGGTGCCCTGCTGCACGATCTCTTTGGTGTTTTTACTGGTGTGCACGCGCACGCCCATGCTTTCGATTTTGCGCTTCAGCTGCTCGCCGCCCATCGTATCCAGCTGTTCGGCCATCAGCATCGGCGCGAACTCGATCACGTGGGTTTCGACGCCGAGATTTTTCAGCGCGCCGGCCGCTTCCAGGCCCAGCAGGCCGCCACCGACCACCGCTCCGCGTTTGCTGCGGCGGGCGCAGGCTTCAATGGCGTTGAGATCTTCAATGGTGCGATAGACGAAACAGTCCTGGGTTTCCGAACCTTTAATCGGCGGGATCCACGGATAAGAGCCGGTCGCCATAATTAGCTTATCGTAGTAAACCGTGCGTCCGGCGCTGGAGTGAATCACCTTCTCTTCGCGGTTAATGGTGATAGCGCGTTCGCCGACCAGCACCTTAACGTCATGTTTTTCATAAAAGCCTTCGCGGACCAGCGACAGCTCTTCTGCCGTATGGTGCGAGAAGTAGGAGGAGAGATGCACGCGGTCATAGGCGATGCGCGGCTCTTCACAGAAGATGGTAATGGCAAACTGGCTGGCTGGCGCTTTATCGAGGAGGTCCTCGATAAACCGGTGGCCAACCATTCCGTTACCGATGATAGCGAGTCTGACTTTGCTCATTTTTGCCTCGATTTCTATTTTAATACCCCTACCTTAACGATTCAGCAAAAGGGGGTATTGATGCAAATCAAGTGCGTCTTTGCCTACCACTTAATGGGTATGGCTTTGATTTTAGAGGTTTTTTGTAAGTGGTGGAAATCGCTGGTTTTTCCAGGGTGCGGGTTTTATGTACAAAATTGAGAAGGGAAACAACCCCTCTTCATGATGAAGAGGGGCAAGGTCGATTAGTGGTTTGCGTGCAGGCGGTGGCGGGTGACGAAGCCCAGGACCAGACACATCACAAAGACCACGGCATACAAGCCGTTGGCGGTCATGAGTGCAGCTTTGACGCCCTGATTGGCCACAATCGGACCAGTGACGATAAAGGTCAGCATGGTTCCGACGGTGCCGCAGGTCAGAATAAAGTTCACCAGCTTCGGTGAGGCAATTTTAGTCTGCAGGGAGCCGAGGGTGATAATCGAGGTGTAAATGGCGCTGGAGAAGAAACCGAGCGTCAGAATAAACCAGACCATATGTTCCGGTGCACCGTTGATAAACAGGTACATCAGCACGGTCGCCAGCCCTGCCAGGACGGTCAGAATGCGCTGCAGGTCGAAGAAGCGCAGGATAAAGCTGAACGCCCACATGCCGAACATATACGACATCCAGAAATCGCTGACCAGTTTACCGGCATCGCTGAGGCTCAGGCCCAGGCTTTTGGCGTATTCCGGTACCCAGGAGATAAAGCCCAGTTGACCGAGGATGTAGCACAGGGCGGCAATGGACAAGAACAGCACGCCGATGCCCCATTTTTCTTTTGCCACCGGCTCGCTTTCCTTAACGGCTTTCTTGCCCAGTACCGGGAAATCACAGCCAAAGGTCAGGATAAAGATCGCCACATACACCAGACCGATAGCCGCATAGACCCAGTACCATTCAATGGTACGCGCCAGCAGCCAGGCGGCCAGCATCGGGAAGATCATCCCGGCCATGCTGAAGAAGGAGTCGGTAAACAGCAGACGGGAACCGCGCTGACGGCCTTCATACATATGGGTGATGAGGAAGGTCCCGATCGACATGGTAATACCGCTGACCAGGCCGAGAACGAACATCGCGGCGGAGAACAGCGCCAGGCTGTGGCTGAACATCAGCCCGGCAACGGCCGCGACCATCAGCACGAAGCCGAAGCGCAGCTGGGTTTTCAGCGGCACGATTTCCATCAGCCAGGCATTCAGGAAGATAGAGATCAGGATCCCGGCATTCAGGAAGGTAAAGGTGTTACTCATACTGGAAACGGGCAACTGGAAATACTCTGCGATGTTTCCCATCACCATCCCGGTGACAATCACCAGCGCCCCGGTCAGGGCGTAGGAGAAAAAGCTGATCCATGTGAGCTTGATGCGGTTGCTGTTAGTCATGACTCGCCTGTGAATAGAAGTGTAAAGCGCGTTGACAGCGCCGGAAGCGGCCGGATTTTAGTCATTCCAGTGACCGATGCAAACGTTTATTTGAAATATATTTCTTGTTTGCAGTGTTTGTTGTGATATTTGTCACATTCATATATTGAATACGTTAACCGACGAGTCGGTTACACCTGTTTCAGGTTGGTAAAATTAGGTAAATGGGTGGCCTGGAGCGGGAAGGCTCTTTACAATCAGGCCACGCGTTTGTTCACCGTTCTTCGTTAAGGAACCCACATGCTCAAATTGACTCTGGCGGCTGTCACAGCTGTTTTCGCTCTTTCCGCCGTATCCACTTCCGCACTGGCGGCGAAAGGCGCTCCTCATGTCCTGCTGACAACCTCCGCCGGCAATATTGAGCTGGAGCTGAACACCCAGAAAGCCCCCATTTCGGTAGAAAACTTCCTCGGCTACGTGAACAGCGGTTTCTACAACAACACCATTTTCCATCGTGTTATTCCTGGCTTTATGGTGCAGGGCGGCGGCTTTAACGAGCAGATGCAGCAGAGCAAGCCAAACGCACCGATCAAAAACGAAGCGGATAACGGTCTGCGAAATGAACGCGGCACCGTTTCTATGGCGCGTACCGCCGATCAGGACAGCGCCACCAGCCAGTTCTTTATCAACGTTGCCGATAACGCCTTCCTTGACCACGGCCAGCGTGATTTTGGCTACGCGGTGTTTGGTAAAGTTGTGAAAGGTATGGATGTGGCTGACAAGATTTCTCAGACGCAGAGTCATAACGTCGGGCCGTATCAGAATGTGCCGACAAAACCGATAGTTATCCTGTCCGCAAAAGTCCTGCCTTAATTCCCCTTTGCGCGGCCCGCCGGGTCGCGCACGCCTGGCCTCTCTGCATAACCTGGAATCGCTGCTTATACTTGTGGCACCTGGGCATGATTAGGGAGGCGAAAGTGAACACGCTCACTGACAAGCAAAAAACCCGTCTCTGGGAACGCACGCGCAATCACAATTTTCAGGCCAGTCGTCGTCTTGAGGGCGTCGATATTCCTCTGGTTACCCTGACGGCGGACGAGGCGCTGGAGAGGCTGGAAGCGTTAAGGAGGCATTATGAGCGATAAATTTGGCCACGGGCGTGACCCTTACCTTTATCCCGGCCTTAACGTGCTGCGTAACCGGCTCGGCATCCATCAGGCGCAGCGCCTTGAGCAGGCGGCGTATGAAATGACGGCGCTGCGTGCGGCGACCGTCGGGCTCGGGCCGCTGGGGCGCGGGTTGCCGCATCTGTGTGCTATCCATCAGCAGCTCTATCAGGATGTTTTCGACTGGGCCGGTCAGTTTCGCGAGGTCGATATCTATCAGGGTGATACCCGGTTTTGCCACTTTGCGTATATCGAGAAGGAGGGTAATGCCCTGATGCAGGCGCTGGAAGAGGAGCGCTATCTGACCGGGCTGGATCGCCCGACATTTATTGCCCGTCTGGCGCACTACTATTGCGAAATCAACGTCCTGCATCCGTTCAGACTTGGCAACGGCCTGGCCCAGCGTATCTTCTTTGAACAACTGGCGATCCATGCGGGCTATGCGCTGGACTGGCGCGGCATCGATCCTGAAGCCTGGAGCCAGGCCAACCAGCACGGGGCAATGGGCAAGCTGCAGCCGCTGGAGGATATCTTCGATAAGGTGGTGAATGACGGGCGGGAAACCGAGTAAACTAGCGCGGTTTGCGTTTCCCGGAGCCGCTATGATCCTGCTTATCGATAACTATGATTCCTTTACCTGGAACCTGTACCAGTACTTTTGTGAACTGGGGGCAGAGGTCTGCGTTCACCGCAACGACGAGCTGACGCTGGCGCAGATAGATGCGTTGGCCCCGCAGAAAATAGTTATTTCCCCCGGTCCCTGCACGCCGACGGAAGCCGGTATCTCTCTTGAGGCTATCCGCCACTGTGCCGGTCGGATCCCGCTGCTCGGCGTTTGTCTGGGCCATCAGGCGATTGCCCAGGCCTTCGGTGCTACCATCGTCCGTGCGGCGAAAGTGATGCACGGCAAAACCTCCCCGGTGACCCACGGTAATACCGGTGTCTTCCTCGACCTGAATAATCCCCTGACCGTAACCCGCTACCACTCGCTGGTGATTGACCCGCCCACGCTGCCTGACTGTTTCGAGGTAACGGCCTGGAGTGATACGCAGGAGATCATGGGGATCCGCCATCGCGACTGGGATCTGGAGGGCGTTCAGTTCCACCCGGAAAGTATTCTGAGTGAGCAGGGCCACGCGCTGCTGGCAAATTTCCTTAACCGCTGATGCGTTAGTGGTTGCCATGCAGTGATTTTTTATGCATATTTTGTGATTATAATTTCACATTCATTGCTGATTAACCAGGATGGCATGACATGGCAACAGAACAACCTGCAGTAACGCGTGCAACCTTTGATGAGGTGATCCTGCCTATTTTCGCCCCGGCGGAATTTATTCCGGTGAAGGGCAAGGGCAGTCGGGTCTGGGATCAGCAGGGTAAAGAGTATGTTGATTTCGCCGGCGGTATTGCGGTGACGGCGCTGGGCCACTGCCATCCTGCGCTGGTGGAGGCGCTGAAAAGCCAGGGAGAAACCCTGTGGCATATCAGCAACGTATTTACTAACGAGCCGGCCCTTCGGCTGGCACGTAAAATCATCGATGCCAGCTTTGCCGAGCGCGTGGTGTTTATGAACTCCGGCACCGAAGCTAACGAAACGGCCTTCAAGCTGGCCCGCTATTACGCTTCCACTCGCCATAGCCCCTACAAAAGCAAAATCATTGCTTTCCATAACGCCTTCCACGGTCGTTCGCTGTTTACCGTGTCCGTTGGTGGTCAGCCGAAATACTCCGACGGCTTCGGGCCGAAACCGGCGGATATCATTCACGTTCCCTTTAACGATCTGCACGCGGTCAAAGCGGTGATGGACGATCACACCTGTGCGGTAGTGGTGGAGCCTATTCAGGGCGAAGGCGGCGTGACGGCCGCAACGTCTGAGTTTCTTCAGGGTTTGCGCGATCTCTGCGATCGGCATCAGGCGCTGCTGGTGTTTGATGAAGTGCAGTCGGGAATGGGGCGCACCGGGGAGCTGTTTGCCTATATGCACTACGGCGTGACGCCGGACATTCTCACCAGTGCGAAAGCGCTGGGCGGCGGCTTCCCGGTCAGCGCCATGCTGACCACCCAGGAGATCGCCAGCGCCTTCCAGCCGGGTTCTCATGGCTCGACCTACGGTGGCAATCCGCTGGCCTGTGCGGTCGCCGGGGCGGCGTTCGATATTATCAACACACCGGACGTGCTGAACGGCGTCAATGATAAGCGCCAGCAGTTTGTCCACCATTTAGAGCAGATCAATGCGCAGCACGGTGTCTTTAGCGATATTCGCGGCATGGGGCTGTTGATTGGCGCCGAACTGGCGCCCGCTTACCAGGGACGCGCTCGTGACTTCCTTATGGCCGCTGCCGACGCAGGCGTGATGGTTCTCAATGCCGGGCCGAACGTGATGCGCTTTACGCCATCGCTGGTGGTGGACACGGCGGATATCGATGAAGGGATGCAGCGTTTTGCCCGCGCCGTTGCGGCGGTGGTGAAGGCCTAACGCCGTAGACGCCGCGTCAGCCAGATACCGTGATGTGGCCTGGCCCGCCAGGCCACAGACGAAATGGTGTGCATGGTACCAAGATGCGATATCACCCGCTGCAGATGCTGTTCCAGAGTACCGACCAGGTTCGGGGATAGCGTTTGTGGCGCTTCCATAATATTCACGTCCCCGCTCTCCCCCGCGTCGTCATACTCCAGCCGCTGCTGACAGCGCTGAATCGCGATTTCACAGGACTGGAGATAGTCCTGCGCCAGCGCTGGCGTCAGGCTGGTGTGTTCGCGGGCCAGGGTCGTCATGGCATTGATATGCTCGACGATAAACTGACTGTGGGTGACCCACAGTTTCATATCCTGCAGATAAAGCGTGTTGAACCCTGGTTCCTGCATCGCCTGATTCAGAGAGTTAAACAGGGTGTTATGCGCCTGATTCACCCGCATACGCTGCCAGGCCAGCGGCGTGGCTTCCGGGTTTTCACTCAGTATTAGCCGCAGCGCATCCTGGTCTGCCTCCAGAGCATCATGGGCATTTTTGCGCAGCAGGCCGGTTTGCCACTGTGGCCACAGCCAGAGTACGCCACCAAAGGCGATCAGGCAGCCAATCAGGGTGTCGATAAGCCGGGTGACGATAAACTGATCCCCGTTCAGGGTCAGCAGCTGCAGGGTATACACGGCGGTGACCGTAAAGCCAACCATCGCCCAGCCGTAGCTGGTGCGGATAATCAGATAGCTAATCAGCGTGATGGTCAGCATTGCCGCCAGGGTAATCCCTTCGCTGACCTGGAAATGGAGCGTGGCGGCGGCGATCAGCAGCCCCGCCAGGGTTCCGGCTGCCCGGTGCAGAATACGCACCCGCGTCGCGCCGTAGCCGTTCTGGGTGACAAACATAATGGTCATCAGGATCCACCAGGGCTTCGGCAGATGCAGGGCCATGCCCATCAGGCTGCCAATGCTCAGCATCACGCTGATCCGCGCGGCGTTGCGCAGTGCCGGGGATGAGAGAGACAGATAGCTTTTCAGCGCCGGAAGCAGCGGCAGACGACGCTGCTTATCCGCCATCAGATCGCGCACGTAGAGCGGCCGCTGGGTACGCAGCAGACGGGCAATCCGGCTGAAGTGCCAGGCGCAGAACTGACCGACGGGATTATCCGGATGATGGCGGGCAATTTTATCCAGCGCACCGGCCTGCTTATCCATGGTAAAGCGGGTGGAGAAGCGATGGTAAAGGATATCGTCCGCCAGCTCGCGCAGCCTGGCGGCGACCGTCTGTGCATTCCAGCGGATCACCGCTTCGGCGTGGCTGCGCTCCACCAGTTTTTGCACTTCGCCGGGCTGGTGAAGGCTAACGGAGATATGCTCCTGCAGATCCAGCGCGACCTGGAAAGATCTCAGCAGCCGTTTGTAATCGTTGTTCTGGCTGGCCGCCAGCATATGCAACTGCTGGTAGCACTGGGTAATCAGGTCGACCGCTTTTTGCTGGCGCGCCAGCAGCGGCGGCAGGGCGGTTTCCGGATCCGTATGCTGGGTCAGCAGGCTGTATTTAGTTTCGCAGTAGTCCGCTAACTGGCGATAGAGTAGGCTCAGGGATTCCCGAAGGGGCTGCTCGCGCCACAGCCGGAACCAGAACCAGTTAAACAGACCGTACCAGAGCGTGCCGAGCGCATAGATCAGCAGCGGTGCCCAAAGCGGCATATTGCCCGCCAGGCTCAGAGTAAAGATGGCAGCAATCAGCGAGGCGGGCAGAAGGCGAGCGTGCAGCGGGCTAATCTCAGCGGTCACGCCGAGCAGCAGCGTGATACCACACAGAATGACGGGCAGAGGGATCGCGTCAGCCAGCAACAGCTGCATCGCCAGGCTGCTGCCGCAGAACAGCGACGCGCCGACGATCAGCCGTTTAAAGAAGCGTTTATGCGGGGTATCAAGACCGGCAATATTGCAGCAGGCGGGAACCAGCGAGAACAGCAGACCCTGCTGCAGATGGCCGGACAGCAGGCCAACGGCCACGGGCAAACAGAGCACCAGCGTCTGACGCAGTGCGTAGTTGATTTCCGGATGGTAAATCAGCCTGCGCCACATAGAAGAATAAACAAAAACGGCGCATTAACGAGTAACGCGCCGCTTCAACGCAGGCTTAACGGGTGCCGTAAACGACGATGGTTTTACCGTGCGCGGAGATCAGATTTTGATCTTCCAGCATTTTCAGAATACGGCCAACGGTTTCGCGGGAGCAGCCGACGATCTGGCCGATCTCCTGACGGGTGATTTTGATCTGCATTCCGTCCGGGTGGGTCATCGCATCCGGCTGTTTTGCCAGATTCAGCAGAGTCTGTGCGATACGGCCGGTCACGTCCAGGAAGGCAAGGTTGCCCACTTTTTCAGAAGTCACCTGCAGACGGCGTGCCATCTGCGAGGAGAGTCGCATTAAGATATCCGGGTTAACCTGGATCAGCTGACGGAATTTTTTATAAGAGATTTCAGCTACTTCACAAGCGGTTTTAGCACGAACCCATGCACTGCGTTCCTGACCCTCTTCAAACAGGCCTAATTCACCAATGAAGTCGCCCTGGTTAAGGTAAGAGAGGATCATTTCTTTTCCTTCCTCATCCTTAATAAGCACTGCCACAGAGCCTTTAACGATGTAATACAGCGTTTCTGCTTTTTCACCCTGGTGAATCAGCGTGCTCTTTGACGGGTACTTATGGATGTGGCAATGAGACAAGAACCATTCAAGAGTCGGGTCTGTTTGCGGTTTGCCAAGCACCATGCGCGGTTATCCTCTGTTATAAGCGGTCTCCAGAGCCAGGTGTAAGGTACCGTCTCTGGGGTTGCAATCGTATACTTCCCGATTCCTGGGAAGATGGCTGTCAGTTCCTCTGCAGCCTGTAATGTGATGTCCTCTGCATACATGCAAATCATCAATGAATTACCGTAGCATCGAGACTGTTTTAGCATAGCTTTTGCCGCCTGTCTCCTGGTGTCTCGCTTCAGCATGACGCAGGTCGCCTTCCGTTGCGAGTTTTGTTATGTGCGCGTAATCTGTGGGGAAAATTGGGAATCCGGAGTTAAAAATTATGCATGCGCGAGTGAAATGGGTTGAAGGGTTAACATTCCTGGGCGAGTCGGCTTCCGGGCACCAGATTATGATGGATGGCAATGCCGGTGACAAGGCACCCAGCCCGATGGAAATGGTGCTGATGGCGGCGGGTGGATGCAGCGCCATTGACGTGGTGTCGATTCTGCAGAAGGGACGTCATGCGATTACCGACTGCGAAGTGAAGCTGACCTCCGAGCGTCGGGAAGAGGCGCCACGTCTGTTCACGCATATCAATCTGCACTTTGTCGTCACCGGTAAAGAACTGAAGGATGCGGTGGTGTCCAGAGCGGTGGATCTGTCGGCGGAGAAGTACTGCTCCGTTGCCCTGATGCTGGAGAAGGCGGTCAATATTACCCACTCTTACGAAGTGGTGGAAGGCTAAGCTTTATCGCTCAGGCCCGGCAGGCAGCCTGCCGCCGGGCTTCTTCCGCTATTCGATTTTTTTGCCTTCCATCAGCCGCTGCACCAGCGGCATCATAATCAGCTCCATCGCCAGCCCCATTTTTCCACCCGGTACCACCAGCGTGTTCATCTGGGAAATGAATGACCCCTGCAGCATTGCCAGCAGCCAGGGATAATCAATGTCTTCCAGGTTGCGGAAGTGGATCACCACCAGGCTCTCATCCAGCGAGGGGATCGTTTTGGCGGCAAAGGGGTTAGAAGTATCGACGGTCGGCACGCGCTGGAAGTTAATATGGGTGCGTGAGAACTGCGGCGTAATGTAGTTAATATAGTCATCCATCGACCGCACCACCGAATCCATCACCGTTTCCCGGGAATGCCCGCGCTCGCTGGTATCGCGAACCAGCTTCTGGATCCACTCCAGGTTAACGATAGGTACCACCCCGACCAGCAGATCCACATGCTGTGCCACATCATGGCGATCGTCCACGACGCCGCCGTGCAACCCTTCGTAGAAGAGGATATCCGTGGGTTCCGGCAGCGGCTGCCAGGGCGTAAAGGTGCCGGGCACCTGATTCCACGGCACCGCCTCATCATAGGTATGCAGATACTTTCGCGACTGGCCCGTGCCGCTGTTGCCGTACTCAATAAAGGTTTGTTCCAGCAGGCCAAAGTCGTTGGCTTCCGGGCCGAAATAGCTGATATGTCGGCCGAGATCCCGAGCTTTGCGGATCGCCATATCCATTTCCGGACGGGTGTAGTGATGGAAGCTGTCGCCCTCAACCTCTGCGGCGCGCAGGTTAAGCTGGGCAAAGATTTTGCGAAACGCGAGGCTGGTGGTGGTGGTGCCCGCGCCGCTGGAGCCGGTCACGGCGATCACCGGATGTTTGGCAGACATAAGGAACTACTCCCTGAAAGGCGGTGGAATTGAGTATAGACCCATCACCCTTCAGGCAGCGTGACGGAGTGATTGCCTGTAACGTCAGCCACGGAACTGCGCGCGTGGCATAATATTGACCGTCTCGTGCAGCTCTGACCACACCAGCACGGCCTCGCCGCGCTGCAGCTGACTTTTTACATCGGCGACCTTTTGTTCAAGCGAACGCTCATGTTCACCATAATCGGTCCCTTCACGCAAGACAAAGCTTTCAATCAGGCTGTCCAGCGTCTCGGGGGCCAGGTCCTGCCAGGGGATCATCATTTCGCACGCTCCAGATAATGCGTCAGCCAGTCGGGGATCCGGGTCTCCAGCCACATTTTTGGACGTCGCAGGGTGCCGCCGACAAAGCCTACGTGGCCGCCGTGTTCGGTTAGCTGGTACTGCACGTGCGGCGGGAGCGTGGCCACATCGGGTATCACCTGGCTATCCATAAACGGATCGTCCTTCGCGTGGATAATCAGCGTTGGTCTGGCTATCTGGTTCAGCAGCGGCAGGGCGCTACAGCGGCGATAGTAGTCGATGGCATCGCTAAAGCCGTGAATACGGGCGGTGATCAGATCGTCAAATTCGCGCAGGCGGCGCACTTTTTTCAACTGCGGCAAATCGATGGGCAGCGTGCCGGGCCAGGCTTTGAGTTTGCGGGTGGCGTTAGCTTTCAGCAGGTTCAGCAGATAGCGCTGATAGACGCGGGAGAAGCCCTTCTCCATATGATAGCTACAGGCTTCCAGCAGGAACGGCGCGGAGACAATCACTGCCGCATCGAGTGGTGCTTCACTCCCGGT
Organism: Enterobacteriaceae bacterium; assembly: GCA_035277345.1. Taxonomy (GTDB): domain Bacteria; phylum Pseudomonadota; class Gammaproteobacteria; order Enterobacterales; family Enterobacteriaceae; genus BIGb0383. Next base: position 15,913 of record DATEKR010000088.1, read on the forward strand.
TTTCGCCAGCAGGCAGGCCAGCATATTGCCACCCAGCGAATAGCCGACGGCGGCGGTGGGTGCCTCGCCAAGTTCACGCTTCAGCCAGTGCAGAAACCAGGTTCCGTCTTCCGTTTCACCAGAGTGGTAAATACGCTTTTGTCGGTTAGGCTCACCGCTGCAGCCGCGAAAGTGCATCACTACGCCCAGCCAGCCGCGCTCGCTTGCTGCCTGAATTAAACCGTGGGCGTAAGGGCTGTGCAGACTGCCTTCCAGCCCGTGGAACACCACCAGGCGGGGTTTGTGCTTCGCCTGCTGCGGATCTTCGCTCCACGCCAGGTCGACAAAGTCGTCATCCGGCAGTTCAAGGCGCTGCCAGTGCGGCGTGAACTGCAGGCGGCGGCGTAAAATACGCGGCAGCATGGTCTGCAGATGCCGGTTGCGCAGGCCGACCATCGGACGGAACGTCTGGCTGTCCTCAGCGGTAAGGGGAAGGTCAACGGGAGTTATCTGGGCCATATTCTGTGCGATGTTTTCTTATGAATTCGCGGACTACTATAACGCCTGTTGGCGACGGTGTTGACTATTTTGCGGCACGGCACGCAAAACACCCGCTTCGTTGCACCGGCACGCATACCTCCTTTTAACTACTCCTTATCTGATCTTCCTCACGTTTTTGTCGCGGCAATCGTTACTCTCAGGCTAACGATCTGGCTACGGGCTTAATTGATGCATTTCTCAGCAGGGCGCACACTTGTTTTAGCGTTAAGCAAATCAAAATGATGTGCTGAATCAGGAGGTTAATAATGTTATCTGCGCAAACACCAGCTCGGGTGTGGAACACGCGCCGCACGGAAAAACAGCGGCGCATGGCGTCCGTTCCCGTGCAGGGCAAGGTGCTACCGACCGGCGACCTTGTTGCTATGCTGGAAAAACTGATCGCCCCGGGCGACAGAGTCGTACTGGAAGGGAACAACCAGAAGCAGGCGGATTTTCTCTCCCGCATGCTGGCGGAAGTGAACCCGCAAAAAGTGCACGACCTGCATATGATTATGCCGAGCGTCGGGCGCAGCGAGCACCTGGATATTTTTGAAAAAGGGATCGCCCGCAAGCTGGACTTCTCCTTCTCCGGCACCCAGAGCCTGCGTATTTCGCAGCTGCTGGAAGATGGTCTGCTGGAAATCGGTGCTATCCACACCTATATCGAACTTTACTCCCGTCTCTACGTCGACCTCGCCCCTAACGTGGCGCTGATTGCCGGTTTTAAAGCTGACCGTAAAGGCAACCTCTATACCGGAGCCAGTACCGAAGATACGCCGGCACTGGTGGAAGCCGCCGCGTTCCGCGACGGGATCGTGATTGCCCAGGTCAACGAACTGGTCGATGACGAAACCGACCTGCCGCGCGTCGATATTCCCGGCTCCTGGATTGACTACGTGGTCGTTGCCGATAAGCCGTTCTTTATCGAACCGCTGTTTACCCGCGATCCGCGTCTGATTAAGCAGGAACATATCCTGATGGCGATGATGGCTATCAAGGGTATCTACGCCGAGCACCAGGTGCAGTCCCTGAACCACGGGATCGGTTTTAACACCGCCGCGATTGAGCTGCTGCTGCCGACTTACGGCGAACAGCTGGGGCTGAAAGGCAAAATCTGTAAGCACTGGACCCTGAACCCGCATCCGACGCTGATCCCCGCCATCGAAAGCGGCTGGGTGGAGAGCGTGCACTGCTTCGGCGGCGAGCTGGGGATGGAAGAGTACATTCGCGCCCGTCCCGATATCTTCTATACCGGTGCCGATGGCTCCATGCGTTCCAACCGTGCCTTCTGTCAATTGGCCGGTCAGTACGCAGTGGATATGTTTATCGGTTCCACCCTGCAGGTGGATGGCGATGCGAACTCCTCTACCGTGACCCGCGGTCGTCTTTCCGGTTTTGGCGGTGCGCCAAATATGGGCCATGACCCGCACGGTCGCCGCCACGCCACTCCGGCCTGGCTGAATATGATCAACGAGCCCGACCCGATGCAGCGCGGTAAAAAGCTGGTGGTGCAGATGGTGGAAACCTTCCAGGCCGGCGTGAAACCGACGTTTGTTGAAAAACTCGATGCGGTTGAGGTGGCGAAATCCACCGGTATGCCGCTGGCTCCAGTGATGATCTACGGCGATGACGTGACCCACGTCCTGACTGAAGAGGGGATTGCCTACCTCTACCGTGCCAACAGCCTGGAAGAGCGTCGGGCGATGGTTGCTGCGGTTGCCGGGATCACCGATATCGGCCTCGGCGTTGATGCTAAACGTGTTGCTGACCTGCGTCGCAGCGGCAAAGTCGCCTACCCGGAAGATATGGGAATTCGTCGTACCGACGCCACCCGTTCTCTGCTGGCGGCCAGCAGCGTCTCTGACCTCGTTGAGTGGTCTGACGGTCTCTACAACCCACCTGCGAAATTCCGGAGCTGGTAATGAAACTTCTGCCACAGATTCAGGCCGAGGGCGGTGCCGAATGGCTGGCGCGAGCCGCCACCCAATGTCTGATTGACGAAGCACGTTTAAGCCCGAAGCCCGGTCTGGTGGACAGTCGGGGGAACGGGGCGCACCACGACCTGACGCTGTCGCTGATGGAAACGTCCGCGCACAGCCTGACCCCCACGTTTCAGAATCTGGCGCAGCAAAGCTGGCAGCGACCGGCCGATATCGCTCTCCGCCAGACTATCGGGCGGCTGGGGCGAGAAGGCGAGCAGCAGATGATGGCGGCAACCGGCGGGGTGAATACCCACCGTGGCGCGATCTGGGCGCTGGGGCTGCTGGTCAGCGCGGTTGCCATGCTCGGCGGCAGCGGATCGGCACAGGCGATTACCGCCACCGCAGCACAGCTAGCCGCGCTGCCGGACGATGCGGCACCAAAAGTGTTTAGTAAGGGGCTGCGTGCCACGCACCGCTATCGGGTGCCGGGTGCACGCGAAGAAGCGCAGCAGGCTTTTCCGCACGTGATGAAGCTTGCGCTACCGCAGCTGCAGCGTAGTCGTCGCGACGGTGCCAGTGAAGCGCAGGCGAGGATCGATGCGCTGATGGCCATCATGACTTCGCTCAGCGATACCTGCGTACTCTCCCGCGCCGGAATGGACGGTCTGCAGGTGATGCAAAACGGCGCTCGTGCCGTCCTGCAGGCGGGCGGCAGCGTCTGCCTCACAGGGCAGCAGGCGCTGGCCCGGCTTGATGCGCAGATGCTGATGCTGAATGCCTCGCCGGGTGGCGCGGCGGATTTACTGGCCGCCACGCTGTTTCTCGACCGCATCGCCACGCCCAATTTACCGAATTAAGAGGATGTTATGGAAAAGATTACGATCGCTATGCCCGCCAGTCGCACGCTAAGCGGCAAAGCACTGGCAGGCGTTGTCGGCTCCGGGGATATGGAGGTGTTATTCACCGCCGACCAGGGGCAGACGCTGACCATCGATATTACCACCTCCGTGGATAACAGCCGCGGACGCTGGGAAGCGCTGTTTACGCGCCTCGCCACCGTCAGCAGCCTGCCTGCGGGTCGACTTACCGTCCACGATTTTGGCGCAACGCCCGGCGTTGCACGCATTCGTATCGAACAGGTCTTCGAAGAGGTGAGCTATGCGTAATGACCGCAGTTTTATTGAATTAAAAGCGCGCCAGCGTGCGCAGGCGTTGCTGGACAGCGGTAGCTATCGCGAACTGCTGGATCCGTTCGAGGGGATCGTCTCTCCGTGGCTGGGTGCGCAGGGCATTGTCCCACAGGCGGACGACGGCATGGTGGTGGCGAAAGGCACCATCAACGGTCAACCGGCGGTGGTCGTGGCTATCGAAGGCGCGTTCCAGGGCGGCAGTATGGGCGAAGTGTCCGGTGCCAAAATGGCAGCGGCGCTGGAGCTGGCAGCGGAAGATAACCGCAACGGCATTCCGACCCAGGCGGTACTGAGTCTGGAAACCGGCGGTGTACGTCTCCAGGAAGCAAACCTGGGTCTGGCGGCTATCGCCGATATTCACGCGGCGATTGTCGATTTACGCCGCTATACGCCGGTGGTTGGGATCGTCACCGGGACCGTCGGATGCTTTGGCGGGATGTCTATCGCCGCAGCCCTGTGTAGCTACCTGATTGTGACCCGCGAAGCCCGCCTGGGTCTGAACGGCCCGCAGGTGATTGAGCAGGAAGCCGGTATTGAAGAGTACGACTCCCGCGACCGTCCGTTTATCTGGAGCATGACCGGCGGCGAAATCCGCTATCAGAGCGGGCTGGTGGACGCGCTGGTGGGCGACGGAGTTAACGCCGTGAAGCAGGCGATGAACGACGCCATTGCCAAAGGCGTCCCGGCCAGACACCGCACCGATAACTACGACGATTATCTGCAACGGCTGACCCGGTTCGACACCCGTCAGCAGGCTGATTCAGCGCAAATTCAGGCGCTCTTTGCCCGGGAGGAAAAAGCATGAGTCATTCAGTAAGCCGCGGCGCCCTGTGGCTGGAAAAACTGGCGCCAAATGCCACGCGTCTGAGCGGGCTTTGTGCCTCCGTCCAGGTGGCAGACAGCGAACTTAACGGCGAGGCGGTGCGTTTTATCGCCGTAGTCCCTGACGCCAACAATCACTACCCACGGGCCGCAGGTGGCGAAGTGGGTCTGCTTGAAGGCTGGACTCTGGCAAAAGTGGTGAGCGAAACCATTGCCGCCGATGCCGGTAGCGCCGTGAAGCGCCCGATTATTGCGGTGATTGACGTACCGAGTCAGGCCTACGGTCGCCGGGAAGAGGGCTTTGGTATTCACCAGGCCTTAGCCGGAGCGGCTGGCGCCTATGCTAACGCCCGTCTTGCCGGTCACCCGGTAATTGGGCTGATCGTCGGTAAAGCGATGTCCGGTGCTTTCCTGGCGCACGGTTATCAGGCGAACAGGCTGATCGCATTTAACGATCCCGGCGTCCTGATCCACGCGATGGGTAAAGAGTCGGCTGCGCGTATTACGCTGCGTACCGTGGAGGCGCTGGAGAAACTGGCCGCCACTATTCCACCGATGGCCTATGACATCAGCAACTACGCCACCCTGGGGCTGCTTTCCAGCCTGCTGGATATCAGCAACCCGGATGCGCCGTCCGCCGACGATCTGACCCAGGTGAACAGCACCCTGCAGCAGGCCATTCAGGATGCGCGTCAGGACAACACCCTGAAAAACCGACTTGGCGCAGACAATCGCCGCAGCTCGTCCCTCGTCCGCGAACGTATGCGTGCGAGCTGGTAAGTAGAAAGTAAAAGAGAGACCTGCCGGACCGACGCAGCGACCACCGCCGCGTCGGCATCCGAAAAATAATAATCATTGCGCCAGTGCTACTTTTTAAACTACAGGTGATTTATGACTTACGTAATTGTTCATGCTTTAGCGCCCATTTTTGTCATCATGCTGCTGGGATTCTGGGCCGGTAAGGCAAAGATGGTGGATAACAAAAATGTTTCCCTGCTCAATATCTTCGTAATGGATTTTGCCCTGCCCGCCGCGCTGTTCAGCGCCACGGTACAAACGCCGTGGACCGGGATTATCGCCCAGTCACCGCTGATTCTGGTGCTGACGCTGGCGATGTGGGTAACCTACGCCATCATCTACTTCCTCGCCACCAGCGTATTTAAGAAATCCCCGCAGGATGCGGCCGTGCTGACGCTGACCGTCGCCCTGCCGAACTATGCCGCACTGGGACTGCCTATTCTGGGCAGCGTGCTGGGTGAAGGCCCGTCGACCTCGCTTTCCGTCGCGGTTTCTATTGCCTGTGGCTCTGTCCTGATGACGCCGTTCTGTCTGCTGATTCTGGAGCGTGAGAAAGCCCGCGCTGCCGGGGGCAATACCGGCTCCACGCTGGCGATGCTGCCGGTGCTGATGTGGCGCTCGGTAAAAAAACCGATTGTGCTCGGTCCGCTGCTGGGTGTGGTGCTGTCGGCAATCGGTATCAAAATGCCGGAGCTGCTGCTGGCCTCCATTAAGCCGCTGGGGCTGTCGGCTACCGCTGCCGCGCTGTTCCTGACCGGGGTGATCCTCTCCGCCCGTAAGCTGCAGATCAACACCGTGGTGATTACCTCCACCATCGCCAAACTGTTGATTCAGCCAGCGATTGCCTGGGGTATCGTACTGGCCTTCGGCCTTTCCGGTCCGGTTGCCATTACCGCTATCCTGATGATTGCACTGTCTGCCGGTTTCTTCGGCGTGGTCTTCGGTAACCGCTTTGGCGTACAGTCACCGGATGCGGAAGCGGTCCTGCTGCTGAGCTCGGTACTCTGTATCCTGTCGCTGCCGCTGTTTATCTCGCTGACTTCAGGAATGTAAATCATGACCTCAACATTACATCCCCACGACCTTCTCTGGCTTGCTTCGCGAGAGGCGCTGGAGGGCATTACCGCTGACTGGGTGGCTACGCTCTGGCATACCGGCCTGCCGGTGGTGGTGCGACGTGATGTTGACGCTGACGGGCGTATCCCCGTAGGGGTTCGTGGGATGCGCCGCGACCAGCGTGCGGCGGGCTGGGTCAGGCCTGAGCAGGTCACCCGGGTGGTTTCACCCGAAGACCTCAGCGACCCGCACTCGCTACTGCGCTCGCCGTTTATCAGCCAGCCGCCGGTACAGCTGGCCCTGATGCTGGCCCAGCAGACCTGGCCCTGGCGCTGGGGAGTCACCGGCAGTACCGGCTACGCGCTGGCAACCGGTATCCCGGTGATCCACGCCGCCAGCGACCTTGACCTGCTGATCCGCGCACCGCAGCCGCTGTCGGCAGAGGAATTTACCCGCTGGCAGCAGCAGCTAAACGGTGCGCTGTGCCGGGCGGATACCCAACTGGAGACGCCGTCGGGTGCCGTGGCGCTGAACGAATGGCTACGGGACGGCAGGGCGCTGTTGAAAACACACCGGGGACCGCGTCTGGTGAGCGATCCCTGGAACAGGGAGGCGTAAATGAAAATTCTGTTTACCTTTCCGGGGCAGGGCGCACAGCACCCCGGAATGCTGCAACACTTGCCCGGCCCGGAAAAAGATCGGGTCAGGGCAGTTCTTGGTGCGGAAGTTGACGCGCTGGATTCTCCTGAGGCACTGCGTCATACCCGTGCAGTCCAGCTTTCGCTGCTGATTGCCGGTGTCTCCTGGGCTCGCGCGCTGGAGCGGCGCGGCGTGAAGCCCGATATCGTTAGCGGCCTGTCTATCGGCGCGTATCCGGCGGCGGTGGTCGCGGGCGCGCTGGATTTTGCCGATGCAGTAAAGCTGGTGGCCCTGCGTGGCGATTTGATGGAGCAGGCGTATCCCCACGGCTATGGTCTGACGGCGATTATGGGCCTGACGCTTTCCCAGGTGGAAGGGCTGCTGGAAGAGAGCGGAACCTATATTGCTAATTTGAATGCGGAAACGCAGATTGTGATTGCCGGTCGCGATGAGGCGATGGCGCAGGTGGCGCAGCGAGCGCTGGCGAAAGGGGCGACCAAAGCCCAGCGTCTGGCGGTCAGCGTGCCTTCCCACTGTGCGCTGCTCGATAAGCCTGCCGAAGAACTGGCGCAGGCGTTCAGCCAGGTCACGCTGGCGCGTCCGCGCTGTGCGTACCTGAGCGGCAGCACCGGTCGGGTCCTGTGGCAGCCGGAAAAAATAGCCGACGACCTGGCGATGAATATGGCGCGCACGGTGCGCTGGCAGGAGGCGGTGATTGCCGCTAACGAACGTGAAGCACGACTGGCCGTAGAGATGCCGCCCGGGGGTGTACTCACCTGCCTGACGCGGCAGGCGGCGTGGCAGGGCGAATCCGTTTCAGTGGCGCGCAGCGGTATTGAGGTGGTTGCTCACCTGGCGAAGCGTCTTATGGCCCAGGCGTAGTCTGTTCCTCCAGACTGCGGGCGTACATTCGGCCTTCGGCGGCCAGCGCCCGCAGACTCGGATCGTGCTCGCGGTTGCGGGCAAAGACCACGGCAATTAGCTGCTGCATCTGATAAGGCTGCGCCAGTTTTAACATCTGTACCGACCCTTCATAAACCTTCTTCATTCGGCCCGGCATCAGCGTAAAGCCGACGCCCGCCTGCACCAGACTGAGCATCGAGAAGATGTCGTTCACCCGGGTGACGATCTCCGGTTCAAAGCCGGCAATATGGAACGCATCCTGGAAACCGGCATAGGTAGCAAATCCTTCCGCCAGCGAGACAAATTTCTGCTCTTTATAGTCGCGCAGATCCGCCAGGTCGTGGGTATTCAGCGTGGCTGAGGCCGGCGCGGCGAGGAAGATATCGTCGTGAAACAGCGGCAGTACTTCCAGCGTGTTGCGATCGATATCGCTTTCGGAGATAGAGATCAGGATGGCGTCCAGGCTTCCCTCTTCCAGCATGTGCAGCAGGGTTTCGTTGGATCCCATCGTCAGGTCCATCTCCAGGTCCGGGCGGCGCAGTTTCATGCCCATAATCAATCGCGGTACCGTTTCGAGCGTTAGCGAGTAGAGGGTGCCGACGCGCAGACGCCCCTGGCCGATACCGGCCGTTTTCCGCGTCTCTTCCAGCCCGCGCTCCATCAGCTGCGTAATTTCCTGACAGTACTCCAGCAGAGTCCAGGCGGAAGGCAGGGGGATAAGATTGCGGCCCTTATGGGTAAACAGCGGGCAGCGGACATTTTCTTCCAGCGTATGCAGCGCACGGTGAACGCTGACGCCGCTGATCTCCAGCGCTTCGGCGGCGCGGGCGATATTGCCTTTGTCCATAAAGGTCATAAAGATGCTGAGCTTGCGGAAGGTAATGTCGTTGGCAATCGCTGGATTCATGGTTATGCCTTTTTATGCGTAAAAAAAGGGCCACCCGAGGGGTAGCCCTGATTGCGTTACTCGCCCTGGGTCAGCGCTTCAAGCTGCTCCTGGGCCTCCAGCCACGCCATCTCACACTCTTCGAGACCGGATTTCGCAGCAGCCTGATTTTGCAGGCACTCGGTGAGTTCAGCCTTGCGGCTCTGGTCATAGAGCCCGCTGTCGCCGAGTTTCTCTTCGGCGGCGGTCAGCTGCGCGTTGAGTTTTTCCATCTCTTTTTCCAGACGGGTAATCTCTTTACGCAGCGGCTGCGTCAGGGTGCGCAGCTCCGCATCGCGGCGCTTCTGATCTTTACGGGACTGGGCGCTGTTGCTGTTCTCTTTTACCGTCTCTTCCGACTGGTTTTCCAGTTTTTGCACGTCGCTCAGCCACTGCTGATAATCGTCGAGATCGCCATCGAAAGGTTCAACCTTGCCGCCGTGGACCAGATAAAGGTCGTCGGTGGTTGAGCGCAGCAGGTGGCGGTCATGCGAGACGACAACCAGCGCGCCTTCAAACTCAATCAGCGCGTCGGTCAGCGCCTGGCGCATATCGAGATCCAGGTGGTTGGTCGGTTCATCGAGCAGGAGCAGGTTCGGGCGCTGCCAGACAATCAGCGCCAGCACCAGACGGGCCTTTTCACCGCCGGAGAAACGGGCGGTTGGCTCGCTGACTTTGTCTCCCTGGAAGCCGAAGCCGCCGAGGTAATCCCGCAGCTTCTGCTCCAGCTCCTGGGGGGCAATGCGGACCAGATGCTGAATAGGGGATTCGTCGGCGCGTAAAAACTCCAGCTGATGCTGGGCGAAGTAGCCGAGCTTAATGCCTTTCGCCAGACCGATTTCACCGCTCAGCGGGGCCAGATCGCCGGCCAGCATTTTGATCAGCGTTGATTTACCCGCGCCGTTGCGACCGAGCAGACCGATACGTGAACCCGGGACCAGGTTCAGCTTGATCGCATCGAGAATAATCCGCTCGCCGTAGCCTGCACTCACTTTCTCCATCTTCAATAATGGATTGGGCAGGCTTTCCGGCGCGCGGAAGCTGAAGTGGAACGGGTTATCGACGAGGGCAGGGGCAATCAGCTCCATCCGCTCCAGCATTTTGATACGGCTCTGGGCCTGTTTCGCCTTGCTGGCTTTGGCCTTAAAGCGATCGATAAAGCTCTGCAGATGCGCCACGCGCAGCTGTTGGCTTTCGTAGGTGGCCTGCTGCTGGGCCAGGCGCGTTGCGCGCTGACGCTCAAAGGAGCTGTAGTTGCCCGTGTATTCGAACATCGACTCCTGTTCGATATGAATAATTTTATCCACCACCGGATCGAGGAAATCGCGGTCGTGGGAGATCAGGATCAGCGTTCCCTGATAGCTTTTAAGCCATTTTTCCAGCCAGATAACCGCATCGAGATCGAGGTGGTTGGTCGGTTCATCGAGCAGGAGCAGGTCGGAGCGACAGACCAGAGCCTGGGCGAGGTTAAGGCGCATGCGCCAGCCGCCGGAGAAGTCGCTGACCGGACGTTCCAGCTGTTCGTTGCTGAAGCCCAGACCGTGCAGCAGGCTGGAGGCGCGGGCGCGAATAGTCCAGGCGTCGATGGCGTCCAGCTTGCCGTGGACGGTGGCAATAGCGTGTCCGTCGTCGCGCTCGTTGGCCGCATTCAGCTGGGCTTCCAGCTGACGATATTCACGGTCGCCGTCGATGACATAGTCGAGAGCCGGCTCCGCCAGCGCCGGGGTTTCCTGATTCACCCAGGCCAGCTGCCAGTTACCGGGGAAGGTTGCGCTGCCGCCGTCGGCGCCAATCTCGTTTTTCAACAGCGCAAGCAGCGTGGATTTGCCGCAGCCGTTTTTACCCACCAGGCCCACTTTCTGGCCCGGGTTAATAGTGGCTGTGGCGTTGTCCAACAGGACGCGCACGCCGCGACGAATTTGTAACGAGGAGAAAACAATCATAAGGCGCCGTATGTTCCGACTATGTTAATTTGTCATTATGATACTGTAAGGTTGCGGGCAAATGGCCGCGCAGGGGCGCAATGGTAGCCCAAAACAAAGATGTGGAGAACACCCGGGAGGGGAATGATGTCTCAGACAGCGAAAGTCTTGCTGCTGTATGCCCATCCGGAATCACAGGACTCGGTAGCAAACCGGGTTTTGCTCAAGCCGGCAACGCAGCTGCACAATGTCACCGTGCACGATCTCTATGCACACTATCCTGATTTTTTTATCGATATTCCGCACGAGCAGGCGCTGCTGCGCGAGCATGATGTGATCGTGTTCCAGCATCCTCTCTATACCTGGAGTTGCCCGGCGTTACTGAAAGAGTGGCTGGATCGCGTGCTGAGCCGCGGTTTTGCCAGCGGACCTGGAGGAAATCAGCTGGCGGGAAAGTTCTGGCGCAGTGTGATCACCACCGGCGAACCGGAGAGCGCGTACCGGCATGATGCGCTGAACCGCTATCCGATGAGCGAGATTCTGCGCCCGTTCGAGATGACGGCGGCGATGTGCCGGATGCACTGGATGAACCCGATGATTATCTACTGGGCGCGCCGACAGTCTCCTCAGGAGCTGGCCAGCCATGCCCGCGCCTACGGGGAGTGGCTGGCCTCTCCCGTGATGCAGGGAGGACGCTGATGGAAGGTTCCGATCTGTTACTGGCCGGCGTTCTGTTTCTGTTCTCTGCGGTCGTTGCCGTGCCGCTGGCTGCACGTTTGGGTATCGGCGCGGTGCTGGGCTATCTGCTGGCGGGTATCGCCATTGGCCCGTGGGGGCTGGGCTTTATCAGCGACGTTGAGGAGATCCTGCACTTCTCCGAGCTGGGCGTGGTATTCCTGATGTTTATCATCGGGCTTGAGCTGAATCCGTCCAAGCTCTGGCAGCTGCGGCGCTCGATTTTTGGCGTCGGCGCGGCCCAGGTCTTGCTGAGCGCGGCTCTGCTCGGAGGTCTGCTGATGCTGACCGATTTTTCCTGGCAGGCGGCAGTCGTGGGCGGGATAGGCCTCGCGATGTCCTCAACGGCGATGGCGCTGCAGTTAATGCGCGAGAAGGGGATGAACCGCAGCGAATCCGGGCAACTGGGTTTTTCCGTGCTGCTGTTCCAGGATCTGGCGGTGATCCCGGCCCTGGCGCTGGTCCCGCTGCTGGCGGGCGGCGGCGATGAGCACCTGGACTGGTTTAAAATCGGCCTGAAGGTTGTGGCCTTCGGTGGGATGCTGATTGGTGGTCGCTATCTGCTGCGCCCGGTGTTCCGCTTTATCGCCGACTCCGGCGTGCGCGAGGTCTTTACCGCTGCGACGCTGCTGCTGGTGCTGGGGTCGGCGCTGTTTATGGATGCGCTGGGCCTGTCGATGGCGCTGGGTACCTTTATTGCCGGTGTCCTGCTGGCGGAGAGTGAGTATCGCCACGAGCTGGAGATCGCCATCGAGCCGTTTAAAGGATTACTGCTGGGGCTGTTTTTTATCTCGGTTGGGATGGCGCTCAATCTGGGCGTGCTCTATACCCATTTACTGTGGGTGATCGTAAGCGTCGCGGTGCTGGTGGCGGTGAAGCTGCTGGTTCTTTATATGCTGGCGCGTCTTTATGGCCTGCGTAGTTCGGAGCGAATGCAGTTTGCGACCGTGCTGAGCCAGGGCGGTGAGTTTGCCTTCGTCCTGTTTTCGACCGCGTCATCCCAGCGCCTGTTCCAGGGCGATCAGATGGCGCTGCTGCTGGTGGCGGTTACTCTGTCGATGATGACCACGCCGCTGCTGATGAAAGCCGTCGATAAATGGCTGTCCCGGCGCTTCAACGGGCCGGAAGAGGAAGGTGAAACCCAGTGGGTTGAAGACGACAAGCCGCAGGTTATCGTGGTGGGCTTCGGGCGATTCGGTCAGGTGATTGGTCGTCTGCTGATGGCCAATCGGATGCGCATTACCGTGCTGGAGCGCGATATCAGCGCCGTTAACCTGATGCGTAAATATGGCTATAAGGTTTATTACGGCGATGCGACTCAGGTTGAGCTGCTGCGTTCCGCCGGGGCGGAAGCGGCGGAATCGATTGTGATCACCTGCAACGATCCGGAAGATACAATGAAGCTGGTGGAGATCTGCCAGCAGCATTTTCCCCATCTGGCGATCCTGGCCCGCGCGCGTGGCCGCGTGGAGGCGCACGAACTGCTGCAGATGGGCGTGTCGCAGTTCTCGCGTGAAACCTTTTCCAGTGCGCTGGAGCTGGGACGCAAGGCGTTAATTTCGCTGGGGATGCATCCGCATCAGGCCCAGCGTGCGCAGCTGCATTTCCGGCGGCTGGATATGCGGATGCTGCGCGAGCTGATCCCCACGCATACGGATGCCGGGCAGATCTCCCGCGTACGCGAGGCGAGACGCGAGCTGGAGGAAATTTTCCAGCGTGAAATGCAGCAGGAACGTCGTCAGTATGATGGCTGGGATGAATTTGAGTAAGGGTAAGAGCGATGGCGGTGCGTAAACGATTTATTGCCGGTGCGACCTGTCCGGCCTGCAAGGCCCAGGACTCCCTGGCGATGTGGCAGGAAAACAGCGTTGATGTGGTGGAGTGCGTGAAGTGCGGACACCAGATGCGTGAGGCTGACAAAAGCGTTCGCGAGCATGTACGCAAAGAAGAGCAAGTTATCGGGATTTTCCATCCGGACTAGCGATCCTGGCCAGGATTTTTTAAGCTAAGGGGTACACGGGGGCAGAATTCCGCTACAATCTGCGCCAGTCATATTTCCATGCTCAGGAGTTATCATGAAAGTAGCAAAAGACCTGGTGGTCAGCCTGGCCTATCAGGTACGTACAGAAGACGGTGTGTTGGTTGATGAGTCTCCGGTTAGCGCGCCGCTGGACTACCTGCATGGTCACGGTTCCCTGATTTCCGGTCTGGAAAATGCGCTGGAAGGTCACGACGTTGGTGACAAATTCGACGTTGATGTCGGCACTGACGACGCATACGGTCAGTACGATGACAACCTGGTTCAGCGCGTTCCTAAAGACGTCTTTATGGGCGTTGACGAGCTGCAGGTTGGCATGCGCTTCCTGGCTGAAACCGATCAGGGCCCGGTACCGGTAGAAATTACCGAAGTGGAAGACGACCACGTTGTGGTTGACGGTAACCACATGCTGGCCGGTCAGAATCTGAAATTCAACGTGGAAGTGGTTGCTATCCGCGAAGCGACGGAAGAAGAGCTGGCCCACGGCCACGTTCACGGCGCTGACGGTCATCACCACGATCACGACCATGACCACGATGGCTGCTGCGGCGGTCACGGCCATGACCATGGTCACGATCACGACCACGGTAAAAAAGGCGGATGTGGTGGTAACGGCGGTTGCGGCTGCCACTAATACGCTAGCGTATTGCCTGGTCGAAATAAAAAAGCGGGGAAACCCGCTTTTTTTACGTCTCAATAGTGGGGCGGCGGCGTCTCTTCGGCCTGTGAAGCGATATATGAAGACTGCGTTGACTTCACTTTTTCCGTCAACAGGCGCAACAGGTCGCGCAATTTCGCCATTTCCAGCTCGTGGGCGGTGACCGTCTTGTTCAGGTCATCAATGGTGATTTCCTGAAAGGCCAGTCGGCTCTCCAGCTCCGCAAGACGCGCGTCTAAACTCTTTTCCTGCATGATTCACCTCGTTGTTGTATCCGGCATGGTTTTCGCTGGCGGGCGAATTCTACTTAACTTTCCCCGATCGTGCAGCATCCTGAGCCAGAGCAGGAAACTAATTTAAACAAAAATAGTCTTAAAACGAGTGAGAAACGGGAGTGTTCGTATGTAGATTTCTTCTACAACGCTTTATAGTACGTTTCTCAATTGTGTTTAACCTGGGGTGAGAGGCCCCGACCCTGGAGAGATGGATGAAATCACTGTTTAAAGTAACGCTGCTGGCGACCACCATGGCCGTTGCCCTGAATGCACCGCTGACCTTTGCCGCTGATGCTGCTGCCGCGAAAGCTGCACCGGCCGCAGACAGCAAAGCTGCCGCATTTAAAAACGACGACCAGAAATCCGCTTACGCGCTGGGCGCATCGCTGGGTCGTTACATGGAGAACTCTCTGGCCGAGCAGGAAAAACTGGGCATCAAGCTGGATAAAGCTCAGCTGATCGCTGGTGTTCAGGATGCGTTTGCTGATAAGAGCAAACTGTCCGACCAGGAAATCGAACAGACCCTGCAGGCTTTTGAAACCCGCGTGAAAACCGCTGCTCAGCAGAAGATGGAAAAAGACGCTGCGGAAAGCGAAGCCAAGGGCAAAACTTTCCGTGACACCTTCGCCAAAGAGAAGGGCGTGAAGACCTCCGCTACCGGCCTGCTGTACAAGGTTGAGAAAGAAGGAACCGGTGCTGCGCCGAAAGATAGCGATACCGTGGTCGTGAACTACAAAGGTACGCTGACCGACGGTAAAGAGTTCGATAACTCCTATACCCGTGGTGAGCCGCTCTCCTTCCGTCTTGATGGTGTGATCCCAGGCTGGACCGAAGGCCTGAAAAACATCAAGAAAGGCGGCAAAATCAAGCTGGTTATCCCACCAGAGCTGGCCTACGGCAAAAATGGCGTTCCGGGTATTCCGGCTAACTCCACGCTGGTCTTCGATGTTGAACTGCTGGACATCAAACCGGCTCCGAAGGCGGATGCACAGCCTGAAGCACCTGCTGCTGACGCCAGCAAAAAGTAAACGCAAAGAAAACCGCCGCCTGAATGGCGGCGGTTTTTATTGGGCGCAATATAATTAACACTGGAAAGCGCCCGAGGTGCGTATTACTTTAGATGCCTTAATTTTGATGATGATAATACTGAGCCTGCCCTGACAACCTAATGACAGGCTCCTGAAAAGGAGTGCTTTTTTCCATGTCCAGGTCGCTTTTAACCAACGAAACCAGTGAACTTGATTTGCTGGATCAACGTCCTTTCGATCAGACCGACTTCGATATTCTAAAATCCTACGAAGCGGTGGTGGACGGGTTAGCGATGCTCATTGGCTCCCATTGCGAAATTGTTCTGCACTCTTTGCAGGATCTGAAGTGTTCCGCCATCCGCATCGCCAACGGCGAGCATACCGGGCGGAAAATTGGCTCCCCGATTACCGATCTGGCGCTGCGCATGCTGCACGACATGACCGGCGCGGACAGCAGCGTCTCGAAGTGTTATTTCACCCGTGCGAAAAGCGGCGTGCTGATGAAGTCCGTCACCATTGCCATTCGTAACCGTGACCACAGAGTGATTGGTCTGCTTTGCATCAACATGAACCTTGATGTGCCTTTCTCGCAAATTATGAGCACCTTTATTCCGCCGGAAACGCCGGAAGTGAACTCGTCGGTCAACTTTGCCTCGTCGGTAGAAGATCTGGTGACGCAAACGCTGGAATTCACCATCGAAGAAGTGAATGCCGATCGTAACGTCTCCAATAATGCCAAGAACCGCCAGATCGTACTTAACCTGTACGAGAAAGGAATTTTTGACATTAAAGATGCCATCAACCAGGTCGCGGACCGGCTGAACATCTCTAAACATACCGTCTACCTCTACATTCGCCAGTTTAAGAGCGGCGATTTTAGCGGGCACGATAAGTAATGCGCTTTGCACTTCTGGTCACCGGCCCGGCCTATGGTACCCAGCAGGCCAGCAGCGCCTGGCAGTTTGCCCATGCCGTGCTGGCCGAAGGCCATGAGCTGAGCCGCATCTTTTTCTATCGCGAAGGCGTCTATAACGCCAATCAGTTAACCGCACCGGCCAGCGATGAATTCGATCTGGTGCGGGCCTGGCAGACCCTGAATGAAAAGCACGGCGTTGAGCTGCATATTTGCGTTGCCGCTGCGCTGCGTCGCGGGGTCAGCGATGAGGCTGAAGCAAATCGTCTCGGTCTGGCTGCAGCCAACCTGCAGCCCGGCTTCAGCCTGAGCGGTCTTGGCGCGCTGGCGGAAGCCGCGTTGACCTGCGATCGAGTGGTGCAGTTCTGATGAAGCGTGTTGCTTTCGTGTTTACCTCGGCGCCGCACGGCTCCTCTTCGGGACGGGAAGGGCTGGATGCGCTGCTGGCGACCTCAGCGCTGAGCGAAGATATCGGCGTTTTCTTTGTCGGCGACGGCGTGTTTCAGCTGCTGGCCGGGCAAACGCCGGATGCGGTTCTGGCGCGAGACTATATTTCTACGTTCAAAATTCTGCCGCTTTACGATATCGAAAACTGCTGGCTCTGCGGGGAATCGCTGCGCGAGCGCGGACTGGACGATTCCCTCCCCCGGGTTCTGGACGCTGAAATTCTGCAACCGCAGGCGCTGCGCCGTAAGCTTGATGATTATGATGTCGTGCTGACCTTCTGAGGCTTCTATGTTGCATACTCTTCGCCACTCGCCATGGCAGTGTGATATCGCAGAACTGACTCGTATGTTGCAGGCTGGCGACGATCTACTGCTCATTCAGGACGGCGTCAACGCGGCGCTGGAAGGCGGTCGCTATCTTGAATCTTTGCTGAATGCCCCCATAACGGTCTACGTGCTGGAAGATGACATTCGCGCGCGTGGGCTTTCTGCTCAAATTTCAGGCAGCGTCGTCAGGGTTGGCTATACTGACTTCGTCAGACTGACAGTAAAACATTCCGCGCAGATGGCCTGGTGAGGCGGGATCGCTGTATATTTCTTGACACCCCTTCTGCACAGCCCTAAAATTCCGCGTCCTCATATTGTATGAGGTCGATTTATTACGTGTTTACGAAGCAAAAGCTAAAACCAGGAGCTATTTAATGGCAACAGTTAACCAGCTGGTACGCAAACCACGCGCACGCAAAGTTGCAAAGAGCAACGTGCCTGCGCTGGAAGCCTGCCCGCAAAAACGTGGTGTATGTACTCGCGTATATACCACCACTCCGAAAAAACCGAACTCCGCACTGCGTAAAGTATGCCGTGTTCGTCTGACTAACGGTTTCGAAGTGACTTCCTACATCGGTGGTGAAGGTCACAACCTGCAGGAGCACTCCGTGATCCTGATCCGTGGCGGTCGTGTAAAAGACCTTCCGGGTGTTCGTTACCACACCGTTCGTGGTGCACTTGACTGTTCCGGCGTTAAAGACCGTAAGCAGGCTCGCTCCAAGTACGGCGTGAAGCGTCCTAAGGCTTAATGGTTCTCCGTTAAGTAAGGCCAAACTGATTTATTTTAATGTCATACAAACTCTTTGAGTTTTGGACAATCCTGAATTAACAACGGAGTATTCCTATGCCACGTCGTCGCGTGATTGGTCAGCGTAAAATTCTGCCGGATCCTAAGTTCGGATCAGAGCTGCTGGCTAAATTTGTAAATATCCTGATGGTAGACGGTAAAAAATCTACTGCAGAAGCAATCGTATACAGCGCGCTTGAGACCCTGGCTCAGCGTTCTGGTAAAACTGCCCTGGAAGCCTTTGACGTTGCGCTCGATAACGTGCGCCCGACTGTCGAAGTTAAGTCCCGCCGTGTAGGTGGTTCTACTTATCAGGTTCCAGTTGAAGTCCGTCCGGTTCGTCGTAATGCCCTGGCAATGCGTTGGATCGTTGAAGCTGCTCGTAAACGCGGTGATAAATCGATGGCTCTGCGCCTGGCGAACGAACTTTCTGATGCTGCAGACAACAAAGGTACTGCAGTTAAGAAACGTGAAGACGTTCACCGTATGGCAGAAGCCAACAAGGCGTTCGCACACTACCGTTGGTAATAAACCCTTCGTAGTGTTAGTCACCAGGCGGGCGCTTCAAAAAAGCTGCCCGCTTTGGGTTACTTAAACTGAACGTCACAGGATATAGAGGAATCAAATGGCTCGTAAAACACCCATTGAGCGCTATCGTAACATTGGTATCAGTGCTCACATCGACGCCGGTAAGACAACGACTACCGAACGTGTTCTGTTCTACACCGGTGTAAACCACAAAATCGGTGAAGTTCATGACGGCGCAGCCACCATGGACTGGATGGAGCAGGAGCAGGAGCGTGGTATCACCATCACGTCTGCTGCGACTACCTGTTTCTGGTCTGGTATGGCTAAACAGTTCGAACCACACCACATCAACATCATCGACACCCCGGGGCACGTTGACTTCACCATCGAAGTAGAACGTTCCATGCGTGTTCTTGACGGTGCGGTAATGGTTTACTGCGCAGTTGGTGGTGTTCAGCCACAGTCTGAGACCGTATGGCGTCAGGCAAACAAATATAAAGTTCCACGTATCGCGTTCGTTAACAAAATGGACCGTATGGGTGCTAACTTCCTGAAAGTTGTTGATCAGATTGAAAAACGTCTGGGCGCAACTCCGGTGCCGCTGCAGCTGGCTATCGGCGCGGAAGAGAAATTCACCGGTGTTGTTGACCTGGTGAAGATGAAAGCGATCAACTGGAACGAAGCCGATCAGGGCGTGACCTTCGAATACGAAGAGATCCCAGCTGATATGCAGGAACTGGCCGAAGAATGGCGCCAGAAACTGGTTGAAGCCGCTGCTGAAGGTTCTGACGAGCTGATGGAGAAATTCTTTGGTGGCGAAGAGCTGACTGAAGAAGAAATCAAAGTTTCTCTGCGTAAACGCGTACTGAACAACGAAATTATCCTGGTAACCTGTGGTTCTGCATTTAAGAACAAAGGTGTTCAGGCGATGCTGGATGCGGTTGTTGAATACCTGCCGGCGCCGACTGATGTTACCGCGATTAACGGTATGCTGGACGACGGTAAAGACACTCCGGCAGTGCGTCACTCTGACGACAACGAGCCGTTTGCTGCTCTGGCGTTCAAAATCGCAACTGACCCGTTCGTTGGTAACCTGACGTTCTTCCGCGTTTATTCTGGCGTGGTTAACTCTGGTGACACCGTGTTCAACCCGGTGAAATCAGCGCGTGAGCGTCTGGGCCGTATCGTACAGATGCACGCCAACAAACGTGAAGAGATCAAAGAAGTTCGCGCAGGCGACATCGCTGCAGCGATTGGTCTGAAAGAAGTGACTACCGGTGATACCCTGTGTGATCAGGACCATGTGATCATTCTGGAGCGTATGGAGTTCCCTGAACCAGTAATCTCCATCGCTGTTGAACCGAAAACCAAAGCTGACCAGGAAAAAATGGGTCTGGCTCTGGGTCGTCTGGCTAAAGAAGACCCGTCATTCCGCGTATGGACTGATGAAGAAACCAACCAGACCATCATCGCTGGTATGGGTGAGCTGCACCTCGACATCATCGTTGACCGCATGAAGCGTGAATTCAACGTTGAAGCTAACGTGGGTAAACCTCAGGTTGCTTACCGCGAAGCGATTCGTGCGAAAGTTACCGATATTGAAGGTAAACACGCTAAGCAGTCTGGTGGTCGTGGTCAGTATGGTCATGTTGTTATCGACATGTACCCACTGGAGCCGGGCTCTAACCCGAAAGGTTACGAGTTCATCAACGACATCAAAGGTGGTGTGATCCCAACGGAATACATCCCTGCTGTTGATAAAGGTCTCCAGGAGCAGCTGAAGTCTGGTCCGCTGGCTGGCTACCCGGTAGTTGATCTGGGCGTGCGTCTGCACTTCGGTTCTTACCATGACGTTGACTCCTCCGAGCTGGCGTTTAAACTGGCTGCATCTATTGCCTTCAAAGATGGCTTTAAGAAAGCGAAGCCGGTTCTGCTTGAGCCGATCATGAAGGTTGAAGTAGAGACTCCGGAAGAGAACACCGGTGACGTTATCGGTGACCTTAGCCGTCGTCGTGGTCAGCTGAAAGGTCAGGAATCTAACGCTACTGGCGTTCAGATTCATGCTGAAGTTCCGCTGTCTGAAATGTTCGGATATGCAACTCAGCTGCGTTCTCTGACCAAAGGTCGCGCATCATACTCTATGGAATTCCTGAAGTATGATGATGCACCGAACAACGTTGCTCAGGCCGTTATTGAAGCCCGTGGTAAGTAATCCACAGGATTAAAACCAAAATCCCGTGCTCTCTCCTTAGGGGGGAGCACTATAGTAAGGAATATAGCCGTGTCTAAAGAAAAATTTGAACGTACAAAACCGCACGTTAACGTTGGTACTATCGGCCACGTTGACCACGGTAAAACTACCCTGACTGCTGCAATCACCACCGTTCTGGCTAAAACCTACGGCGGTTCTGCTCGTGCATTCGACCAGATCGATAACGCACCGGAAGAAAAAGCTCGTGGTATCACCATCAACACTTCTCACGTTGAATATGACACCCCGACTCGCCACTACGCACACGTAGACTGCCCGGGCCACGCCGACTATGTTAAAAACATGATCACCGGTGCTGCTCAGATGGATGGCGCGATCCTGGTTGTTGCTGCGACTGACGGCCCGATGCCGCAGACTCGTGAGCACATCCTGCTGGGTCGTCAGGTAGGCGTTCCTTTCATCATCGTGTTCCTGAACAAATGCGACATGGTTGATGACGAAGAGCTGCTGGAACTGGTTGAGATGGAAGTTCGTGAACTCCTGTCCCAGTACGACTTCCCGGGCGACGACACTCCGATCATCCGTGGTTCTGCTCTGAAAGCGCTGGAAGGCGAAGCAGAGTGGGAAGCTAAAATCGTTGAGCTGGCTGGCTTCCTGGATTCTTACATCCCGGAACCTGAGCGTGCGATTGACAAGCCGTTCCTGCTGCCGATCGAAGACGTATTCTCCATCTCCGGTCGTGGTACCGTTGTTACCGGTCGTGTAGAGCGCGGTATCATCAAAGTAGGTGAAGAAGTAGAAATCGTTGGTATCAAAGACACCGCGAAATCTACCTGTACCGGCGTTGAAATGTTCCGCAAACTGCTGGACGAAGGTCGTGCAGGCGAGAACTGTGGCGTTCTGCTGCGTGGTATCAAGCGTGAAGAGATCCAGCGTGGCCAGGTACTGGCTAAGCCGGGCACCATCAAGCCGCACACCCAGTTCGAATCCGAAGTGTACATCCTGTCCAAAGATGAAGGCGGCCGTCATACTCCGTTCTTCAAAGGCTACCGTCCGCAGTTCTACTTCCGTACAACTGACGTGACTGGCACCATCGAACTGCCGGAAGGCGTAGAGATGGTAATGCCGGGCGACAACATCAAAATGGTTGTTACCCTGATCCACCCGATCGCGATGGACGACGGTCTGCGTTTCGCAATCCGTGAAGGCGGCCGTACTGTTGGTGCGGGCGTTGTTGCTAAAGTTATCGCTTAAT
>DATEKR010000089.1:0-4436 GCA_035277345.1 Enterobacteriaceae bacterium
TGTCTGATAAAACCGTCATCTAAAAACGGGGGAAATTGCCTCCGTCTCCAGCATGGGCGCGATGGTAGGGAAACATCCGTCGCGTTACTGTGAAACATCGCACACATTGTTACAGAATTATGACAAATGCGCTAAAAGACACAATATTTCACTTAATCGCTTTCGTATTGAGCGCGAATATGCTCGCAATCAAACATTCCATGCTTTTTGTATGGTTAACTGCGCAAAAGTGATGGAGGGAGGGAGTGCACATGCAGAATCGAGCGCTGGAAAGCGATGTGATTATCATTGGCGGGGGCGCGACGGGCGCCGGGATCGCGCGAGACTGCGCCCTGCGAGGGCTACGAGTCACCCTGCTGGAACGCCATGATATTGCCACCGGTGCCACCGGGCGCAACCACGGCTTACTGCACAGCGGCGCACGCTATGCGGTGACCGACGGTGAATCCGCACGGGAATGTATCAGTGAGAACCAGATCCTCAAGCGAATCGCCCGCCACTGCATTGAGGCGACGGACGGCCTATTTATTACCCTCCCGGAGGACGATCTCGCCTTTCAAAGCACCTTTATTCGCGCCTGCGACGCCGCAGGCATCAGCGCCGAGGCTATCGACCCACAGCTGGCGTTGCAGATGGAGCCGCAGATCAACCCGCTTCTGGTCGGCGCGGTAAAAGTCCCCGATGGCACCGTCGATCCCTTCCGTCTTACGGCCGCCAATATGCTCGATGCCCGTGAACACGGGGCGACGATCCTCACCGGTCACGAGGTCACCGGTCTGATCCGCACCGGCGACCGCGTAGAGGGCGTCAGGGTCCGGCACCCTCTGACGGGCGAAACGCTCGCCCTTTCAGCCCCGGTGGTAGTGAACGCCGCCGGGATCTGGGGCCAGCATATTGCTGAATATGCCGACCTGAGCGTGAAGATGTTCCCGGCAAAAGGCTCGCTGTTGATCCTCGATCACCGTATTAACCAGCACGTGATTAACCGCTGCCGCAAACCCTCTGACGCCGATATTCTGGTGCCCGGCGATACTATTTCCCTGATTGGCACCACCTCAACCCATATTGACTATCGCGATATCGACAGCCATCGGGTCACCGCCGACGAAGTCGATACTCTTCTGCGCGAAGGCGAAAAGCTGGCGCCGATCATGGCGAAAACGCGCATTCTGCGCGCTTATGCCGGGGTCAGACCGCTGGTGGCCAGCGATGATGACCCGACAGGTCGTAACGTCAGCCGCGGGATTGTGCTGCTCGATCACGCCTCCCGCGACGGGCTGGAGGGTTTTATCACCATCACCGGCGGGAAGCTGATGACCTATCGCCTGATGGCGGAGTGGGCCACCGATGCCGTCTGCCGCAAGCTGGGCAATACCCGTCCCTGCACCACCGCCGACCAGCCGCTGCCCGGTTCGCAGGAGGAGACGGAGAAGACCCTGAAGCGAATTATCTCCCTGCCCACGCCCCTGCGCGGCTCGGCGGTCTGGCGACACGGCGACCGTACGCCAGCCTGGATTGGCGACTCGCGCCACTCCCGCAGCCTGGTTTGTGAATGCGAAGCGGTCACCGCCGGAGAGGTCAAATACGCGGTTGAGAATCTGGCGGTCAACACGCTCTCCGACTTGCGCCGCAGAACGCGTATCGGGATGGGCACCTGCCAGGGCGAACTGTGCGCCTGTCGCGCCGCCGGTATGCTCAATACCCTGCAGGTCACCACGCCCGCCCAGTCTATCGACCAGCTGTCGGACTTTTTGAATGAGCGCTGGAAAGGGATCCAGCCCGTCGCCTGGGGCGACACCCTGCGCGAAAGTGAATTTACCCGCTGGGTCTGGCAAGGCCTGTGCGGTCTGGAAAAGGAGCAGCAGCATGAAATTTGACGCGGTGATTATCGGCGGTGGCCTGAGCGGCCTGCTGTGCGGGCTGGCGCTTAATCAACACGGACTCAGCTGCGCCATCGTCAGCCGGGGACAGAGCGGGTTGTTTTTTGCGTCCGGCTCGCTGGATTTACTTTCTTCCCTGCCCGACGGCACGCCGGTCAGCGACACCGGTGCGGGATTACATGCCCTCGCCCGACAGGCCCCGGAACACCCTTACGTCCGTATCGGGACCGATAAAGTGATGAACTATGCCCGTCAGGCACAGAGTCTGCTGGCGGAAAGCGGTATCCCGATGGTCGGCCAGCCGGAGCATCCTCATCAGCGCATTACCCCGCTGGGAAAGCGCCGCGCGGCCTGGCTGAGTCCGCCGGAGGTGCCGGTCGGTTCACTGGCCGGACAGCGTATTCGGGTCGTGGGCATTAGCGGCTTTGCCGATTTTCAGCCGCAGCTCGCCGCGGCCGGGCTGGCGAAGGAAGGCGCACGGGTTGATACGGCGGAGATCGTCCTGCCGGAGCTGGACGTGCTGCGGGATAACCCCACCGAGTTTCGCTCGGCAAATATTGCCCGTCTGCTGGAAACCGAGGCCATGTGGACGGTGCTGCGCGCCGCCCTGCTGCCGCTGGCTCAGGAGACCGATGCGCTGTTTATGCCCGCCTGCTTTGGCCTGAACGACTACCGGCTATTTAACTGGCTACAACGCGAGCTCCCCTGCCCCCTGTTCCTGCTGCCCACGCTGCCACCGTCGGTGCCTGGCATGCGTATCCATAGTCAGCTTCAGCGTCAGTTTATCAAAACCGGCGGGATCTGGATGGCGGGCGATGAAGTCACACACGTAGAGCATCAGCAGGGCAACGTAACGGCCGTGCGCACCCGCAACCACGGCGATATTGCCCTGCACCCACGCTTTACGGTGCTGGCCAGCGGTAGCTTTTTCAGCAACGGTCTGATCGCCGACCGCAAGAGTATTCGTGAAGCGGTGCTGGGGCTGGATGTGATGCAGTCCGCATCCCGTGCCGACTGGTATCACAGTGATTTCTTTCAGCCCCAGCCCTGGCAGCAGTTCGGCGTGATAACCGATGCCAGTCTGCGTCCGACGCTGCAGGGTCAGCGCTTTACTAACCTGTTTGCCACCGGCGCGGTGCTGGGCGGATTCGATCCTGTTGCTCAGGGCTGCGGCGGCGGCGTTTGCGCCGTCACCGCCCTGCATGTGGCACAGCAGATTGTCGCCGGAGGCGCACAATGAACGACACCCGTTTTGAAAGCTGCATTAAATGCACGGTCTGCACCACCGCCTGCCCGGTGAGTCGCGTCAATCCCCGCTATCCCGGCCCGAAACAGGCCGGTCCCGACGGCGAACGTCTGCGTCTGAAGGATGGTGCACTCTACGATGAAGCGCTGAAATACTGTATCAACTGCAAACGCTGCGAGGTGGCCTGTCCGTCGGATGTTAAGATCGGCGATATTATTCAGCGCGCCCGCGCCGGACATGAAAAACGCACACCTTCCCTGCGCAACGCGATCCTCAGCCATACGGACCTGATGGGCAGCGTCTCGACGCCGTTCGCCCCGCTGGTTAACGCTGCGACCGGCCTGAAGCCGGTACGGCGACTGCTCGATATGGCCCTGAAAATAGACCATCGCCGTAGTCTGCCGAAATACGCCTCCGGCGGCACCTTCCGCCGCTGGTATCGCCGCGAGGCCGCGCAGCAGGCGCAGTTTAGCGAGCAGGTTGCCTTCTTTCACGGCTGCTACGTCAACTACAACCATCCTCAGCTCGGCAAGGATCTGCTGCGGGTGATCAACGCCTTGGGCGTGGGCGTCCAGCTGTTAAATAAAGAGAAGTGCTGCGGCGTGCCGCTGATTGCCAACGGCTTTACGGAGAAAGCGCGTAAACAGGCTACCGGCAACGTGGCCTCGCTGCGCGAGGCCATTATCGACAAGGATATGACGGTGCTGGCAACCTCATCGACCTGCACCTTCACCCTGCGCGATGAGTATCCGCATCTGCTGGACGTCGATAACCAGGATCTCCGCGACCGCATTGAGCTGGCCACCCGCTGGATCTGGCGTCAGCTCGACGTGGGCAAAACGCTCCCGCTGCGCCCGCTGCCGCTGAAGGTGGTCTATCACACCCCCTGCCATATGGAAAAAATGGGCTGGACGCTGTACACCCTGACGCTGCTACGCCAGATCCCCGGCCTGCAGCTACAGGTGCTGGATTCGCAGTGCTGCGGTATCGCCGGTACCTACGGGTTTAAATCGGAGAACTACCCCACCTCGCAGGCAATAGGCGCCCCGCTGTTTCAGCAGATTGAAGAGAGCGACGCTGACCTGGTGGTGACGGACTGTGAAACCTGCAAATGGCAGATCGAGATGTCCACCAGCAAACGCTGTGAACATCCGATCTCTTTGCTGGCGCAGGCGCTGGGGTAATCAGGATGCGGGAAGGTGCAGCGACTCAACCACGTTAATCCAGCCGTGTTCGCTGACCATATCCCGGCCGGTAAACCAGCGGCGCAGCATATTCAGCGCCATCATGGCGCAGACTTCCTGACGAAC
>DATEKR010000090.1:0-4697 GCA_035277345.1 Enterobacteriaceae bacterium
ACGGTGCCGAAAACCTGCGTGGTGGGCTATAACAACGTCCGCTTTGACGATGAAGTGACGCGTAACATTTTTTATCGTAATTTCTACGATCCCTACGCCTGGAGCTGGCAAAACGATAACTCCCGCTGGGATCTGCTCGACGTCATGCGCGCCTGCTATGCCCTGCGCCCGGACGGGATCAACTGGCCGGATAACGACGACGGCCTGCCCAGCTTCCGCCTGGAGCATCTGACCCGCGCCAACGGTATTGAGCACAGCAACGCCCACGATGCGATGGCCGACGTGTACGCCACCATCGCCATGGCAAAGCTGGTGAAATCCCGCCAGCCGAAACTGTTCGATTACCTCTACGCGTATCGCCACAAGCGTAAGCTGGCGACCCTGATTGATGTCCCACAGATGAAACCGCTGATGCACGTCTCCGGCATGTTTGGCGCAACGCGCGGCAATACCAGCTGGGTTGCCCCTCTGGCCTGGCATCCGGATAACCGTAACGCCGTTATTATGGTCGATCTGGCCGGCGAGATGTCCCCCCTGCTGGATCTCAACGCCGATGAACTCCGCGAGCGGCTGTACACCGCCAGAGCGGATCTCGGCGATAACGCCGCCGTGCCGGTCAAGCTGGTGCATCTCAATAAGTGTCCCGTTCTGGCGCAGGCCAATACGCTGCGACCGGAAGATGCGGCACGCCTTGGCGTTGACCGTCAGCGCTGCCTGGATAACCTGCAGATCCTGCGTAATAACCCGCAGGTCCGCGATAAAGTGGTGGCGCTGTTTGCCGAAGCCGAACCTTTCGCGGTAGTGGATAACGTCGATACCCAGCTCTATAACGGTTTCTTCAGCGACGCGGATCGCGCGGCAATGAAAATTGTCCTGGAGACCGATCCGCAGAATCTCCCGGCGCTGGATATTACCTTTGCCGATGCGCGTATCGATAAGCTGCTGTTTAACTACCGGGCGCGTAACTTCCCCGGCACGCTGGATGAGCAGGAGCAGCAGCGCTGGCTCAACCATCGTCGCGACGTCTTTTCCCCGGAGTATTTACAGGATTATGCCCAGCGGCTGGAGATGCTCTATAACCAGTATGCGGATAATAGCGAGAAGCAGGCGCTGTTAAAGGCGCTGTATCAGTACGTGCAGACGATTGTCTGACGAGCTCTCCCGCACCGGATGGTGCGGGAGAGAAGGTAAATCAGGCTTTCTTCACCGTAATGCTCCAGGCCGCATCGCCGACCTGCTGGAAATCAGTGATATCGTGCCCCTCTTCTGCCGCCCACTGTGGAATCGCTTCCGTCGCCTGGGTGCAGTCGAACTCAATGACCAGCTCATCGCCGCTGGTCATTTCTGCCAGCGCCGCTTTTGCTTCAATCAGAGGAAACGGGCAGACCTGGGTTACCACGTCGAGTTTTTTAATCGCCATTTTTAGCTCCTTTGCTTAAGCCGCAGCGCGGGCCAGTTTCGCCTTCTGCTGCGGGCGTACATACAACATCCAGGACGCGGTCCACACGCCGAGGATCATAAACACCAGTCCGATCCAGCCCTGCCAGGTCAGCATCGCCGTCATCACCAGACCGTTACCAATCGAACAGCCTCCGGCGATACTTGCGCCGAAGCCCATCAGCAGGCCACCGAAGCCGCTGCGCAGCGTGGTGCCCACATCGGCAGCGCGGACGCGAAACTCGCGGCTGGCCTTCGCGGCAATAAATGAGCCGAGGAAAATGCCCAGCACCAGGAACACGCCCCAGTTCAGGAACTTGCTGTCGCCGCCAACCAGGTATTGCAGGATATTTGCCGTTGGTGAGGTGATCCCCAGGCCAAACAGTCGCCCGGTGGCTTCACTCAGC
Organism: Enterobacteriaceae bacterium; assembly: GCA_035277345.1. Taxonomy (GTDB): domain Bacteria; phylum Pseudomonadota; class Gammaproteobacteria; order Enterobacterales; family Enterobacteriaceae; genus BIGb0383. The sequence continues at coordinate 1,845 of DATEKR010000090.1, forward strand.
GGCCAGGCCAACAGCGCGATCAGGCCGATCAGGATCGCGGTCACAAACGGATGCCAGCGCTTTTCAAACAGCAGGTGCGCCAGGCCACTACGGCGCGGCGGCAGCGAGGCCACTTTCAGCTTTGGCTTGCGCAGTTCTTTGCTTACCAGCCAGAGAGTTACCACCACCAGCACGGCAATCAGCGGCCAGACGGAGAAGCCAAAGGTTTCCGGGATCGAGTTATGTTCCGTGCTGTACGTCTTGAGAGTCTGGTTCAGGCCGCTTGCGTGCGGGGAGCGCATCACCGCGCTCATGATCATATAAGTGGCCAGCGCAATCCAGCTGCCGATCAGCCCTTCGCCTGCGCGATACCATGTCCCGGTGGCACACCCCCCGGCATAAACAATACCGAGACCAAAGACAAAGCCACCGACGACGGTGCCCAGCCACGGGAAGGCTCCGGCGTTATAGCTCAGCAGTCCCATCTGGATCAGCGCAAAAACGCCGACGCTCTGGACGCAGATAGCGATCAGCAGCGCATAGAACATGCGATTGTTTTTAGCGATATACATATCGCGGAAGCCGCCGGTCAGGCAGAAACGCCCGCGCTGCATCACAAAACCGAGCAGCGCACCGCAGAACAGCCCGGTGAGGATCATCTGTAACATAAGAATTGAGTAACCTGGTAAATAACTAAACGGAAATTATTGCCGACGGGTGGAGTCAGGACCAATAACCAAAACATCTGGCATATAACAGAATGTTATTAACACCCGAAAAGAAAAACCGGAGGACAAAGCCTCCGGTTTATTTGACTGCATGCGAATAACTTACGCTGCGTCGTCGTACTGCGGCACCGGGTTACGGAAGCTGCGGGTCACACAGGCCAGGTAAATCAGGCCGATTGCGCCCCAGATCAGGCCAAGGATCATTGAGCTCTGCTCAAGGTTGACCCACAGCGCACCCACGGTCATCGCGCCACACATCGGCAGGACCAGGTAGTTGACGTGGTCTTTCAGCGTTTTGTTGCGCTTCTCGCGGATCCAGAACTGGGAGATCACCGACAGGTTAACGAAGGTAAACGCCACCAGCGCACCGAAGTTAATCAGCGCCGTTGCGGTGACCAGGTCGAATTTAATCGCCAGCAGAGCCACCGCGCCAACCAGCAGCACGTTCCACGCCGGGGTACGCCATTTCGGGTGTACGTAGCCGAAGAAACGGCTCGGGAACACGCCATCGCGGCCCATTACGTACATCAAACGAGAAACGCCCGCGTGCGCCGCCATACCGGACGCCAGTACGGTAATGGTGGAGAATACCAGCACGCCGAACTGGAAGGTTTTACCCGCCACGTAGAGCATGATTTCCGGCTGAGACGCTTCCGGATCTTTAAAGCGAGAGATATCCGGGAAGTAGAGCTGCAGGAAATAGGACGCGGTGATAAACACCAGGCCACCAATCAACGCGGTCAGGAAGATCGCCTTCGGAATGACGCGCTCGGCATCTTTGGTCTCTTCAGACAGGGAGCTGATCCCGTCGAAGCCAAGGAACGAGAAGCACAGAATGGTCGCACCGGTAATCATAGGTACAACGTGTGCGTCCGGACCCCAGAACGGTTTCGCGCTCGTCAGCGTGCCTTCACCTTCGCCGTGGGCAACGCCGTAGACGATCAGGCCGACAATCACCGCCACGATACCCATTTGCAGGACCACGATAACGGTGTTGAAGTTAGCAACGGACTTAATACTGCGCAGGTTGCAGATGGTCATAAAGCCCACCAGCGCCACGACAAAGATCCATGACGGGACAGACGGCACCAGCGCTTCAAAATAGATTTTCGCCAACAGGATGTTGATCATTGGCATAAAGAGGTAGTCCAGCAGGGACGACCAGCCCACCATAAAGCCAACGGTCGGGCTAATGGATTTCTGGGCATAGGTATAAGCCGAGCCCGCAGACGGGAAACGACGAACCAGCTTGCCATAACTCAGGGCGGTAAACAGGATAGCCACCAGCGCGAAACCGTAAGCGGTCGCCACGTGGCCTCCGGTCAGGCCGGAAACGATACCGAAGGTATCAAACAGCGTCATTGGCTGCATGTAGGCAAGGCCCATCATAACAACCGGAATCAGCGTAAGCGTTTTACGCAATTCCACGCGAGAGGTGTTTGGAGTAACGTTATGCGACATGGTGATTCCCCTTTACGGTGATAGCCATGGCGTAAGCGAAAAATTGCCCCATTATGTGTATTCCTCGGCGACAACAACTGTCGGTTTTGAAGTAAATATCTATCCGGTACGAAGCCCGGCCTCTTTGTTTTGAATGATGTTTCCTGAGTGCAAAAAAATAACCGACGCGTTTAACGTCGGCTAGTTGCATTTTTTGCAGGCGGCATATTTTGCACCAACTTGAGGCGCGATGACAAGAGGATGAAAAGCAGATTGCCTGGAAAAATCAGTAACCGCTTGATAAATCGACGGTGGCTGGATAGCCACCGCACGATTTGTTCATTTTTGCAGCAAAACCATTTTATTCCAGCGGCATCACCAGCGGGTCAGGGTATTGATACTCAAACCCCAGTTCGTTGCAGATCCGATTCCCGTCGATAATTTTGCCTTTACCCGGGTTGGCCGACGGGGTAAATACCGGCGGATCCAGCTCAAGCTGGCGTGCCATTTGCGGATAAAACGTCTCGCGGGAAGGATGCTGCGGCGCACAGATATTATAGATATGCCCGCCCTTTGGGGCCTGCAAGAGCAGCGTAATCGCGGCAACCACATCGTCCAGGTGCACCAGGTTCACGCCGTGTTCGCCATCGGCCGCTGATTTTCCTGCTAAAAAACGCCCCGGATGACGGTCCGGCCCCACCAGCCC
>DATEKR010000091.1:0-8447 GCA_035277345.1 Enterobacteriaceae bacterium
GGGGAGAAATATGACACTGTATAAAGCGTTTCCGGTCCACGTTGTGTTGATGCGTCGCACGCTCGCCGTTGTGGCGGGTCTGCTGGCATTGCCCGCGATGCTGTTCTGGAAAGATCGCTCACGTTTTTATAGCTATCTGCACCGCGTCTGGTCTAAAACCAGCGACAAGCCAGTGTGGATGGAGCAGTCTGAAAAGATCGGCTGCGACTTTTACTAAAGCAATGTGATAAAAAAATAAAGACACACCCAGCATAGCCGCCCTCTTCGAGGGCGGTTTTTTTATGGCCTGCTGACGACAGGTTAAAGGTCAGGCCACCCAGCCTTTACTTGCACCTGTAACATTATTAAAACACTATATAACTGAATTTCCGGACTGTAATTCAGGAGTGTTATGATCACCCATCTGGTTTGGTTTCGCGCCGATCTGCGCGTGAATGACAACCTGGCGCTTGCCGCCGCGTGTCGGAACACCAGTGCGCGTGTGCTGGCGCTCTATATCGCAACCCCCGGACAGTGGAAACAGCATCATATGGCGCCGCGTCAGGCGGCGTACCTGTCGGCGCAGCTTAATGCGCTACAGCAGGCGCTGGCGGAGAAGGGCATTCCGCTGCTGTTTCAGAGCGTCGACAGCTTTGCCGACAGCGTTGAAGCCCTGCAGGAACTCTGCGATAAGCACAACGTTGACGCGCTGTTTTACAACTACCAGTACGAAATCAATGAACGCCTGCGCGATGCGGCGGTGGAAAAACGGCTGGATACGGTGACCTGTCAGGGCTTTGAAGACAGCGTCCTGCTCGCGCCGGGCAGCGTAATGACCGGCAGCCGGGAGATGTATAAAGTCTTCACCCCGTTTAAAAACGCGTTTGTGCGTCGCCTCCAGGAGGGGCTTCCCGAGTGCGTGGCCGCGCCAAAGGTGCGTCCCGAGGGTGCGTTAAACGATCCCCTCACGCCGATCACCCTCGACTACCCGCAGGATGATTTTGACGAGACGCTGTTCCCGGTGGGGGAAAAAGCCGCCATCGGCCAGCTGCGTCATTTCTGCCAGCAGGCGGCGGGAAAATACGAAGAGCAGCGCGATTTCCCGGCCATCGAAGGCACCAGTCGTCTCTCTGCCGCTCTGGCGCTCGGTGTACTGTCGCCGCGTCAGTGCCTGCATCGCCTGCTGGCCGAGCAGCCGAAGGCGCTGGAGGGCGAGGCCGGTGCCGTCTGGCTGAATGAGCTTATCTGGCGCGAATTCTATCGTCATCTGATGACTTACCATCCCGCGCTCTGCAAACACCGGCCCTTTATCCGTTGGACCGACGGCGTGCGCTGGCAGGACGACGACAATTTGCTGCAGGCATGGCAGCAGGGGCAAACCGGCTATCCCATCGTCGATGCGGCGATGCACCAGCTGAATGAAACCGGCTGGATGCACAATCGCCTGCGAATGATTACCGCCAGTTTCCTGGTTAAGGATTTGCTTATCGACTGGCGCAAAGGAGAGCGTTATTTTATTTCTCAGCTGATCGATGGCGATCTGGCCGCTAATAACGGTGGCTGGCAGTGGGCAGCTTCAACCGGAACGGATGCGGCCCCCTATTTTCGTATCTTTAACCCCACCACGCAGGGGGAAAGATTTGATAAAAGCGGCGCGTTTATTCGCCAGTGGCTACCGGCCCTGGCCGACGTGCCGGACAGCGCAATTCATCAACCCTGGATGTGGGCGGACAAGCAGGGCATCCGGCTTGAGTATCCCCGCCCCATTGTGGACCACAAACAGGCGCGCGTCGCCACGCTGGCGGCCTACGAGGCTGCCCGTAAACAGGAAAGAGAGTGACGATGAAAAACACCGAACTGGAACAACTGATCAACGAAAAACTCAACAGCAAAGCCTTCAGCGATTATGGCCCGAACGGTCTGCAGGTTGAGGGACGTGAGACGGTGCAGAAGATTATCACCGGCGTGACGGCCAGCCAGGCGCTGCTCGATGAAGCGGTGCGTCAGGAGGCGGATGCGGTGATCGTGCATCATGGCTATTTCTGGAAAAATGAAGCGCCGGTGATCCACGGCATGAAGCGTCAGCGCCTGAAGACCCTGCTGGCAAACGATATCAACCTTTACGGCTGGCATCTGCCCCTGGATGCGCATCCGGAGCTTGGCAATAACGTTCAGCTGGCGGCGCTGCTGGGCATCACCATGATGGGTGAAATCGACGAGCTGCTGCCCTGGGGCGAGCTGGCGATGCCGGTGCCGGGGCTGGAGCTGGCGTCGTGGATTGAAGCGCGCCTCGGCCGCAAGCCGCTGTGGAGCGGCGATACCGGGCCGGACAAGGTTCAGCGCGTGGCCTGGTGCACCGGCGGCGGGCAGGGCTTTATTGATAAGGCGGCACGCTTCGGCGTCGATGCGTTTATCACCGGGGAAGTCTCGGAACAAACCATCCATTCGGCGCGTGAGCAGGGTCTGCATTTCTATGCGGCCGGGCACCACGCCACCGAACGCGGCGGCATTCGCGCCCTGAGCGAATGGCTGAATGAAAACACCGATCTGGATGTCACCTTTATTGACATCCCGAACCCGGCCTGATGAGGAAGACCAGAGTGCAGCGAGCGCGTTGTTACCTGTTGGGCGAAACGGCGGTGGTGCTGGAGCTTGAACCACCGATGACGCTGGCCAGCCAGAAGCGTATCTGGCGGTTAACCCAGCGTCTGGCTGATTTCCCTGAAGTACGGGAAGCGATCCCGGGCATGAACAATATTACCGTTATCCTTAACGATCCCCAGAATGCCGCGCTGGACGCTATTGAACAGCTCCAGCGCTGGTGGGAAGAGAGTGAAGCCCTTGAGCCGGAATCGCGGGAGATTGCGATCCCGGTAACCTACGGCGGACAGGGCGGGCCGGATCTGGCGGAAGTGGCGCGCCACAGCGGCCTGAGCGAAAAGCAGGTCGTGGAGCTGCACGCCTCCGTTGAGTACGTGGTGTGGTTCCTTGGCTTCCAGCCGGGCTTCCCCTATCTGGGCGGCCTGCCGGAACAACTGGCGACCCCGCGTCGGGGTGAACCACGCCTGGCGGTACCGGCCGGTTCCGTCGGCATCGGCGGGGCACAGACCGGCATCTATCCGCTGGCAACGCCGGGCGGCTGGCAGCTGATTGGGCATACGGATCTGCCGCTATTCGATCCGAAGAAAGATGAGCCGGTCCTGCTGCGACCGGGCGACAGGGTGCGCTTTGTACCGCAGAAGGAGGGCGTATGCTGACGATTATTCGTGCGGGGATCTACACCTCGGTGCAGGATGGTGGCCGTGAGGGCCTGCGCCAGTCGGGGATCAGCCACTGCGGGGCGCTGGATAAACCGGCCCTGCGTATTGCTAACCTGCTGGTGGGCAACGACGCCGACGCTGCTGCCCTGGAAATAACCCTCGGTCAGTGCGAAGTTGAGTTCTCCCATGACGGCTGGTTTGCCCTGACCGGCGCGGGCTGCGACGCCATCCTCGACGGCCATGCCGTCTGGACCGGCTGGCGTCTGCCGGTCAAAGCCGGGCAGCGTCTGACACTGAAGCGCCCGCGCCACGGCATGCGCAGCTACCTGGCGGTGGCGGGGGGCATCGATGTGCCGCAGGTGATGGGCTCGGCGAGCACCGACTTAAAAGTGGGCATTGGGGGTTTTGCAGGGCGTCTGCTGCGCGATGGCGACCGGCTTGCCATCGGACCTGATGCAAAGACCTTTATTGAATCTCGCGGCGTGAAACAACTTCTGTGGAGCAACCGCATTCGCGTTCTGCCGGGGCCGGAATATCATGAGTTTGATGAGTCTTCTCAGGAAGCTTTCTGGCGCTCCCCCTGGCAGCTTAGCCCGCAGAGTAACCGCATGGGCTACCGCCTGCAGGGCCAGCCGCTGGTGCGTACCACCGACCGGGAGATGCTTTCCCACGGCCTGCTGCCCGGTGTGATTCAGGTTCCGCATAACGGTCAGCCGATTGTGCTGATGAACGACGCCCAGACCACCGGGGGTTACCCGCGTATCGCCTGCATTATCGAGGCTGATATGTACCATCTGGCGCAGATCCCGCTGGGGCAGCCGATTCACTTTGTCCCCTGCACACTTGAAGAGGCCCTGAAAGCCAGACGCGAGCAGCAGATTTATATTGAACAGCTGGCATGGAGGCTTAATGAAACACGTTGATTTAAATGCCGATCTCGGTGAAGGCTGCGCCAGCGACAGCGAACTGCTAACGCTGGTCTCGTCGGCCAATATTGCCTGCGGTTTCCACGCGGGCGATGCGCAAACTATGCTGGCCTGCGTACGCGAGGCGCTGAAAAACGGCGTCGCCGTTGGCGCCCACCCCAGCTTCCCGGATCGGGAGAACTTTGGCCGCACGGCAATGCAGCTCCCGCCGGAAACGGTCTATGCGCAAACGCTGTATCAGGTTGGCGCCCTGGCGGCGATCGTCAAGGCAGAAGGCGGGCGGATGCGCCACGTTAAGCCCCACGGCATGCTTTATAACCAGGCGGCAAAAGATGCCGTGCTGGCGGACGCTATCGCCCGGGCTGTCTTTGCCTGCGATCCGGGCCTGGTTCTGGTGGGACTGGCGGGCAGCGAGCTGATCCGCGCCGGACAGCGTCTGGGTTTAACGACGCGTGAAGAGGTTTTTGCCGACCGGGGATATCAGGCGGATGGCAGCCTCGTTCCGCGTGGCCAGCCGGGGGCATTGATCGAAGATGAAGAGCAGGCCCTGGCCCAGACGCTGGGCATGATATCTGAAGGTAAAGTGCAGAGCATCGACGGCAGTTGGGCCAGCGTTAACGCCCAGACGGTTTGTCTTCACGGCGACGGCGAACATGCCCTGGCGTTTGCCCGCCGCTTGCGCTCCGCGTTTGAAGCAGGCAGTATCAATATTCGTGCTTAAACGAAAATTAAAATAATTTTGCAAACAACTCAACAACATACAGGGTAACAATATCATGGGAGAAGCTGTATCTCTCTGGCCACTGACGGGGATTGCCGTCATCGTGGTCGGGTTCCTTTTGCGCTTTAATCCGGTGCTGGTGGTGATCGTCGCCGGGATTGTCACCGGCCTTGCGGCGCAGATGCCAATTGCCACCATTCTTGAAAAACTGGGTGAAGGCTTCCTGAACACCCGTAACCTGCCGTTTATCCTGCTGATCCCGCTGGCGGTTATCGGGCTGCTGGAGCGTCACGGCCTGAAAGAGCGTGCCCAGGCGTGGATCGCGAAGATCCGCAGCGCCACCGCGGGTCGTCTGCTGATTGTCTATCTGTTTGTCCGTGAAAGCTCGGCAGCGCTCGGGCTGACCAGCCTTGGTGGTCATCCGCAGATGGTTCGCCCGCTGCTGGCCCCGATGGCGGAAGGCGCGGCGGAGAAGAACTACGGCGAACTGCCGGGTGCGGTGCGCTATCGCCTGCGTGCGATGTCGGCGGCGACGGATAACGTCGGCCTGTTCTTCGGGGAAGATATCTTTGTTGCCTTCGGGGCCATTATCTTTATGCATAACTTTATGCTGGAGTCCGGTGGGATCCAGACCGAGCCGCTGCATATCGCCCTGTGGGGGATCCCGACGGCTGTCTGCGCCTTTATCATTCATGCGACCCGCTTGTGGCGCCTGGATAATCACATTGCGCGCGAGCTGGGAAAAGTGAGCACTGACGGTCAGAACAGAGGAGCGGCATAATGTTTCAGCAAAGCTATCTCTACTGGCTGGCCGGCGCTATTTTGCTGGTGGTAGCCATTATGTCCTGGCGCGACAAGGCCAACCCGCGTCGTCTGACCACCGGTCTGTTCTGGGGGATCTACGGTCTGCTGTTCCTGCTGGGTAACTGGACCTTCGAGCTGGTGGGCGATAAACGCACGGTGCATATTGCCGTCGGCGTGGCGGTCGTGCTGCTGGCACTGATCGCCGGTTTCGGCGGCGTACGCCTGGGCAGCTATCATCAGCGCAGCCAGCAGGAGCGTGAAGCCAGCGCTCAGCGTCTTGGCAGCCGTCTGTTCCTGCCCGCACTGGCCATTCCGGTGGTGACCGTGATTGGGGTGCTGCTGTTTAACAATCTACCGTCCCTGCAGCTGGCGCTGTTCGGGCCAGGTAATCATGCCACCCTTGTGACTCTTTTCTCCATGACCGTCGGCTCGCTGATTGGCCTGGTGGGCGGGGTTATCATGACCCGCGAGAAAGCGCATCAGCCCCTGCAGGAAGCGCGTCGCCTGCTGGACTCTATCGGCTGGGCGTTTATTCTGCCGCAGATCCTCGCCACCCTCGGGCTGCTGTTTACCACCGCAGGCGTCGGGACCGGTATCGCCTGGCTGACCCAGGAATATCTCGCCGTCGACAGCCGCTTTATCGCCGTGGCGGTCTACGCTATTGGCATGGCGCTGCTGACGATGATTATGGGCAATGCCTTTGCGGCGTTCCCGATTATTACCGCCGGTATTGGTATTCCGGTGCTGGTCCTGCAGCACGGCGGTAACCCGGCGGTGATGGCGGCTATCGGGATGTTCTCCGGCTACTGCGGGACACTGATGACGCCGATGGCGGCCAACTTCAACATTGTTCCGGCCGCGCTGCTGGAGCTGCCGGATAAAAATGCGGTCATTAAGGCACAGGTACCCACGGCGGTGCTGCTGCTGATTGCTAACGTGTTCCTGCTCTATTTCCTGATGTTCCTGTAAGGAGGGATGATGCGTACGGTACTGGTAACCGGGTTTGAACCTTTTGGCGGTGAGACGATCAACCCCTCCTGGGAGGTCGTTCGCCGTCTTGATAACGTGATTATTGGCGAATGCCGGGTGGTTGCGCGTCAGCTGCCCTGCGTGTTTGACGAATCGCTGGCGGTTCTGGGCCGGGTAATCGACGAGCTCCAGCCGTCGCTGGTGCTGGCCGTTGGCCAGGCCGGTGGTCGCGTTGACCTGACCGTCGAGCGGGTGGCGATTAACGTCGATGACGCCCGTATCCCTGACAACAAAGGCCAGCAGCCGGTGGATCGCCCCGTGGTGGCAAACGGTCCTGCGGCCTGGTTCAGCACGCTGCCGATTAAGGCGATGGTCGCCGCGATCCGTGAGGCCGGTATTCCGGCCTCCGTCTCCCATACGGCGGGCACCTACGTGTGTAACCACGTCATGTACGGTCTGCTGCATACGCTGCAGGCCACGCCGGAAGTGAAGGGCGGGTTTATCCATATCCCGTGGCTGCCGGAGCAGGCGGTGGCTCATCCTGGTGCGGCCAGTATGGCGGCGGAGACGGTGCTGCACGCGCTGGAAATTGCTATTGAAACGGGGCTCAGAGTCGATACCGATCTCAAACTCTCCGGCGGTACCACGCACTAATCGCGGAGTCGTCTATGCCTGAAGGACCGGAGATCCGCCGGGCGGCGGATAGCCTGGAGGCCGCAGTTCAGGGCAAACCGTTGACGGACGTCTGGTTTGCCTTTCCCGAGCTTAAAGCCTGGGAGGAGACGCTGGTCGGTCAGCGTATTGAACGTATCGAAACCCGGGGCAAAGCGCTGCTGACCCACTTTAGCGGCGGCCTGACGCTCTACAGCCATAATCAGCTGTATGGCGTCTGGCGGGTGATGGCGGCGGGGGAAACGCCGCAAACCACACGCGTGCTGCGGGTCAGGCTACAGACGGCGGAGAAAGCGATTCTGCTCTACAGCGCCTCGGATATCGAGATGCTGAACGCGGAACAGCTTGCTGCCCATCCGTTTTTACTGCGGGTGGGACCGGACGTGCTCGATATGTCCCTGACGGCAGAGATGGTAAAAGAGCGGCTGCTGTCGCCGCGTTTTCGGCGGCGACAGTTCTCCGGACTGCTGCTGGACCAGGCGTTTCTCGCCGGACTGGGCAACTATCTGCGGGTGGAGATCCTCTGGCATACCGCTCTTGCACCGCAGCACAGAGCGCAGGATCTTACTGACCCACAGCTGACGGCGCTGGCAGAATCGTTGCTGGCCATCCCCCGACTTTCCTATACCACACGCGGCACGGTGGATGAAAACCGCCACCACGGGGCCCTGTTTCGCTTCCGGGTCTTTCATCGGGCGGGTGAAACCTGCGAACGCTGCGGGGGCATTATTGAGAAGACAACCCTCTCTTCGCGGCCGTTTTACTGGTGTCCGGGGTGTCAGCGCTGAGCGGTGAGAAAATAAAGAAGCTTCCCATCGCCAGCAAACAGGCGCTGACTGCACCGTAGACCATCACCCAGCCAAAGCCATCGAGCAGCGCCGTATTGATCGCGTCATAAGGGGCGGCAAGATGCGCCAGTAGGGTGCCAGAACGCTCCACCACCGTGATATCGCCCGCCGCCGCTTTCTCTGCCAGCTGACGCAGACTCTCGCCCGCAGTAACCCCGAACCGCTCGTGCAGGCTGGTCATAATCCCCTGTACCAGGATAAAGCCCATCAGCGCAATATTGAAGGCCAGAGAGATCATCCTGGCGCTGGTATCCGCGCCTGAGGCCAT
>DATEKR010000092.1:0-5801 GCA_035277345.1 Enterobacteriaceae bacterium
CTGCCCCGCCTCCTGTAAATAGCGGATCGGGCTGCGTGTCCGGATCTCCCCCGGCGCAAAGGGCCACTGTATCGGCCCATCCCGCAGACGTTGATAGCTGACGCCACGAATATCGTACCCGGTCGCCGGATTATTCGCCTGGCGGATCTCGTCAAAGACCTCATCGGCGCTGGCGTAGCTAAAACCTTCCTGATACCCCATCTCGCAGGCAATACGGGCGATAATCTGCCAGTCGGCCAGGGCATCGCCCGGGGGCGTGACAGCCTGCGGCATCAGGGTCATATTGCGCTCGGAGTTGATCATCACCCCTTCCGCTTCGGCCCAGAGTGCGCCAGGCAGCAGAATATCGGCGTAGCGGTTGGTTTCGCTATCGAGAAACGCATCCTGAGCGATCACCAGCTCGGCCTGCTGCAGGCCCGCGATCACCTTCTGCCGGTTGGGCACCGACGCCACCGGATTCGTGCAGATAATCCAGCAGGCTTTGACTTTTCCGGCACTCATCTCCTCAAACAGGGCCAGGGTGCCGCCGCCGATTTCATGGCGCAGCGTTCCCGCCGGTCGCTGCCAGAGCCGTTCGACAAAGGCCCGGTCCTCCGCCACCAGCACCGAACGCTGGCCGGGCAGGCCGCCGCCCATATAGCCCATTTCACGTCCGCCCATCGCATTAGGCTGCCCGGTCAGGGAGAAAGGACCGCTGCCGGGGCGGCAAATCGCGCCGGTGGCCAGATGCAGGTTGCAGAGTGCGTTGGTACTCCAGGTTCCGTGGGTACTCTGGTTCAGCCCCATGGTCCAGCAGCTCATCCACTCCCCTGCCTCGCCTATCCACGCTGCCGCCTGGCGAATATCGGCCTCCGCGAGGCCAGTACGCGCCGCCACCTGCTGTGGGGTGTAGTCCTGTAAAAAGTCCGGCATCGCCTGCCAGCCTTCGGTAAAGGCGTCGATAAATGCCCGGTCGATACGCTCGTTTGCCACCAGCAGCGCCAGCAGACCGTTAAGCAGAGAGAGATCGGTCCCGGGCGTAATCTGTAAAAATAGAGAAGCTTTCTCCGCCGTGGCGGTACGACGAGGATCGACCACAATCAGCTTCGCCCCGGCCTTCACCCGATCCATCATGCGCAGGAACAGGATCGGATGGCAGTCGGCCATATTGGCTCCGATCACCAGGAACAGATCGGCACGGTCGAAGTCATCATAGGATCCCGGCGGGCCGTCGGATCCCAGCGACAGCTTATAGCCGCTGGCGGCGCTGGCCATACAGAGCCGGGAGTTGGATTCGATATTGTTAGTGCCGATAAAGCCCTTCGCCAGCTTGTTGGCCAGGTACTGCGCTTCCAGCGACATCTGCCCGGAAACATACAGCGCGACCGCATCCGGGCCGTGGTTATCGATAATCGCCCGCAGTCGACGGGCGCTTTCACGCAGGGCATGGTCCATCTCTACCCGCGCCGGTTCATGCTGGCGGTCGCTGCGCAGATACGCCTGCTCCAGCCGACCCGGCGCGGTAATGGCCTCCGCGCAGGTCTTGCCTTTGGTGCAGAGACGGCCCGCATTGCTGGGGTGGCCCGGATCCCCCGTCACGCCGATAATGCGGTTATCCGCGACCTGCATAAGCAGCCCACAGCCCACGCCGCAGTAGGGGCAGACGCTCTTGACCTCCCGGCTCGCTTGTACACGCATTTTTGCCCCTTATGACGCCCGGGCCATAGCCGGATAGTCAGCCTGACTGAGAGGCTGAGGGTGGACCCAGATTTGCCCGTCCGTGACCCTGACCGGCCAGACCCGCACCCGCAGATCCGCATCGTCAGGGCTGACCCCGTCGCAGAGCCGGAAACGCTTTTTGTAGAGCGGCGATATCACGATGGGTTCACCGGCAGCATCGCCCAGCAGGCCGCGTGCCAGCACGTTGGCGCCGCTGCCCGGCTCGTGGTTTTCGAGGGCAAAAATTTGCGGCTCTGCGCCGGGAAGATGAAACAGGGCGATCTGCTGCTGGCCCAGACGTGCAGCCATTCCCGCATTGGCCGGGACATCGGCCAGCGATCCAACGTGAACCCACTCGGCGTCATGGACCGGCGTGGCCGTCGGCATCGGCGGTTTCTCTGCCGCCTGAGCCGGGCGGATCTGCCCGCGCTCGGGGATCATCACCACCGCCTCATCGGGCGCGGTGCTATTGATAAAGCCCCGGAACAGTAGCCTGTTTTGCGGCTGGTCGAGGGTGGTTTTCCATTCGCACTGGTAGCTCTCCACCACCTGCTGCATCTCCTGCTCCAGCGTCTCGCCGAGGCCAAGGCTGTCCAGGAGGATCACCTCTTTCAGGTAGTCGAGACCGCCCTCCATATTATCCAGCCAGGTGCTGGTGCGCTGGAGTCGGTCGGCGGTGCGGATATAGAACATCAGCACCCGATCGACAGTGCGCAGCAGCCCCGCATCGTCGAGATCGCTGGCAAAGAGATCCGCATGGCGCGGCTTCATGCCGCCGTTGCCGCAGACGTAGAGATTCCAGCCCTTATCGGTGGCGATCACGCCGATATCTTTCCCCTGCGCTTCGGCGCATTCGCGGGTGCAGCCGGAGACCCCCATTTTGATTTTGTGCGGCGCACGCAGCCCCTTGTAGCGGTTCTCCAGCACGATGGCCATGCCGGTCGAATCCTGCACCCCGAAGCGGCACCAGGTTGAACCCACGCAGGATTTTACCGTACGCAGGGATTTACCGTAGGCGTGACCCGTTTCAAACCCGGCAGCGATCAGTTCCTCCCAGATGGCGGGAAGCTGCTCCAGGTGCGCCCCGAAAAGATCCACCCGCTGACCGCCGGTAATTTTGGTGTAAAGGTTGTAGCGCTGGGCCACTTCCCCGATCGCGATCAGCCCCTGCGGCGTAATCTCTCCCGCCGGAATACGCGGCACCACCGAATAGGTGCCGTCTTTCTGGATATTGGCAAAGAAGCGGTCGTTAGTGTCCTGCAGCGGCAGGTGCTGCGGTTTAAGCAGATAGTCATTCCAGCAGGAGGCCAGCATCGAGCCCACCAGCGGTTTACACACCTCGCAGCCGCAGCCGCGCCCGAATGCCGTCAGCAGCGCCTCAAAGGTCCGAATATCGTGCAGGCGGATCAGGTGATACAGCTCCTGACGCGACCAGGCAAAGTGTTCGCAGATATCCTTTTTCACCTCCACGCCGAGCTGGGTCAGCTCGTGCTCCATGACCTGTTTCAGCAGCGGAACGCAGCCACCGCAGCCGGTCCCGGCTTTGGTGCAGGTTTTCAGCGCCCCGATCTCGGTGCAGCCTCCGGCCACCGCTACGGCGACATCCCCTTTGCTGACGTTATGGCAGGAGCAAATCTGCGCGCTGGCCGCCAGAGCCGCAACGCCCAGACCTTTTGGCGCATCGCCGCTGCGGGCGGGCAGGATCAGGGTTTCCGGCTGGACGGGCAGCGACATATCGTTAAGCAGCATTTGCAGGAGCATACTGTAATCGGCGCTGTCGCCAATCAGCACCGCGCCCAGCAGCCGTTTGCCGTCAGCCGAGACCACAATTTTCTTGTAAATGTCGTTCGGGCCGTCGGTCCACTGATAGCTCTGGCTCCCCGCCGTGGTGCCGTGCGCGTCCCCCAGGGAGGCCACCTCGACGCCCAGCAGCTTGAGTTTGGTGCTCATATCCGCCCCGCTAAACGGGGTGTCGCGCAGGGTCAGCGTGTCCGCCACGCTGCGCGCCATTTGATAGCCTGGCGCGACCAGGCCGAAAATCTGCCCGTTCCACAGGGCGCACTCGCCGATGGCGTAGATTGCCGCGTCAGAGGTACAGCAGCGGTTGTCTATCACAATCCCACCGCGCGGCCCTTTTTCCAGCCCCGCGCGCTCCGCCAGTTCGTCACGCGGACGGATGCCCGCCGAGAACAGCACCAGATCCGTTTCCAGGGCGCTGCCGTCGGCAAAGTTGAGGCGGTGCTGCGCCTGCTCGCCGGCAACGATTTCCCGGGTCGCTTTCCCGGTATGGACCTGCACGCCCAGCGCGGTGATTTTGCGCTGGAGCATCGCCGCACCGCCTTCGTCGAGCTGCACCGCCATCAGGCGCGGCGCAAACTCCACCACGTGGGTTTCCAGACCGAGCTGGCGCAGGGCGTTGGCGGCCTCCAGCCCCAGCAGACCACCGCCAATCACCACGCCGGTACGGGCATTTTTCGCCTGCGCGGCGATAGCATCGAGATCGTCGAGGGTGCGATAGACCAGACAGCCAGGACGCGTATTGCCCTCAATGGGCGGGACAAACGCGTAAGAGCCGGTGGCGAGGACCAGGGTGTCATAGGCCGTCTCTGCGCCGGATTGATCCCGCACGCAGCGGCGCTCGCGGTCGATGGCAACAATCTGCCGTCCGCTGCACAGCGTTATGCCGCTGTCGGCAAAGAAGCTCTCGCTGACCAGCGAAAGCGACGCCGCGCTGCGTCCGGCAAAATATTCTGAAAGATGGACGCGGTCATAGGCGGGCAGACGCTCTTCGCCAAACACCGTCACGTCATAGGTCTGATGCAGCCCGCGTTCGACGAGCTGCTGTAAAAAATAGTGGCTGACCATACCGTGGCCCACCACGATCAGTGCTGGCTTTTTCATTATCCGGATCCTTATCTCAGGCGGCCTTCGGCTGCTTCTCATAGAGGAAATGCAGCACCTGCTGGCGATAGCGCTGATACTGCGCATCGTCCGCCAGCGCCACGCGGGAGCGAGGGCGTTCAAGCTCAACGTGCAGGATCTCGCCGACCGTAGCCGCCGGGCCGTTGGTCATCATCAGGACGCGGTCCGAGAGCAGTACCGCCTCATCGACGTCATGGGTGATCAGCACAATGGTGGTGCGCAGTCGCTGCTGGATCTCCATCACCGCATCCTGCAAATGGGCGCGGGTTAAGGCATCCAGCGCGCCAAAGGGCTCGTCCATCAGCAGCACGGCGGGCTTCATCGCCAGGGCCCGGGCAATCCCCACGCGCTGCTTCATGCCGCCGGAGATTTCATGCGGGCGCTTGTTCCAGGCGTGGGCCATATGCACCAGATCGAGGTTGTGCATGATCCATTCATGCGTCTCTTCCTTGCGCATTTCGCCGCGAAAAACCTGGCGCACGGCCAGCGCCACGTTGTCGTAGGCGGTCAGCCAGGGCAGCAGGGAGTGGTTCTGAAACACCACCCCGCGCTCGGGGCCGGGACCGTCGATTTCGCGGTTGTTGCACAGCAGGCCGCCGCTGGTCGGCAGCGTCAGACCGGCAATCAGATTGAGCAGGGTCGATTTACCACAGCCGGAGTGGCCAATCAGGCTCAGGGTTTCGCCGCTGTGGATATCGAAACTGACGTTATCCAGCGCCAGAAACTCGCCGCTGCTGGTGTTAAAACGCTGGCTGACCTGCTGGACCTGAATAATGGGGGTTGTACGCATCACGGCCTCCTTAGCGGCTGTAGTTAAAACGGCTGGCAATCCACATCAGCCCCTGCTCAAGCAGCAGGCCGACAACCCCTATCACCAGGATGGCGATAATGATGTTTTCCACATTCAGGTTGTTCCACTCGTTCCAGATCCAGAATCCGATCCCGATCCCGCCGGTCAGCATTTCGGCGGCCACAATCACCAGCCAGGCGATGCCGATGGAGAGGCGCATCCCGGTGAGAATGCCCGGCAGCGCGGCGGGCAGGAGGATTTTGCGCATAATGGCGAACTCGGAGAGCCGCAGAACCCGTGCAACGTTGAGATAGTCCTGCGGGATCTGCCGGACCCCGTCGGCGGTGTTGAGGATCATCGGCCAGATGGAGCAGATAAAAATGGTCCAGCT
>DATEKR010000093.1:0-4814 GCA_035277345.1 Enterobacteriaceae bacterium
CAGCCTCCTGAAACCCTTTATCGCCCGCGCCGGGCTGACGCCCTATAACGTTGCCCGCAAACGTGGCGAGCTGAAGTATCTGCTGCTCACCGAAAGCCAGCTCGACGGCGGCATGATGCTGCGCTTTGTGCTGCGTTCAACCGCCAAACTGGAACAGCTCCGCTCGGCGCTGCCCTGGCTGCAGCAGCAGCTTCCACAGCTGAAGGTGATTACCGCCAATATTCAGCCGGTGCATATGGCGATTATGGAAGGGGAAGAGGAGATCTTTCTCAGCGGCGAACATGCGCTGGCGGAGAATTTTAACGGCGTGCCCCTGTGGATCCGTCCGCAAAGCTTCTTCCAGACCAACCCGGCCGTTGCCAGTCAGCTGTACGCCACGGCGCGGGACTGGGTGCGTGCGCTATCGGTCGATCATATGTGGGATCTGTTCTGCGGGGTGGGCGGTTTCGGCCTGCACTGCGCCACGCCAGAAATGACCCTGACCGGGATTGAGATCGCACCTGAGGCGATTGCCAGCGCGAAGCAGTCGGCGGCGGCGCTGGGGCTTACCCGTCAGCATTTCCAGGCTCTGGATTCCACGCAGTTTGCCACCGCCCAGGGCGAGGTGCCGGATCTGGTGCTGGTCAACCCGCCGCGACGCGGTATCGGACGTGAGCTGTGCGATTATCTGAGCCGGATGGCACCCGCGTTTATCGTCTACTCCAGCTGCAATGCGCAAAGTATGGCACGGGACTTTCAGTTTTTGCCTGGCTACCGTATTGCGCGGGTCCAGCTGTTCGATATGTTCCCGCATACGGCGCACTACGAAGTGCTTACCTTGTTGATTAAGAAATAAAAAAAGCCGCTGATGCGGCTTTTTTTTTACGCGGTTCGCTTACTGCGGGAACCACTGGTCGTTAATTTTCTGCCAGCTGCCGTCGGCTTTAATTGCGGCCAGCGCGGCGTTCAGTTTTTCCAGCAGGGCGGTGTTGTCCTGACGAACGGCGATGCCCAGGCCGGTGCCGAAGTACTGCGGGTCGGTCACTTTATCGGTGGCGGTGCCCAGCTGCGGATTGGTCTTCAGCCACTCGTTGACGACCGCAGTGTCACCAAAGACGCCGTCGATACGGCCATTTTTCAGGTCGATAATCGCGTTCTGATAGCTGTCATAGGCCACGGTTTTCACTTCAGGATGCTTATCCTGAAGATATTTCTGGTGGGTGGTGCCGTTTTCCATCCCGATACGCTTGCCGGTCAGTTCAGCAAAGGACTTATAGGCGTCTTTTTTGGCAATCACGACCGCAGAGTTGGCGTAGTAGGGTGCGGTAAAGGAGACCTGCTTGCTGCGCTCAGGGGTGATATCCATTCCGGAAATGACCGCGTCATATTTCTTAAATTTCAGCGACGGGATCAGGCTGTCAAACGCGTGGTTGGTAAAAGTGCATTCGGCCTGCATTTGCTTACAGAGCGCTTTGGCGAGGTCGATATCAAAACCGACAATTTGATTGCTCGCATCCAGAGATTCAAACGGCGGGTAGGTCGCGGAGACGCCGAAGTTAATTTTGTCTGCGGCAGCTGCGCCGGTAGCAATGGTAGCAAGCAATGCGGCCAGAATGATTTTTTTCATGATGGGATCCCGTCTGTCAGTCTTATGATTTTATGTGCCGTGTCTGCGGCGTGAAAACACAATGCCAGCAAATGAATTTATATTCAATATTTATGATTATTTATTTTTATGCAGATAAAGAAAAGGCGGGATAAACCCGCCTTGAGAAGTGTTAGTTGCGTCGTTCAAATGCCAGCGCTTTTCGCTCGACCATCCGCATCATCAGGGTTAGCAAACCATTGACAACCAAGTAGATAAGGCCTGCCGCACCGAATACCGTGACGTCGTAGGTTCGACCGTACAGTAGCTGCCCGTGACCCATCACTTCCATCAGTGTGATGGTGTAGGCCAGCGAGGTGCTTTTGAATACCAGCACCACTTCGTTGGAGTACGAAGAGAGGGCACGTTTAAAAGCATAAGGCAGCAGGATCGCCAGGGTATCTTTTTTGCTCATCCCCAGGGCACCGCAGGACTGCCATTGGCCTTCGGGAATCGCGCGAATTGCCCCGTAGAACAGCTGGGTGGTGTAGGCCGCGCTGTTTAACGACAGGGCCAGCAGGGCGCAGAGCCAGGGCTCAGACAGCAGATGCCAGAGAACCGGATACTCCTGCAGGGTCGGGAACTGACCCGGCCCGTAGTAGATCAGGAAGATCTGCACCAGCAGCGGCGTACCGGTAAACAGGGTGATATAGCCGCGCACCAGCCATACCAGCACCGGCGTTTTCAGCGTCAGCACAATGGTGAACAGCAGGGACAGGATCAGCGCGGCGACAATGGAGGCCACCGTTAGCGTCAGGCTGGTCTGCAGCCCCTTCATCAGTTCAGGTAAATACTCAAGCATCAGCCCGGCCTCCGTTCAAAACGGGTGGCACGCAGGTCAATGCGTTTTAGAATGTACTGACTGATCAGGGTGATCACCAGGTAGATAGCTGCCGCGATGATATACCAGTTAAACGGCTCCTGGGTGCGGGTGGCAATGCTTTTGGTTTGCAGCATCAGATCGTTAACGCTGATCAGCGACACCAGGGCGGTATCCTTGAGCAGTACCAGCCACTGGTTACCCAGCCCCGGCAGCGCATGACGCCACATCTGCGGCATCACCAGGCGGAAGAAGATCGCGCTTTTCGACAGGCCCAGTGCCTGACCGGATTCCCACTGGCCCAGCGGCACCGCCTTCAGCGCGCCGCGCAGGGTCTGCGAGGCGTAGGCGGCATAGAGCAGCGAGAGAGCAATCACGCCGCACAGGAACGGGCTGACGTCAAAGTTCTCAATCTGCATCTGTACCGGGATCTGCACCACGCCGAGATTGAGCGAGAAGCCGTCAGACAGCATCAGCAGCAGCTGTGAAGAGCCGAAATAGATAAACAGGACCACCAGAATTTCCGGCAGCCCGCGCAGGACGGTGACCAGCGCTGACCCGGTCCAGGCGACGGGGCGCCATTTAGCCGACTCCCACACCGCAAAGATCATCGCCAGTGCCAGGCCGATGACCAGCGCACAAACGGCAAGGCCGACGGTCATCCCGGCGGCGCTCGCTAATGGAAAAAATTCGTTCATTCAGCTTACTTCTGGAACCATTTTTTGTAGATGGATTCGTAAGTACCATCCTTCTTCACTTTATCCAGCGCAGCGTTGAATTTCTGCTGCAGGTCGGTATTGCCCTGACGTAAGGCAATGCCCAGACCGGTGCCGAAGTAGTCTTTATCGGTGACTTTATCTCCGACGGCGGCCAGTTTAGCATTCTCTTTCAGCCATTCGGTCACCACGGCGGTATCACCGAAGACGGCATCGATACGGCCGTTCTGCAGATCCAGCTTCGCATTCTGGTAGCTGTCGTAAGGAACGGTCGTCACGTCAGGGTATTTATCGTTGATAAATTTCTGATGCGTGGTGCCGTTCTGCACGCCCACTTTTTTCCCTTTCAGCTGGTCAATGGCGGTGAATTTGCCCTGCTGGCCTACAAACAGCGCGGAGTTGTCATAGTAAGCGTTGGTGAACAGCACCTGCTTCTGACGCTCTGGGGTGATATCCATACCGGCCATTACCGCGTCGAAACGACGGAATTTCAGGCTCGGGATCAGGCTGTCGAAGGCCTGGTTGGTGAAGGTACAGGTGGCGTCGATCTCTTTACACAGGGCGTTAGCCAGATCCACGTCAAAACCGACGATCTTATTGCTGGCATCTACCGACTCAAACGGAGGGTAGGAGGCTTCGGTAGCGAAACGAATAGTCTGAGCCGCGGAAGCGGAAAGGCTGACGCTGGCAAGCAGCGTGGCGATCAATACTTTTTTCATTGTCATTGTCACGATTCTCAGTGTGAAAGGTAGTGTTTAAAGGCGTCGGTCTGCGGCGCGCTAAAGCAGCTCGCATCCCCTTGCTCGACGATATGACCGTTCTCCATATAAATCACGCGGCTGGCGGTTTTACGCGCCACTTCCACTTCATGGGTCACGATCACCTGAGTAATCTTTGTGTGCGCCAGTTCGCGAATGATGCTAACGATCTGGGCGGTAATTTCCGGGTCCAGTGCGGCAGTCGGCTCATCGAACAGCAGAATTTGCGGTTCCATCATCAGTGCACGGGCGATGGCGACGCGCTGCTGCTGACCGCCGGAGAGGTGCAGCGGATAGCGATCGCTATAGGGCTTCAGGCGCAGACGATCCAGCAGCTTTTCCGCACGGGCCAGCGCCTGTTCTTTGCTCAAACCCAGCACGCGGCAGGGGGCTTCGATCAGATTCTGGATAACCGTCAGATGCGGCCACAGGTTGTACTGCTGGAACACCATTCCGACGTTCTGGCGCAGTTCACGGATCGCCTTATCGGAAGGCGTTTTGGCGAAATCAAAGTGATTACCGGCAATGTTCAGAGTGCCTGAACGCGGCATTTCCAGCAGGTTGAGCACGCGCAGCAGCGAGCTTTTGCCCGCGCCGCTTGGCCCGAGCAGGACCAGCGTTTCACCCTGTGGGCAGTCTAGTGTGATGTCAAACAGCGCCTGGTGTGCGCCGTAGAAGCAGTTAATGCCGTTTAATTGAATACTCATCGATACTCGTCATGCTTCTGGTTGCGGATGCGATCGCTGCATGCAACGGATTTATTCTTCGCCCTGAGCACGCGGCCAGGGACTGACTCACTCGCCGCTGTCCTGCTACCCGACCGGATTCATCGTGCCGACAGCCTGCTAGCTATTGAGGCCGCAAATAGTAACGTTCACAGAATAGTTATGCAATAT
>DATEKR010000094.1:0-2408 GCA_035277345.1 Enterobacteriaceae bacterium
TAATGACCGAAGGCATGAGCAGCGGCGAAGCAATTACCCTGGTAGCCCAGGAATTGCGCGCCAGCCATACCGGCGAGCGGATAGTGGCGCGTTTTGAGGACGAAGACGAAGACGAGTAATGCGCCTCAGACGGCGGCAATAATCTTAATCTCCACGCGGTATTTCGGGTTCATCAGTTTCGCCTGCACGGTGCAGCGCACCGGGGCGTGACCGGCCACCACCCAGCTATCCCAGGCTTTATTCATCGCGGCAAAATCGGCGCTGTCGGCAAGAAAAATGGTGGCATCGAGAATACGTGACTTATCGCTGCCCTGTTTCTCCAGCACCGCGTCGATCTGCGCCAGCGTATTGGCGGTCTGCTCGGTGGCATCTGCATCCAGATTTGCTGGCACCCCGGTGTAGTAGAGGGTCTGGTTGTGGATCACGACGTCAGACCAGCGGGCCTCAGCATCAATACGTACAATTGTCATTTTTCATTCCTTTATTATCGGGCATCGTGCGGTGAAGACTGCCACAACGCAGCCGATTCGTCATCCCCGGTGGCGAAACCGCCGCGAGGCTGACATAATCACTGTCCAAAAACCCAGGGGGCAGTGTGACAGACGATTTTGCAGCAGACGGCCAGTTAGCGAAAGCCATACCCGGTTTTCGCCCGCGTGAACCGCAGCGCCAGATGGCGGCGGCGGTGGAACGCGCTATCGTGGCCCTGCAGCCGCTGGTGGTGGAAGCCGGTACAGGTACCGGTAAAACCTACGCCTATCTGGCCCCGGCGCTGCGCACGGGCAAAAAGGTGATTATCTCCACCGGCTCGAAGGCGCTGCAGGATCAGCTCTACAGTCGCGACTTGCCGACCGTGGCGCGCGCGCTGGAATATCGCGGTAGCCTGGCGTTGCTGAAAGGGCGATCCAACTACCTCTGTATTGAACGTCTGGAACAGCAGGCGCTGGCGGGCGGCGATTTGCCGGTCCAGACCCTGAGCGATGTGATCCTGCTGCGCAGCTGGGCTAACCAGACCGTCGACGGGGATATCAGCACCTGCGCCAGCGTGGCCGAAGATTCTCAGGCCTGGCCGCTGGTGACCAGCACCAACGACAACTGTCTCGGCAGCGACTGCCCGCAGTACCAGGAGTGCTTCGTCGTTAAGGCGCGTAAAAAAGCGATGGATGCCGACGTGGTGGTGGTCAACCACCATCTGTTTCTTGCCGATATGGTGGTGAAAGAGAGCGGCTTTGCGGAGCTGATCCCCGAGGCCGAGGTGCGTATTTTCGATGAAGCACACCAGCTTCCCGATATTGCCAGCCAGTATTTCGGTCAGTCTCTCTCCAGCCGTCAGCTGCTGGATCTGGCGAAAGATTTCACCATCGCCTACCGCACCGAATTAAGAGATACCCAGCAGCTACAGAAATGCGCTGACCGTCTGGCGCAGAGCACCCAGGATTTTCGCATGCAGCTGGGCGATCCCGGCTATCGGGGCAATCTACGCGAGCTGCTGGCCGATAACAATATTCAGCGTGCGCTGGTCCTGCTCGATGATGCTCTGGAGCTGTGCTACGACGTGGCGAAGCTCTCTCTCGGACGTTCCGCATTGCTGGATGCCGCCTTTGAGCGAGCGACTCTCTACCGTGGACGCCTGAAGCGGCTAAAAGAGATCAATCAGCCCGGCTTCAGCTACTGGTATGAGTGCAACTCTCGCCACTTTACCCTCGCGCTTACGCCGCTGACGGTGGCGGATAAATTTAAAGAGGTGATGGCGCAGCAGAAGGGCAGCTGGATTTTTACCTCCGCCACCCTGTCGGTCAACGATGACCTGCACCACTTCACCGACCGGCTGGGTATTGCCGATGCGGAAAGTATGTTGCTGCCCAGCCCCTTTGATTATGAAAGCCAGGCGCTGCTCTGCGTGCCGCGTAATCTGCCGTTGCCCAACCAGCCGGGCGCGGCGCGCCATTTGGCAACGATGCTGCGTCCGCTGATCGAAGCGAACAACGGCCGCTGCTTTATGCTCTGCACCTCCCACGCCATGATGCGCGATCTGGCCGAACAGTTCCGTGCCATGCTGACGCTGCCGGTACTCCTGCAGGGGGAAACCAGCAAGGGCCAGCTGCTTAATCAGTTCGTCACCGCCGGTAATGCCCTGCTGGTTGCCACCAGCAGCTTCTGGGAAGGCGTGGACGTGCGCGGCGATACCCTGTCGCTGGTGATTATCGACAAATTGCCCTTTACCTCACCCGACGATCCGCTCCTCAAAGCGCGGATGGAAGACTGCCGACTGCGCGGAGGCGATCCCTTTGATGAGGTTCAGCTCCCGGATGCGGTGATCACCCTCAAACAGGGCGTCGGGCGTCTGATCCGTGACGTTGACGACCGTGGGGTGCTGGTGATTTGCGACAACCGGCTGGTGATGCGTC
>DATEKR010000095.1:0-5713 GCA_035277345.1 Enterobacteriaceae bacterium
AGCTGGGTTACCAGAGATTCGCGCTGAATATACTGCTCAATCAGACCTGCAAACAGCTGCAGAACATGTTCGCCGCGCAGGCTGACTTCATGTTCATCCGTGCTTGCGGCGCAAAGGGTGCCGTACAGGGTGCCGTCGGCCAGTCGGACCGGCGTACTCAGGTAGGTCGTAATACCGAGATCCTGTGCCGCATCGCAGTCACCCCAGCGATCCGCGACCTTACTGCTGTAAAAGCACTCTTCATCTATTGCCCGTTTGCACAAGGTATTGTCCCAGGGGACCGACAAGCCCTCGGGGATCTCCATTTCTTTGCTGTTGCGGGCGTAGAGGATGTGCTGCAGCCGGGCCTCGGTATCCACCCTTGTCAGGTAGGTTGATTCCATTTCAGTGACCAGCTCCAGCATTTCCAGAAGCTGACGCACCAGTCCTTCCAGAGACTGCTCCGTGGCAAGCGTTTGTGATACACGAGCGAGGATAATATCTGACATTACACGGTTTACTCCCGTGCGCAGACTAAAAACCGCGCACGCTATGCTGAAATTTTCGACGACCAGCATATAGTAAACCATGAATGTGGAAAATTTAATACATCCTGTATCCTCCCCTTAAATCAGGGGGACGGACAAAAAAAGCCCCGTATGGGTATACGGGGCAAAACTCAATGAATACGGAATGATATGTTCATCTTTATGCGTGAACGCGGCTAACATTACACGAACAATATGCAGTTATGATGGAGATATCATGATGTCTGCAAATGACACAAAGGAGAAAACGATGAAGATCTTATGGATGGCTGTGCCGCTACTGATGGCAGGATGTTCAGCGCCAGTGGAACATAAGCCGCTTCCCGCACAGGTCGGGATGGCAAACCCTGCAGCAGTTTATTGCCTGGAGCGCCACGGCGAACGTTTCCCGGTACAGACCCCGCAGGGCGTACGCACGGAATGTAAGCTACCGGGCGGAGAGACGATTGAAGAGTGGGATCTCTACCGTCGGGACCATGCGCGCGGCGGGCAGTGACAGAGCGGGCTGAACCAGGATACACTTCTCTCCAGGATTAATCTTAAACATTAAGTGACTCACGGGTAGAGAAGTATGTTTCAGCTAACGCCAGGCACCGTGGCGATGATTATTGGTGCACGAACTTCCGCCGGGCGGGCCAATATTGGTAAATCCGTCGAGCTGTTTGCGCTCTGTCACCCTGGCGATCGCTTTATTAATCCGGTCAACGGCGTGATGACGGAACTGCCCCGGGACGCGCTGCGTTCTCTGTGGCTGGTGACTGGTGATGTCAGCGCGCCGGGCTGTCAGCACGGTTTTGCTTTTGTGCGCCCTGAACACCTGATGCCCCTGATGCCGGATACCCAGCCCGAGCTGCACGACGCGCTACAGTTCAGCTAACCACTTTGCCAGCACCAGGGCATGGTTTTGCCCGGTGTCTTTCGCGGCATAGAGCAGCGTGACGGTTTTTCCGTCGGCAAGGGCCGCCAGCCGCCTGCCTTCGTCACGCTGTTTATCCAGCTCGTCTCTGTAGGCTTTGCTGAAGCTTTCAAAATCAATGACTTCGCCGTGAAATGCTCTGCGCAATTCGGTTGACGGAGCCAGCAGCTTGCACCACTCGTCAGGCTGTAGCGCTTCCTTTTTCACGCCGCGCGGCCACAGCCGATCAACCAGTACCCGATAACCATCCTGTTTATCCTGCGTGTCGTAGACGCGTTTACACTGGATCATTCACCTTCTCCTTTTCGTTCACCCACAGAATCAGTTCGTCGATCTGCTCGCCGGAAAAGACCCTGATGCCATGCTGGCGCAGCAGCGCGGCGGCCACGCCGTCTCCAGGTTTTTTCTCGCCCTGAAACAGTCCATTGTAGATGGCGCGACTGCCGCAGGTGGGGCTGCCATCGGTCAGCAGCGCGGCTTCGCATCCGGCCGCGCGGGCGGCATCCAGCGCCAGCCAGGCGGCCAGCTGGTAATGGGCGGTTACATCCCGGCCATCGCTCTCGACAATTTTCGCCCGATCCGCCATGACGTCGTTTCCTTCGCCCCCAACGATCTCCGCCGGCAGGCGAGGAACCGGCAAACCTGCAGCCAATTCCGGGCAGTGAACCACCAGTCGACCCTCTTCCTGCCAGCGGGAGAGGGTGCGCTGGACCTGGTCTTTATGACTGCCGTTATAGCGAACCTTAAACCCCATCAGGCAGGCGCTGACCAGAATTTTTGTTTTCATTTTCACTCCGTTATGGGATCCCGGCGCTATCAAATTAGTGATGCTATGCTGACAATATCGCAATGGGGCGTACAACGTACTTTTTATCTGCCCACTGAAATTAATGTATTGTCATGAGGCGGACAGATCGTTAGTGTGAGGCTCCTTATGCTGTCTGACAATTGCCACACATAAGGTTATCTCAATGGAAATTACCCCGGTCAAAGAGACATTACGCATTGCTTTAGTTGGCGATTATAACGCGGACGTGCTGGCCCATCAGGCTATTCCGCTAGCGATTGACGACGCTGCGGCCGTGCTCGAACGCGTGGCCGACTATGACTGGCTGGCGACCAGCGAAATTGCGAGCGCTGACGACTTAATTGGCTACGATGCTATCTGGGTCGTCCCCGCCAGCCCCTATCAAAATGCTGCCGGTGCTTTTATTGCGATCCGCTACGCGCGCGAGAACGGCATCCCGTTCCTCGGTACCTGCGGTGGTTTTCAGCACGCCATTATCGAATATGCGCGCCATGTGATGGGCTGGGCCGACGCCGCCCACGCCGAGACCGACCACGTTGGGCGGATGGTAATTGCGCCTCTGACCTGCTCGCTGGTGGAACAAACCGACACCATTGAACTACGTGCGAATACCCTGATTGCCCGGGCCTACGGCCGGGAGACTATCGAAGAGGGGTATCACTGCAACTACGGTATCGCACCGGACTTTGCCCTTGAGCTGGAAAACAGCGATATGCGCGTCAGCGGCTGGGATGCGGAAGGCGAGATCCGGGCGGTCGAGCTGGCCAACCACCCGTTCTTTGTGGCGACGCTGTTCCAGCATGAGCGCGGTGCGCTGGAAGGGCGTCCGGTCCCGCTGGTCCAGGCGATGCTGCGCGCGGCCTGCGACTAAACGACGTTTACTCTGCGGGCTCGTGGGCCCGCAGGATCCTTACTCCTCGCCAATTTCCTGTTCCCGTCCGGCGCAAAAACCGAACCCGGCCATTGCCGTCGCCAGCAGCGCGCAGGCGATAAGCGGCCAGTGCCAGTCCCCACTGAGATCGTGAATTTTCCCCATCACCGGCGGACCGCAGGCGGCCAGCAGATACCCGACCGATTGCGACATACCCGAAAGCGCCGCAGCCATATGCGCGCTGCTTGCCCGCAGGCCGATAAACGTCAGGCCAAGGATCATGGTGCCACCCGAGCCGAAGCCAAACATCAGTGTCCACAGCACGGCATGTCCCGGCAGCAGCCAGAGCCCGGCGGCACCGATGGCGCACATCATGGCAACCAGCACCGCAATCCCGCGCTGGTCGCGCAGGCGGGTGAGGATCAGCGGAACAAGCAGCCCAGGTGCCGCCGTTGCCAGCTGTAATAAGCCATGCAGAGAACCGGCCTGTGCTTCGCCGTAGCCGTTGGCGCTCAGCATCGACGGAAGCCAGCCGATGATGACGTAGTAAATCAGCGAGTTGATCCCCAGAAACAGCGTGACCTGCCAGGCCAGCAGCGAACGCCAGATCCCACGATTTTGCAGGCTCCTTGCGGTGGTAACCTGTGCAGCGGCGCGCTGGCGAAGCTGGGGTATCCACAGTAGCAGGGCCAGAAGCGGAAAGGCCATCAACATCAGCAGCGCGCCCTGCCAGCCAGCGCCTGCCGTTGCCAGAGGAATAACAAGCGCAGAGCCGACGGCGGCAGCGGCACCCATGGTCAGGGAGTAAGCCCCGGTCATACGGGCAATATGCCCGGCAAAGTCGCGCTTAATCAGCCCCGGCAGCAGGACATTACCCAGGGCGATGCCGCAGCCAATAATGGCCGTACCGATAAACAGCAGGGCCGGGGAAGGCAGAGAGCGCAGAGCGATACCGGCGCAGATCAGCAGCATGGCGGCGAACAGGCTGCGCTCCATGCCGAACCGACGGGCGACGCCAGCGGCCAGCGGGGAGATCAGACCAAACGCCAGCAGCGGCAGCGTGGTCAACAGGCCAGTCTGAGCGGTAGTCAGGCCATAGTCCGCACGGATCATATCGAGCAGCGGAGCCGCACCGGTAAAGGTGACGCGCAATGTCGTGGCGATCAATAAAATACCGGCGATTAACCACAGGGCTTTTCGTCCGGCAGAAGGGGTCATGACGGTCATGATTTTCTCTCTAGCCAAAATGTGGCGTCACGATAGCGGTTTTACCCTTGAATTGAATCAAGCTAAAATGACAGATTATCGCTAATATCGGACAAGTTAATGCACGGACTCGGACTGAACGGCTACGACCCCGACCTGGAGCAGGACCCTGGCGTCGCCTTTCATATTCAGGTCGTGGAAGACGAGCAGCATATTGCGCAACACCAGCACCGCAAAGGGCAGTTGATCTTGGCGCTGCACGGCGCGATCACCTGCGAGGTGGAGAACGCCCTGTGGATGGTGCCGCCGCACTATGCGGTCTGGGTTCCGGGGCAGCAGCCGCACAGCAATCGGGCGACGCCAGGCGCGCGGCTCTGCTTTCTGTTTATCGAGCCGGATGCAGCTCCGCTGCCGGACTACTGCTGCACGCTGAAGATCTCGCCGCTGGTACGGGAGCTGACCCTGACCCTGGCGGCGCGTTCTTTTGAACGACGTCAGGATGCGGCGACCGGACGACTGGTCCAGGTCCTCTTTGATGAGCTGCCCCGTTCGGCGCAACAGCAGCTACAGCTTCCGGTCTCCGGTCATCCCAAAATTCGTCAGATGGTCGACACCATGGCCGCAGAGCCTGCCCGCTGGCAAACCCTGGCCCAGTGGGCGCTGGTATTTGCCATGAGTGAACGCAATCTTGCCCGGCTGGTGGTGCGGGAAACGGGACTCAGTTTTCGCCGCTGGCGGCACCAGCTCCAGCTGATCCTCTCGCTACAGATGCTGATTGCCGGGCAGTCGGTACAGCAGACGGCGCAGGCCCTGGGATACGACTCCACCACCGCCTTTATTACCATGTTTAAAAAAGGGCTGGGTCAGACGCCAGGGCGCTATCTGGCCGGGCTTGAGAGCGTCAGCTAATTACTGTTTCCCGAGCATCAGTGACAGTATACCGGCGGCGATCAGCGGCCCAACCGGGATCCCACGGAACAGCGCCACACCCAGCACGGTACCGACCAGTAAACCGGCCACCAGAGAAGGCTGGGTCGTCATCAGCGTGACGCCGCGCCCGCCGAGCCAGGAGACAAAAACGCCGACGGCAATCGCCACCAGTGATTTCCAGTTAGTAAAGGAGTGGATTAGCGTCGAGGCGGGAAGGGTGCCGCTGGCAATCGGGGCCAGCACGCCGATGGTCAGGA
The DNA here is from genome assembly GCA_035277345.1 of Enterobacteriaceae bacterium. Lineage (GTDB taxonomy): Bacteria > Pseudomonadota > Gammaproteobacteria > Enterobacterales > Enterobacteriaceae > BIGb0383. The sequence continues at coordinate 5,516 of DATEKR010000095.1, forward strand.
TAATAATCCCGATCGTCAGGCCCTGTTTTTCCACCCACGGGAAAAACTGATTCAGCGGCGTCACGCGGATAATAATAAGCACCAGAACAGAGACGGCGACGGTGGTGTTGTGACTGATAAAACCGAGTGCGGCCAGCCCCAGTAAAATAAGCAGGGTTGTGTCGAACATTGTGGGAGATCCTTGCCGAATAGTAAGCC
>DATEKR010000096.1:0-7540 GCA_035277345.1 Enterobacteriaceae bacterium
TCATCGAATTTATCTGTATCTCAGTTTACTAGCGAAAGCGTAGAAATAAACCTAACATTGAAATTAAAGAACATCAGATTTAGCATGTAAATGAAAATTCGCAGGTAGGACGCTTCGCTTCATCTGATCCCGCGACTTTAATCAACGTGATGGAATAAAAATGCATAATAATGAACCCGGAACGCCGGTCGACAGTAGCCTGGGTTACACATTCCAAAATGATTTTCTGGCGCTCTCGCAGGCTTTTTCTTTGCCTGAAATTGATTACACCGATATTTCCCAGCGGGAACAACTGGCAGCGGCGATTAAACGCTGGCCGTTGCTGGCTGAGTTTGCCCAACAACAATAAGGGAGCCATTGATGGCCATACTCGGATTACAGGGCGTCCGTGGCGGTGTGGGTACAACATCCGTCACCGCGGCGCTGGCGTGGTCATTGCAACTACTGGGTGAATCGGTGTTGGTCATTGATGCCTGCCCCGACAATTTGCTGCGCATGTCGTTCAACGTCGACTTCCGCCATCAAGACGGCTGGGCGCGGGCATTCCTCGACGGTAAAGAGTGGCAGGACGCGGGCCTGCGTTACACCTCCCTGCTGGATTTGCTCCCCTACGGACAACTGACCGTTGCAGAACGCGAGAACGAAAATGCGCATCAGCCCCTGCTTGCGCAGTTCAGCAACGCTTTGCAGCGTTTGAAAGAGCAGGGCCATTACCGCTGGATAGTGCTCGATCTGCCGCACGGTAGCGATCCGCTGACGCGCCAACTCATTACCCAGTGCGATCACGTGCTCTCTATTGTTAACGTTGATGCGAATTGCCATATCCGCCTGCATCAGCAGGCTCTGCCGGCGAATGCCCACATTCTGATTAACGATCTGCGCCTCAGCAGCCAGATCCAGGACGATCTGTACCAGATTTGGCTGCAAAGCCAGCGACGCCTTTTGCCGATGGTCATCCATCGTGATGAAGCCATGGCGGAGTGCCTTGCTTCCAAACAGCCGCTTGGCGAATACCGGAGCGATTCACTGGCGGCGGAAGAGATCCTGACGCTGGCGAACTGGTGCTTGCTGCACTACGCCGGGCGCGGGGAATCTGCCGGGAGTCCTGCATGATCCGCGTGTCCACCTGGCTACTCATACCGCCGGTCAGCGCGCGGTTGAGCGAGCGCTATCGTCATTATCGTCACCACGGCGCGTCGTCGCTAAGCGCTGCGCTTGGCTGTTTCTGGACGATCCTGGCCTGGCTGTTCATTCCGCTGGAACACCCCCGCTGGCAGCGCATTCGCGCGCGGCACTGGGAGCTTTATCCGCACATTAATCCTGACAGGCCGCGCCCCCTGGACCCGGCGCGTTACGCCATTCAGGCGCTCTGGCTGGTGGCAACTTCACCCGTATCAGATAAGAAAACGCCGCACTGGCGCAGCTTTAGCCGGGTGCAGAATTTCCGCGAGCGCTATCACCGCTGGCTGGACAGGCTGCCCGAGCGCGTGGGCGACAGGACCAGCCATCTGGACGATCATAAAGAGCTCGGGCATCTGCATCCGGGCTTGCGTCGTTTTATCCTCGGCTTAATTGTCGTCTTCTCGCTGATTCTGGCACTGGTCTGTATTACGCAGCCCTTTAACCCGCTGGCGCAGTTCACCTTCCTGATCCTGCTCTGGGGCGTGGCGCTGCTGGTCCGGCGTATTCCGGGGCGGTTCTCGGCCCTGATGCTGATCGTGCTGTCGCTGACCGTCTCCTGCCGCTACATCTGGTGGCGCTACACCTCAACGCTTAACTGGGATGACCCGGTAAGCCTGGTGTGCGGCCTGGTGCTGCTGTTTGCTGAAACCTATGCGTGGATTGTGCTGGTGCTGGGGTATTTCCAGGTGGTCTGGCCGCTGAATCGTCAGCCGGTACCGCTGCCGAAAGACACGACCCAGTGGCCATCGGTCGATCTCTTCGTGCCGACCTATAACGAAGACCTGAGCGTGGTAAAAAATACTATCTACGCCGCGCTGGGTATCGACTGGCCGAAGGACAAGCTCAAAATATGGATCCTTGATGACGGTGGCCGGGCGGAGTTTCGTCAGTTTGCGGAAGAGGTGGGGGTGGAATACATCGCCCGTACTACGCACGAACACGCCAAAGCCGGGAACATCAACAATGCGCTGAAATATGCCAAAGGGGAGTTTGTCTCCATCTTTGACTGCGACCACGTCCCGACGCGCTCGTTCCTGCAAATGACCATGGGTTGGTTCCTGAAAGAGAAAGAGCTGGCGATGATGCAGACGCCGCACCACTTCTTCTCGCCGGATCCGTTTGAACGCAACCTCGGGCGCTTCCGTAAAACCCCGAACGAAGGCACCCTGTTCTACGGCCTGGTGCAGGACGGGAACGATATGTGGGACGCCACCTTCTTCTGCGGCTCGTGCGCGGTTATCCGCCGTAAGCCGCTGGATGAAATTGGCGGCATTGCCGTTGAGACGGTCACCGAAGATGCTCACACCTCGCTGCGCCTGCACCGTCGCGGCTATACCTCGGCCTATATGCGTATTCCGCAGGCGGCCGGTCTGGCAACGGAGTCGCTTTCTGCGCATATCGGCCAGCGTATCCGTTGGGCGCGCGGCATGGTGCAGATTTTCCGCCTTGATAACCCGCTAACGGGGAAAGGGCTGAAGCTGGCGCAGCGCCTGTGCTACGTCAACGCCATGTTCCACTTCTTATCCGGCATTCCGCGGCTCATCTTCCTGACCGCGCCGCTGGCGTTCCTGCTCTTGCACGCCTATATCATCTACGCGCCTGCGCTGATGATCGCGCTCTTTGTGCTGCCGCATATGATCCACGCCAGCCTGACCAACTCGAAGATTCAGGGCAAATACCGCCACTCGTTCTGGAGTGAAATCTACGAAACGGTGCTGGCCTGGTATATCGCGCCGCCCACCATGGTAGCGCTGATTAACCCGCACAAAGGCAAGTTTAACGTCACCGCCAAAGGCGGGCTGGTGGAAGAGGAGTACGTCGACTGGGTGATCTCCCGTCCGTATATCTTCCTGGTGCTGCTCAACATCGTTGGCGTGATTGCCGGTATCTGGCGTTACTACTACGGCCCGGAAAACGAAATCCTGACGGTGTTCGTCAGCGTGGCATGGGTGTTCTACAACCTGATTATCCTTGGCGGCGCGGTGGCCGTTTCGGTCGAGAGCAAGCAGGTCCGTCGCGCGCACCGCGTCGAGATCAGCATGCCGGCAGCCATTGCCCGTGAAGATGGTCACCTCTTCTCCTGTACCGTGCATGACTTCTCTGACGGGGGACTCGGGATCAAGATCAACGGGCAGGCGAAAGTGCTGGAGGGGCAGAAGGTCAACCTGCTGCTCAAACGCGGCCAGCAAGAGTATGTCTTCCCGACGCAGGTAGCGCGTGTGTCAGGAAATGAAGTCGGTCTGCAGCTGATGCCGCTGACCAAGAAGCAACACATCGATTTTGTGCAGTGTACGTTTGCTCGCGCGGATACGTGGGCGCTCTGGCAGGACAGCTTCCCGGAAGATAAACCTCTGGAAAGCCTGCTGGATATTCTGAAGCTGGGGTTCCGTGGCTATCGTCACCTTGCAGAATTTGCCCCGTCGTCGGTGAAATTAATTTTCCGGTCACTTACTTCGCTGATTTCCTGGGTCGTGTCGTTCATTCCGCGTCGACCCGAGCGAAATGAAGCGAAGCAGGCGGACCCGGTTATGGCTCAACAATGATGATAACGCGATGAAAACTAAACTTTCCTGGTTATGTGCAGTGGCTATGGGGATGAGTGCGCTTCCCGCAACAGTGGCTAACGCCGCGCCGGATAATGCTGCGGCGACGCCGGCTCCCACGGTTCCCGTCGTCGCGCAGGCGACCGACCCCGTCGTGACCGCGGCGCCAGGGCAAACGGAAAACGTTGTCCCGAATCAACCGACCGAGGGGAACACCCTGCCGGTAAACCAGAACGGGGCGCAGGCTGCAACACCGGTGGTCGGGCAGGTGATGCCGGGCGTACCGGGAGCCAACGCGCCCGTCGTGGCGGATAACGTTCCGTCACGTGACGTGAAGCTGACCTTTGCGCAAATTGCGCCGCCTCCGGGCAGCATGGTGCTTCGTGGCACCAACCCTAAGGGTGGCGTTGAGTTCGGCATGCGCAGCGATGAAGTGGTCTCTCAGGCGATGCTGAACCTTGAGTACACGCCGTCGCCCTCGCTGCTGCCGGTACAGTCACAGCTGAAAGTTTATCTGAATGACGAGCTGATGGACGTTCTGCCGGTCACCAAAGAGCAGTTGGGTAAGAAAACCCAGGCTCAGGTGCCGATCAACCCGCTGTTCATCACCGATTTCAACCGCGTGCGTCTGGAGTTTGTCGGCCACTACCGCGACGTCTGTGAAAACCCCTCCAGCAGTACCCTGTGGATGGACGTGGGGCGGAACTCATCGCTGCAGATGACCTACCAGTCACTGGCGCTGAAAAACGATCTTTCTGCTTTCCCGGTCCCGTTCTTCGATCCGCGCGACAACCGTCAGCTAACGCTGCCGATGGTCTTTGCCGGTTCCCCGGACGTGACGGAACAGCTGGCGGCGACTATTGTGGCCTCGTGGTTTGGTTCCCGCTCCGGCTGGCGCGGTCAGAGCTTCCCGGTCATGTACGATAAAATGCCGGACAAAAACGCCATCGTGTTTGCCACTAACGCTAAACGCCCGGCCTTCCTGCGTGACCACCCGGACGTAAAAGCCCCGACGGTTGAGATGATGAACCACCCGGATAACCCTTACGTGAAGCTGCTGGTGGTGTTTGGTCGTGATGACAAAGACCTGGTGCAGGCAGCCAAAGGGATTGCCCAGGGGAACATCCTGTTCCGTGGCAGCAGCGTAGTGGTGGATGAGGTGAAGCCGCTGCTGGCGCGTAAGCCATACGATGCGCCGAACTGGGTGCGTACCGATCGCGCCATCACCTTCGGCGAGCTGAAAACCTATGAAGAGCAGCTGCAGTCCTCCGGGCTGGAGCCGTCGCCGGTCAATCTGTCGCTGAACCTGCCGCCGGATCTCTATCTGCTGCGCACCAACGGTATTGATATCAATCTGAAATACCGCTACACCGCGCCCGCGACCAAAGACAGCTCGCGCATGGACATCAGCCTGAACAACCAGTTCCTGCAGTCCTTCAGCCTGGCCAGTAACCAGGAGACCAACCAGCTGATGCTGCGCCTGCCGGTGCTGCAGGGGCTGTTGGATGGTAAAACCGACGTCTCGATCCCGGCTCTGAAGCTGGGCGCGATCAACCAGCTGCGCTTTGACTTCCAGTACGTGAACCCGATGCCTGGCGGCTCGGTGGAGAACTGCATTTCCTTCCAGCCGGTGGAGAATCATGTGGTGATTGGCGACGAGTCAACCATCGACTTCTCGACGTTCTATCACTTCCTCGCCATGCCGGACCTGCGGGCCTTCGCCAACGCCAGCTTCCCGTTCAGCCGTATGGCCGATCTCTCTGAATCCATTGTCGTTGTGCCAAAAACGCCAAACGAAGCGCAGGTCTCCACGCTGCTGGACACCATGGCGTCCGTGGGCGCACAGACCGGCTTACCGGCGATAAACGTCACCCTGACCGACGATGGCAGCCAGCTGCAGAACAAAGATGCTGACATCATGGTGATCGGCACCATCCCGGACAAGCTGAAGGATGACAAACGCGTCGACCTGCTGGTGCAGGCCACCCAGTCCTGGGTGAACACCCCGCTGCGTCAGACCGACTTCCCGAGCATTATGCCGGATGACAATGGCCGTCAGGCTGGGGCGCAGACCGCCATTACGTCGCAAGGCCCGATGGCGGCAATTGTGGGCTTCCAGTCGCCGTATCACGACCAGCGTAGCGTGATTGCGCTGCTGGCGGACAGCCCGCGCGGGTATGAGCTGCTCAACAACGCCATGAACGACAGCGGTAAACGTGCTGCGATGTTTGGCTCGGTGGCCGTCATTCGTGAATCCGGCGTCAACAGCCTGCGCGTCGGGGATATTTACTATGTCGGACATCTGCCGTGGTTTGAGCGTCTGTGGTATGCGCTGTCGAACCATCCGGTGCTGCTGGCCATTCTGGCCGCCGTCAGCGTCGTGCTGCTGGCGTGGGTGCTGTGGCGTCTGCTGCGCATCATCAGCCGTCGTCGCCTGAACCCGGATCGTGAGTAAGTTGTGATGAAAGCCTTACGCTGGTACGTATTCGCCGCGATGATGCTGGCGGTGACGGATCTCCGCGCCGCCTGCACCTGGCCCGCCTGGGAGCAGTTCAAACAGGACTACATGAGCGAAGGCGGGCGCGTCATTGATCCCAGTGAAGCGCGCAAAATCACCACCTCGGAGGGGCAAAGCTACGGATTATTCTTTGCCCTTGTCGCCAACGACCGTAAAGCGTTTGACCAGCTGCTGGCGTGGACGCGCGACAACCTGGCCGAAGGCGATTTAACGCAGCACCTGCCCGCCTGGCTGTGGGGGCAGAAGAACAAAGAGACCTGGGCGGTCATCGACGATAACTCCGCGTCGGACGCCGATATCTGGATCGCCTGGTCGCTGCTGGAGGCGGGGCGGTTGTGGAAAAATCCTGACTATACCCGCATCGGCAACGCGCTGCTTGAGCGCATCGCCCGTGAGGAAGTGGTGAAAGTACCGGGGCTTGGCTCCATGCTGCTGCCGGGAAAAGTCGGCTTTGCCGAAGAGAACGCCTGGCGTTTTAACCCCAGCTATCTCCCGCCGCAGCTGGCAAGCTACTTCACCCGTTTTGGCACCCCCTGGACGACACTACGTGAAACCAACCTGCGCCTGCTGCTGGAGACAGCACCCAAAGGCTTCTCCCCGGACTGGGTGCAGTACCAGAAAAGCAAAGGCTGGCAGCTAAAACAGAGCACCTCCCTTGTGGGGAGCTACGATGCGATTCGCGTTTACCTGTGGGCAGGCATGATGAACGATAAAGACCCGCAGAAAGCCCGGCTGCTGGCGCGCTTCCAGCCGATGGCGGCGACAACCGCTAAACAGGGTTTGCCCCCGGAAAAAGTCGACATCGCGACGGGTAAACGAACGAATGACGGCCCGGTCGGGTTTTCGGCCGCGTTGCTGCCCTTTTTGCAAAATCGCGATGCGCAAGCGGTTCAACGTCAGCGCGTGGCCGATCGTTTTCCCGATAACAACGCCTATTACAGCTATGTACTGACCCTCTTCGGACAAGGGTGGGATCAGCACCGTTTTCGCTTCACCGCACAGGGTGAATTAATACCGGATTGGGGCCAGGAATGCGCAAGTTCACAGTAAATCTACTCAGTTTATCGCTTGGCCTGGCGCTCATGCCGATGGCTCAGGCCGCCAACTCGCCGCAGCAGCAGTTGCTGCTGGAGCAGGTGCGCCTGGGTGAATCGATGCAACGTGAGGATCTGGTCCGCCAGTCGCTGTATCGCCTTGAGCTTATCGATCCCAACAATCCGGATGTCATTGCCGCCCGCTTGCGTTACCTGCTGCGACAGGGCGATACCGGCGCTGCGCAAAAAGCGCTGGACCGCCT
>DATEKR010000097.1:0-24742 GCA_035277345.1 Enterobacteriaceae bacterium
AGATGAAAAAAATCGCTGCAATGACCGCCATCGTGGCGCTGTGCTCGGCCCCTGTTTTCGCTGCTAACCAGGGTGGTTTCTCCGGTCCGGGAAACAACCAGACCCAGACTCAACAGACGCAAACCGGTGGTTTCCAGGGACCCAACGGCAGCAGCAGCACCGTTGCCAATGCGAAATCCCTGCGTGACGATACCTGGGTGACGCTGCGCGGCACTATCACCGAGCGTATCTCTGACGACCTGTACATCTTTAAAGATGCTTCCGGCACCGTCAATGTCGATATCGACCATAAGCGCTGGAACGGGCAGACCATCACCCCGCAGGATACGGTTGAAATTCAGGGCGAAGTCGATAAAGACTGGAACTCGGTCGAGATCGACGTGAAGCAGATCCGTAAAGTCAGTAACTGATCCCACAGGGCCGATGTATCGGCCCTTTCGCTTTTCCCACCCCGCACGAAAGTTATGCGCCCCTCTGTGACTCAGCGCTTCATATAAGGTAATATCTGCGGCAATATTGCCTGCTGATATCCGTCACCTGTCGGGTATCGCCTGAGGCTTACAGTTGAGGAATCGTCAGTAATGAGCGATATGGCAGAGCGCCTCGCGCTACATGAGTTCACGGAAAACGCCTATTTAAACTATTCCATGTACGTCATCATGGACAGGGCATTGCCGTTTATCGGTGATGGCCTGAAGCCAGTACAGCGCCGCATTGTCTATGCCATGTCGGAGCTGGGGCTGAGCGCCAGCGCGAAGTTCAAAAAATCGGCCCGTACCGTCGGGGACGTTCTGGGTAAATACCATCCGCACGGCGACAGCGCCTGCTATGAAGCGATGGTTCTGATGGCCCAGCCGTTCTCCTATCGTTATCCGCTGGTCGACGGCCAGGGTAACTGGGGGGCACCGGACGACCCGAAATCCTTCGCGGCGATGCGTTATACCGAATCCCGTCTGTCCAAATATGCCGAGCTGCTGCTGAGCGAGCTGGGGCAGGGGACGGTAGAGTGGGTGCCAAACTTTGACGGCACCATGCTGGAGCCGAAAATGCTGCCGGCGCGCCTGCCGAACATTCTGCTTAACGGCACCACCGGGATCGCGGTCGGTATGGCCACCGATATTCCACCGCATAACCTGCGTGAAGTGGCGAAGGCGGCGATTACTCTGATTGAACAGCCGAAAACCACCCTCGACGAACTGCTGGATATTGTGCAGGGCCCTGACTATCCGACGGAAGCGGAGATCATCACGCCCCGCGCCGAGATCCGTAAGATCTACCAGAACGGACGCGGGTCGGTGCGTATGCGCGCGGTATGGACCAAAGAAGACGGCGCGGTGGTGATCAGCGCCCTGCCGCACCAGGTGTCCGGCGCAAAAGTGCTGGAGCAGATCGCCAGCCAGATGCGCAATAAAAAGCTGCCGATGGTCGACGACCTGCGCGATGAGTCGGATCACGAAAATCCGACCCGTCTGGTGATCGTACCGCGCTCTAACCGTGTCGATATGGATCAGGTGATGAACCACCTCTTTGCCACAACTGACCTGGAAAAGAGCTATCGCGTTAACCTGAATATGATCGGCCTCGACGGACGTCCGTCGGTGAAAAACCTGCTGGAGATCCTCAGCGAATGGCTGGTTTTCCGCCGCGACACCGTGCGTCGTCGTCTGAGTTTCCGTCTGGAGAAAGTGCTGAAGCGCCTGCATATCCTTGAAGGTTTGCTGGTGGCATTTCTCAATATCGACGAAGTCATCCATATCATCCGCACCGAAGATGAGCCGAAACCAGCGCTGATTGCCCGCTTTGGCATCAGCGAAACCCAGGCGGAAGCGATCCTCGAGCTGAAACTGCGCCATCTCGCGAAGCTGGAAGAGATGAAAATTCGCGGTGAGCAGGATGAGCTGGAGAAAGAGCGCGATCATCTACAGGGCATCCTCGCCTCCGAGCGCAAGATGAGCAACCTGCTGAAGAAAGAACTACAGGCTGATGCCGAAGCCTTCGGGGACGAGCGCCGTTCTCCGCTGCGCGAGCGCGAAGAAGCCAAAGCCATGAACGAACACGATATGCAGCCGTCCGAACCGGTCACTATCGTCCTGTCGCAGATGGGCTGGGTGCGCAGCGCCAAAGGCCATGATATCGATGCCCAGGGGCTGAGCTACAAGTCGGGTGACAGCTGGAAAGCGTCCGTTAAAGGGAAGAGCAATCAGCCGGTGGTGTTTGTTGATTCCACGGGCCGCAGCTACGCCATTGACCCTATTACGCTGCCGTCGGCGCGCGGGCAGGGCGAGCCGCTGACCGGCAAGTTGACGCTGCCGCCTGGCGCGAGCGTTGACCATATGCTGACCTCCGGTGACGATCAGAAACTGCTTATGGCCTCCGATGCGGGCTACGGCTTTGTCTGTACCTTTAACGATCTGATCGCCCGTAACCGTGCCGGTAAGGCGCTGATCTCTCTGCCGGAAAATGCGAAGGTCATGCCGCCGCTGGTGATTGAGGACGACAGTGATATGCTGCTGGCGATCTCAACTGCGGGCCGTATGCTGATGTTCCCGGTCAGCGATCTGCCGCAGCTGTCGAAGGGTAAGGGCAACAAGATTATCGGCATTCCTTCTGCCGATGCGGCGAACGGCACTGATGGCCTTGCCCATCTCTATGTCCTGCCGCCGAACAGCACCTTAACCCTCCATGTCGGCAAACGTAAGATCAAACTGCGCCCGGAAGAGCTGGAGAAAGTGACCGGCGATCGCGGACGTCGTGGGACGCTGATGCGCGGCCTGCAGCGTATCGACAGGGTTGAAATTGACTCTCCTCGTCAGGCGAGCGTAGACGCTGGCAGCAGCGAAGAGTAACTGACCATGCACTCCCTCTGCCGTCCGGCAGAGGGAGCGACACGAATTATTCCCGGATAGCCGTTGTGAATTCCCGTGCGGCGATTAACAATACGCGTTCGACGGCGCTTGCCCTAAGTGGGTTTAGCCGCCGACAGCTCACGTATAATAATCAGATATCCGGGCTTTAGAGGTAGCTATGCTATTGATTTTCCGCTTTATCATCGTTGTGATTTACAGCATTCTCGTCTGTGTTTTAGGCTGTGTTTACTGCCTGTTCAGCCCGCGTAATCCGCGTCATGTCGCCACCTTTGGCCATATGTTTGGTCGCCTGGCTCCCGTTTTTGGTCTGAAGGTCGAGAAACGCAAGCCGGCCGATGCCGAAACCTGGGGTAGCGCAATCTACATCGGTAACCACCAGAACAACTACGATATGGTGACGGCGGCGGGTATCGTTCAGCCTCCGACGGTGACCGTCGGTAAAAAAAGCCTGCTGTGGGTTCCGTTCTTTGGCCTGCTCTACTGGCTGACGGGCAACCTGCTGATTGACCGCAACAACCGTACCAAAGCGCACGGTACCATCGCGGAAGTGGTGGGGCAGATTAAAAAGCGTAAGATTTCAGTGTGGATGTTCCCGGAAGGTACCCGCAGCCGCGGTCGCGGTCTGCTGCCGTTTAAAACCGGTGCTTTCCATGCGGCTATCGCCGCTGGCGTGCCGATTATTCCGGTGTGCGTCTCAAACACCTCCAACAAAATTAACCTCAATCGACTGAAGAACGGCCTGGTGATTGTTGAAATGCTGCCGCCGATTGATGTCACCCGCTGGGAAAAAGAGCAGGTCCGCGACCTGGCTGCACATTGCCACGCGCTGATGGCGGAGAAAATCGCCGAGCTCGATAAAGAAGTTGCGGAGCGGGAAGCATCCGGCCAGGTTTAAAGGTACAGGCCCGGACGCGTCTTCTGGCGGGAAATGATTTCCCGCTTTTGTTTTTCCGTCTCTTATGGAGCCAATATGTCGCTGAGTCGGCGTCATTTTATTAAGGCATCGGGACTGGCACTTTGTGCCGGTGCGCTACCGCTACAGGCGCATGCCGCAGGCAAACAGCCGCCGCTACCGGTGCCTCCGCTGCTGGAGTCCCGTCGTGGTCAGCCGCTGTTCCTGACGATGCAGCGTGCCCACTGGTCCTTTACCCAGGGGACACGTGCGTCAATCTGGGGCATCAACGGCCAGTACCTGGGGCCGACCGTTCGTGTCTGGAGCGGTGATGACGTCAAGCTGATCTACAGCAATCGGCTGGCGGAAAACGTTGCCATGACCGTGCAGGGGCTGCAGGTTCCCGGTGCGCTGATCGGCGGCGCGGCAAGAATGATGTCTGCCGGCGCTGACTGGGCTCCGGTTCTGCCGATTCGTCAAAGCTCGGCCACCCTGTGGTATCGCGCCAATACGCCCAACCACGCCGCGCAGCAGGTTTATAACGGCCTGGCCGGGCTGTGGCTGGTGGAGGACGAGATCAGCAAAACGCTGCCGATCCCCAACCACTATGGCGTTGATGATTTCCCGCTGATTATCCAGGACAAGCGGCTGGATAACTTTGGTACGCCGGAATACAGTGAGCCGGGTAGCGGCGGCTTTGTCGGCGATATCCTGCTGGTGAACGGCGCGCAGAGTCCCTATGTTGAGGTCTCTCGCGGCTGGGTGCGTCTGCGCCTGCTCAACGCCTCCAACTCCCGTCGCTATCAGCTGCAGGTCAGCGATGGCCGTGCTCTGCATGTGATCGCGGGCGATCAGGGGTTCCTGCCCGCGCCCGTGGCGGTCAAACAGCTGGCGCTGGCGCCGGGCGAGCGGCGCGAAATTCTTATCGATATGACCAACGGCGACGAGGTGTCGCTTACCTGCGGCGAGGCGGCGAGCATTGTCGACCGGATCCGTGGGATCTTCGAACCCTCTTCTATTCTGGTCTCTACTCTGGTGCTGACCCTGCGTCCGACCGGCCTGCTGCCGCTGGTCACCAGCGCGCTACCAATGCGTCTGCTGCCTGCCGATGTGCTTAAGGGCGCGCCGGTGCGCAGCCGCGATATTAATCTCGGTGACGAGCCGGGAATTAACGGCCAGCTGTGGGATCCTAAGCGCATCGACATCACTACCCAGCAGGGAAGCTGGGAGCGCTGGACGGTACGGGCGGATATGCCCCAGGCATTTCATATTGAAGGCGTCAGCTTCCTGGTCGATAACATTAACGGTGCGATGCCGTTCCCGGAAGATCGTGGCTGGAAAGACACTGTCTGGATCGACGGGCAGGTCGAGCTGCTGGTTTATTTTGGTCAGCCCTCCTGGCCGCACTTCCCGTTCCAGTTCGCCAGCCAGACGCTGGAAATGGCGGACCGTGGCTCTGCCGGGCAGCTGCTGGTGAATCCGGCCCCTTAATCTCTCTGTAAATTCATAGCAAAGGACTGCGCGATGCTAAGTTTTAGCTGGTTTGATATTGCCACCATTCTGTTTCTGCTGGCGGCTCCCTTCGTACTGGCGGGGATCGTCATCGCGCTGCTGGTGATGGCGTCGCGCCGTCCCCGCTGTCTGGTGATGGTGAAATGGCTGGTGCTGCCCCAGATAGCGGCGCTGCTGCTGCTGGCAGGCGTGCTGAGCTACTACGGCGTCGACAGTAATTTTTACTTCTTCGCCGCGCCCATCATGATGTTGTCGATGCTGTTCTTTGTCTTCCCGAGTAAGTCGAAGCCCTGGCTGGCTCCGCTGCTGTGTGGCCATATCACCGGTCTGGTCCTGTTTGTGGGCCTGATGAACTACCTTGAGCCGCGCATGATTGAGCGGCTGCAAACCGGTCGTGAAATCCATCAGTTGCGGGATCTGAACAAGGCCAGCAGCGGTTTTATCCGCCAGCTCAATGAGCCAGAGTTCCGCCAGCGGATGCTGGCGACCGCTGCTGAAGAAACGAGTATTCCTGAAGAGACGCTTAAAACCCTGCTCGATAAAGGCGCGACGCCTTTCGGCAAGCGAGGCGAAGGCTTCTACGAGCAGCCAGCCTTTGTTGTTGCGCTGCGTAGCCATAATTTGCCGGCTCTGCGTCTGTTCAGCGAACAACTGGTCGGTGATTCCTCTGAGGCCGTGAGCAACCGCGAGTATGTACAGGAGGCAGGTCCGTTAAGCAGGCTGGTTTACATCTACGCCAGACCCGGTGAACGTCAGGTCAAAGACTACAAAGAAAAGGCGCAAATCCTTCTCGCGAGGATGCCGGAGCTGCTGAATGGCGAGGTCTGGGCCAAAGTCATTAAATCGGCAGACCCGGAGCTGGTTAAGTTTCTGTGGAGCTATCGTCCGCCAGAAAGCAAGCTGCAGGGTATTCAGGCGCGGGCGATTACCGGGGACCTGAGAGTGGCTGATGAAATTGCCGCAACGCCAGGTATGCTGGACACGCCCGCCGTCTCGGAATATCCGTCCACCTTATGGCTCTGGCTGGTGCAGTATGCCCCGCGTGAAGTTATCGCCGCCGTGCTCGATAAAACCCGCATCCGCTGGTCCAGTTATCAGGATGAGAAGGGCGACAATAAGGCCCTGGAAGCGGCCATTGACCGGGCGCGAAGCCATTTCGGTGACGATCCTCAGGTTCTGACGGTGGTGATGCGCGATATGCTCAGCAGGCAGGCTGTCTGGTCTCCGTCACAGGTGGCGCGCAGCTTCTATACGGAAGAAGAGGGCTCTCAGGTGGTCCAGGCTCTCCATCAGGCGGGCCTGACCTGTCAGCAGCTGCAGGCGGCGCTGGACAATCTTGCCGCAGGCGAACGCTTCCCTTCCGGCGAGCAGCGTATTCGCGAGGTTTGCGCGGCAGGAAAATAAGATAACGGGCGATAATCCTTTCGATCTCTAAGGGAATAGGGCTTATAATCCCCGCCCTTTGATTATTTTTTTGCCATTCCCGGAAGCATTATGAGCGCAATATCCCTGATCCAGCCGGATCGTGACCTCTTCTCCTGGCCTCAGTACTGGGCCGCCTGCTTTGGCCCGGCACCTTTCTTGCCGATGTCGCGGGAAGAGATGGACCAGCTTGGCTGGGATAGCTGCGACATTATTCTGGTGACGGGCGATGCCTATGTCGATCATCCCAGCTTCGGGATGGCGATCTGCGGTCGCATGCTGGAAGCCCAGGGGTTTCGCGTGGGGATCATCGCCCAGCCCGACTGGAACAGCAAAGAGGACTTTATGCGCCTCGGCAAGCCGAATCTCTTTTTCGGCGTCACCGCAGGCAATATGGACTCAATGATCAACCGCTACACGGCGGATCGTAAACTGCGCCATGACGACGCTTATACGCCGGATAACGTGGCGGGCAAGCGCCCGGACCGCGCCACGCTGGCCTATACCCAGCGCTGTAAAGAGGCGTGGAGAGACGTGCCGGTGATCCTCGGCGGTATCGAGGCCAGCCTGCGCCGTATTGCGCATTATGACTACTGGTCCGATACGGTGCGCCGTTCGGTACTGGTCGATTCCAAGGCCGACATGCTGATGTTTGGCAACGGCGAGCGCCCGCTGGTCGAGGTGGCCCACCGTCTGGCCGCAGGTGAGCCGATCGCCAGCATCCGTGACGTGCGTAATACCGCCATTATGCTTAAAGAGGCGCTGCCGGGCTGGAGCGGCGTCGACTCCACGCGACTGGACACGCCGGGCCGTATCGATCCGATCCCGCACCCTTACGGGGACGATCTGCCCTGCGCCGACAACAAGCCGGTGCAGCCGCAGGAGCCGAAGCGCGTCACCGTTCAGCCGCCACGACCTAAGCCCTGGGAGAAGACCTACGTTCTGCTGCCTTCATTTGAGAAAGTGAAGGGCGATAAGGTGCTCTATGCCCACACGTCGCGCATTCTGCATCATGAAACTAATCCCGGTTGCGCCAGGGCGCTGATGCAGAAACACGGCGATCGCTATGTGTGGATCAACCCGCCGGCAATCCCGCTCTCCACGGAAGAGATGGACAGCGTCTTTGCGCTGCCCTACCAGCGTATTCCGCACCCGTCCTACGGCAAAAGCCGCATTCCGGCTTACGATATGATCCGTTTCTCGGTCAACATTATGCGTGGCTGCTTTGGCGGGTGTTCATTCTGTTCGATCACCGAGCATGAAGGGCGAATTATCCAGAGTCGTTCGCAAGACTCGATCATTAACGAGATCGAAGCTATTCGCGACTCGGTGCCCGGTTTTACCGGGATCATCTCCGACCTCGGCGGGCCGACGGCCAATATGTATATGCTGCGCTGCACCTCACCGCGTGCCGAGCAGACCTGTCGTCGTCTCTCCTGCGTCTACCCGGAAATCTGTCCGCATATGGACACTAACCATCAGCCGACCATCGATCTCTACCGTCGGGCACGCGATCTTAAAGGTATCAAGAAGATCCTGATCGCCTCAGGCGTCCGTTACGACCTGGCCGTGGCCGATCCGCGCTATATCAAAGAGCTGGCCAGCCACCACGTTGGCGGCTATCTGAAGATTGCGCCTGAGCATACGGAAAGCGGGCCGCTGTCGAAGATGATGAAGCCGGGAATGGGAACTTATCACCGCTTTAAAGAGCTGTTTGATACCTATTCGAAGCAGGCGGGGAAAGAGCAGTATCTGATCCCTTACTTTATTTCGGCTCATCCGGGCACGCGTGATGAAGATATGGTGAATCTGGCCCTGTGGCTGAAGCAGCATCGCTTCCGTCTCGATCAGGTGCAGAACTTCTATCCGTCCCCGCTGGCCAACTCGACCACCATGTATTACACCGGCAAGAACCCGCTGGGTAAAATTGATTATAAGAGTGAAGAGGTGGTGGTTCCGCGTGGGGATCGTCAGCGTCGCCTGCATAAAGCCCTGCTGCGCTATCACGATCCGGCTAACTGGCCGCTGATCCGTCAGGCGCTGGAAAGTATGGGGAAAAAACATCTGATTGGCGGGCGTCGCGACTGTCTGGTGCCGTCCCCGACGCTGGATGAAATGCGGGAAGCCCGTCGCCAGAATCGTACTGCACGTCCTGCGTTAACGAAACATACGCCGATTAAACAGCAGCAGCAGCGTAATAAGCCCCGCACGCGCTAAGACCGTTATTCTGCCCCCGTTGCGGGGGCAGAATAAGGAAAAACTTAGCCGCTAAACTGGTCCGGGTCCGGCCCCAGACGTTTGCCCTGTTCAAGTTTAGCGATTTCGCCCAGCTCGTCTTTATCCAGACGGAAATCCCAGACGTCAAAGTTTTCGGCAATGCGCGACGGGGTGACCGATTTCGGGATCACCACCAGGCCGCTGTCCAGATGCCAGCGGATCACGATCTGCGCCGGGGTCTTGCCGTATTTATCCGCCAGTTCACGAATAATTTTCTGATCGAAAACGCCTTCGCCGCCCTGGGCCAGCGGGCTCCAGGATTCGGTCTGGATCTTGTGCGTTGCATTCCACGCGTGCAGCTGACGCTGCTGCATCAGCGGGTGTAGCTCGATCTGGTTGATCGACGGGGTCACGCCGGTTTCATCGATCAGCCGTTGCAGATGGTGGATCTGGAAGTTACAGACGCCGATGCTTTTCGCCAGGCCCTGCTTCTGTAGCTCGATCATGCCTTTCCAGGCGTCGACAAAATAATCCAGCGCCGGCACAGGCCAGTGCATCAGATAGAGATCGACATGATCCAGCTGAAGCTTCTTCAGGCTCTCCTGCAGGGCTTCTTTTGGCCGCTGCTGATCGCCATTCCACAGCTTAGTGGTGATAAAGAGTTCATCACGCGGTACGCCAGCGCTGCGTAATGCTTTCCCTGTGCCTTCTTCGTTCTTATAGGCCGCAGCGGTATCGATGGACCGATAGCCGACATCCAGCGCTTTATGGATAGCCTCAACCACTTCGTCGTTTCCAGCCTTCCACACGCCGAGCCCCAGCTGCGGCATAATGGTGCCGTCGTGGAGCTTAATCACGGTTGGATGTGTCATGCAGTTCTCCTTTGATGAAGCTTACCGGGAATAAATCCCGGTAAGGTTGTGTGCACTAAGTTTGGCCTAAAACTGCCAAAACGGTAGTCGCTGCGTCAAATGACTTAGCGTGCCGCTTCGTAAATCCGGCGGCTGACATCGAGGGTAATATCCTGATGTTCGCCCAGTTTTGTCATGCCGTGTTCTTCCAGTTTTGCCAGCAGCGCCGGGATAGAGCTGCCATCCAGACCGTAGCCGGACAGGCGCGTCGGCACGCCGAGTTCCTCGAAGAAGTTGCGGGTTGCCGCGATGGCCGCATCGATACGCTCATCCTCAGAACCTTCGGTGATAGCCCAGACGCGCTCAGCGTACTGCAGCAGCTTCCCGCGCTTGGTGTCGCGTTTTTCATTCCACAGGGAAGGCAGCACGACCGCCAGCGTCTGAGCGTGATCCAGGCCGTGCATCGCCGTCAGTTCGTGGCCCAGCATATGGGTGGCCCAGTCCTGCGGTACGCCTGCACCGATCAGGCCGTTCAGCGCCTGGGTGGCTGCCCACATCACGTTGGCACGCACGTTATAGTTTTCCGGCTCTTTCAGGGCACGCGGGCCCTCTTCGATCAGGGTCAGCAGAATACCTTCCGCAAAGCGGTCCTGGATTTTGCCATCGACCGGATACGTGACGTACTGCTCAACCGTATGCACAAAGGCATCGACCACGCCGTTGGCGACCTGGCGCGGCGGCAGAGTGTAGGTATAGACCGGATCCAGCACGGCGAAGACTGGCTGGGTGTGCGGGTTCATAAACGCCTGTTTGTCGCCGGTGGTTTTACGGGAAATCACCGCGCCGCTGTTCGATTCAGAACCGGTAGCGGGCAGCGTCAGCACTGAGCCCATCGGGATAGCGCTGGTGATCTCGCGTCCACCAGTCTGCAGGATATGCCAGGGATCGACGCCCTCCTGATAGTGGGCCGCCGCCGCGATAAACTTGGTGCCGTCCAGCACGGAGCCGCCGCCGACCGCCAGCAGGAAGGTCACCTTCTCATCGCGGGCAATTTTGACTGCTTTCATCAGGGTCTCGTAGGACGGGTTTGGCTCAATGCCGCCAAACTCCAGTACGTTCAGGCCCTCAAGCGCGCTGTAAACCTGGTCCAGTACGCCGGTTTTCTTCACGCTGCCGCCGCCGTAAGTAATCAGGATCCGGGCGTCCGCCGGTACCTGGGCGCGCAGATCGGCGATGGCGTTCTGACCAAACAGAATGCGGGTGGGGGTATGCAGATTAAAATTGTTCATTGCTCTTTTCCCTCGTTGGGTTAAAACGGGCGGCGTTATCGATTTGCCGGATGCTCAACATTGTGGTCGCCTGCGGCAATCCTCTCAATGCACATTCCTGCCGTTGTCTTGCCCATTTCTACAGCGGACTGGAGAAAAAGTGTAAAAGTGCGCACACTGCACGGGTGGAAAATGATTATCGGAGCGGCCCGTTATGAATCGTCAGGCCATCTGTCAGCTGCTGACAGATAAAGTTAAACACTTGAAAGGAAATGAAAATAAACTGAGTGAGCTGCTGCCGGACGTGCGTCTGATGTACGGCACTCAGCCGGGCAATCGCACCCCGGTGATGTACCAGCCGGGCATCGTTTTTCTCTTTTCCGGCCATAAGATTGGTTATATCAATGAGCGGGTGTTTCGCTACGACACCAATGAATATCTGCTGCTGACGGTGCCGCTGCCCTTTGAGTGCGAAACCTTCGCTACGCCGGACGTGCCGCTGGCGGGGATACGCCTGAACGTCGATATCCTCCAGCTCCAGGAGCTGCTGATGGACATCGGCGAGGATGAGCATTTTCAGCCGGGCTGCTCGGCCAGCGGCATCAACTCTGCCGTCCTGTCCGATGAAATCCTCTGCGCCGCCGAGCGGCTGCTGGATGTGATGGAGCGGCCGATGGATGCGCGTATCCTGGGCCAGCAGATTGTCCGTGAAATTCTCTATCACGTCCTGACCGGGCCACGAGGCGGGGCGCTGCTGGCGCTGGTGAGCCGCCAGACCCACTTCAGCCTGATTAGTCGGGTGCTGAAACGGATTGAAAGCCAGTACACCGAGAACCTGAGCGTCGACCAGCTGGCATCGGAAGCCAATATGAGCGTCTCCGCGTTCCACCATAATTTTAAATCGGTCACCAGCACCTCGCCGCTGCAGTACCTCAAAACCTACCGGCTGCATAAGGCGCGGATGATGATGATCCATGACGGTATGAAGGCCAGCGCGGCGGCAATACGGGTAGGCTATGAAAGCCCGTCCCAGTTCAGTCGGGAGTTTAAACGTTACTTTGGCGTGACGCCGGGTGAGGATGCGGCGCGGATCCGCATGATGCAGGGGGCGTAAAGCGAACCCTCTCTCGTCAGAGAGAGGGGCATAATACTATTCAGGCGCTGCAGTATTTCTTCTTAATCACCACGACCAGGGTGCCGAACAGCCCGGCCAGCAGCAGGAACATCGGGAGGATCATCAGACAGGTCATCACCTGGTCTTCGTGGCGCTTAACAAACGGGATCATGCTCAGGGCGTAGCCCAGGCCGGTAATTCCGCCAACCCACAGCAGGGCGCTGAGCCAGTTGAAGAACTGGAAGCGGCGATTCGACAGGCCGGAAATGCCCGCCATCGTGGGCAGTAAAGTGCGGATAAATGCCAGAAAGCGACCAGCAAGCAGCGCCAGCAGGCCGTGGCGGTCAAACATAAAGGTCGCCCGGTCGTGGTATTTTTTCGGTAGCTGGGCCAGCCAGCCTTTCACCACGCGGGTATTGCCGAGCCAGCGTCCCTGGATGTAGCTCAGCCAGCAGCCGAGGCTGGCGGCAGAGGTCAGAATCACCACCGTCGGGACAAAATCCATCACGCCTTTGCCTACTAACGCACCGGCCAGAAGCAGCAGACTGTCTCCGGGTAAAAACGAGGCAGGCAGCAGGCCGTTTTCCAGAAACAGCGTGGCAAACATCACCATCCAGACAACGCCAACCACGTGCGGATTCGCCAGCGCGGCAAAGTCGTGTTGCCAGAGCGCAGCGATAATATCTTGAATTACAGCCATGGAGATTCCCGTGAAACAGCACTTTTCCGCTATTGTACGCCTGAAATGCCCGGGACACCTTGATCCCGGACGCAACAAATGCAGACTTTTCTGCTAGTGGTGCAAAAAACGCGCCGCACGGGCATATATTACCGGATACGAGCAAAACCGTCGCTAAGATCGGCAAGCAAATCCACCACATTTTCCAGGCCGATATGCAAACGGATCAGCGTGCCGCTGAAATCGACCTCGCCATCGGGGCGGATCGCGGCAATATGTTCCGGCTGGTTCGCCAGAATCAGTGACTCATAGCCGCCCCAGGAGTAGGCCATACTGAACAGGCTGAAGTGGTCAAGGTAGTCTGAAAGTTCTTTGTCGTTCAGACGCTTGTTCAGTACGAACGAGAACAGGCCGCTGCTGCCGGTAAAATCGCGTTTCCAGAACTCATGCCCTTTACTCCCCGGTAGCGCCGGATGTTTCACCTCAGCGACCTGCGGATGGCGTGCCAGCCACTCGGCAACCTGCAGGCTGCTTTCATGATGCTGGCGCAGGCGGACACCCAGCGTGCGGATCCCCCGGCTGGTCATATAGGCGGTATCGGCATCGACCATCTGTCCCATCAGATAGGCGTTCTCGCACAGTTGCTCCCAGCAGCGTGCGTTGGCAACGGCGGTGCCGACCATCGCATCCGAATGGCCTATCAGATATTTGGTCCCGGCCTGAATGGAGATGTCTATCCCGAAATCCAGCGCTTTAAACAGCACGCCCGCCGCCCAGGTATTGTCGATCATAATGATCGCCTCGGGCGCAACGCGGCGTACCGCTTCAACGATGGCCGGGATATCGTGAACTTCCATGGTGATCGAGCCGGGAGATTCCAGGAACACGATGCGTGTATTAGGCTGAATAAGGTGGGCGATATCGGCGCCGATCATCGGGTCGAACCAACTGGTGGTCACGCCCAGCCTGGCGAGCACTTTGGTACTGAAATCCTGACTGGGTTCGTAGGCGGTGTTGGTCATCAGGATGTGGTCGCCCTGCTCAACGAAGGCCAGAATCGTATTGGCCACCGCCGCCGCGCCGCAGGGGAACAGGGCGCAGCCTGCACCGCCCTCCAGCTCGCACATCGCTTCCTGCAAAGAGAAGTGGGTCAGGGTGCCGCGACGGCCATAAAAAAGTTCGCCTTTCGCCCGATTGCGGGTGGCGTGTTTTTTGGCCTCAACGGTGTCGAAAACCAGAGAAGACGCCCGCTGAATCACGCTATTGACCGAGCCCTGAGTGTATTTTTTGCTCCGGCCAGCGTTCACCAGCACGGTATCGATATGCTTATCTGTCATCGCAGCACTTCCTGTTTTTATACGTCTGGATGTCTAAACTATCATGTTTAACGAGGGGCGCACGCGTAACCTGGACGATAAAGCAGAATATTTTGTCGGAGCCCGCGTTGACGCCTTTTTTACTGCGTAAGCGCAATGAAACGAAGGCGAATTTCTGGGAGTATGTAAATACTAATGAGAACTACTATCAATTCCAGAGCATTTTGATATTATTGGCCGCAGATTTTGTGATTTGCGTCGTGGAGATACACCGTGGGTAATAATTTGATGCAGACTGATCTCTCCGTCTGGGGCATGTATCAGCATGCCGACATCGTCGTAAAAATGGTCATGATTGGGCTGATCCTGGCGTCCGTTGTGACCTGGGCGATTTTCTTTAGCAAAAGCGCCGAGCTCTTTTCCCAGAAGCGCCGCCTGAAGCGTGAACAGCAGTTACTGGCTGAAGCTCGCTCTCTGGATCACGCCAGCGAAATCGCCGATGGTTTCCACAGCAAGAGCCTGAGCTCGCTTCTTATTAACGAAGCGCAGAACGAGCTGGAACTTTCTGAAGGCGTTGAAGATAACGAAGGCATCAAAGAACGTACCGGCTTCCGCCTGGAACGTCGCGTTGCTGCGGTTGGGCGTCATATGGGTCGTGGTAACGGCTATCTGGCGACTATCGGTGCTATCTCTCCGTTCGTCGGTCTGTTCGGCACCGTCTGGGGGATCATGAACGCGTTTATCGGTATTGCCCAGACCCAGACCACTAACCTGGCGGTCGTGGCACCGGGTATCGCAGAAGCGCTGCTGGCGACGGCTATCGGCCTGGTCGCGGCAATCCCGGCGGTTGTTATCTACAACATCTTTGCCCGTATGATCGGCAGCTATAAAGCCAACCTCGGCGACGTGGCCGCACAGGTACTGCTGCTGCAGAGCCGTGACCTCGATCTCAACGGCGGCGCTGCTCAGCCGGTGCGTACAGCCCAGAAATTACGTGTAGGTTAATGCCCCATGGCGATGCGTCTTAATGAAAATCTGGACGATAACGGCGAAATGCACGAAATCAACGTCACGCCGTTTATCGACGTTATGTTGGTTCTGCTGATTATCTTCATGGTGGCGGCCCCGCTGGCTACCGTTGATGTGAAGGTTAATCTGCCGGCGTCCTCAAGCCAGCCGCAGCCGCGTCCGGAAAAACCGGTGTATCTGTCAGTAAAAGCCGATAAGAGCATGTTTATCGGTAACGATCAGGTCACCGATGAAGATATGGTCAGCGCCCTGAATGCGCTGACGGAAGGTAAAAAGGACACCACCATCTTCTTCCGCGCCGATAAAACGGTCGACTACGAAACCATGATGAAAGTGATGGATACGCTGCATCAGGCAGGCTATCTGAAGATAGGCCTGGTGGGTGAAGAAGTCGCTGCTGCGAAGCAGTAAGCGCAGCGAAAGTGAGAAAGGCCGACCTGAGCGTCGGCCTTTTTTTTTAGCCCAGATGCTCCCCGCCGCAGACACCGTGGACTTCCGCCGTCACGTAGCTGGACTCCTCGCTGGCGAGATAGACATAGACCCCGGCCAGTTCGGCGGGTTGTCCGGCGCGTTTAAGCGGCGTCTTCTGACCAAACTGGGGGATCTTCTCCTGGGTCTGGCCGCCGGAGATCTGCAGCGCCGTCCAGATGGGTCCCGGGGCGACCACGTTGACCCGAATCCCCTGTTCCGCGACCTGCTTCGCCAGGCCCCGGCTGTAGTTCAGAATGGCCGCCTTAGTTGAGGCGTAGTCCAGCAGATGCGGGCTGGGCTGATAAGCCTGAATCGATGAGGTGGTGATAATACTGGATCCTGCGGGCAGGAGGGGCAGCGCCTCCTGCGTTATCCAGAACAGGGCGAAGACGTTGACCGCGTAAGTTTGCCTAAACTGCTCGCTGGTAAGGTCGGCAATCTTTTCGACGGCGGTCTGCTTCCCGGCTACCAGGGCGAGGATATCCAGCCCGCCCAGCGCATCATGGGCCTGATGGACCAGCGATCGGGAAAAAGCCTCATCGCTCAGATCTCCCGGCAGCAGGACGGCTTTGCGTCCGGCTTCCTCAATCAGGGCCTTCACCGCCCGGGCATCCTCTTCCTCGGCGGGCAGATAGTTGATCGCCACGTCGGCCCCCTCACGGGCGTAGGCAATGGCGGCAGCTCTGCCAATCCCTGAATCACCGCCGGTGACCAGGGCTTTACGTCCCTCAAGTCGCGCATGCCCAACGTAACTTCTTTCGCCGCAGTCGGGTACCGGCACCATCTGGGCCTGTACGCCCGGCGCGGGCTGTTTCTGCTGTGGGTAGTCCCCTCCATAGTAGAGAGTGACCGGGTTACGGATGTTTGTTCGATTATTCGCCATCAGTGACCTCCATCGTAGTGAATCATCAGGTTAAGCCTGGTGGCTCATGCTGCCCTGCGCAAAATAATCAGGATTATCCTTAGGCTGGCGGTGGGATGAAAATCGCGGAGAAAGCTTTTAAGTTACTAAAGTTTAAAAAGAATATATTGTTATAAAAAAGTAGCGGCCTGCAGGTTAGCCTCTACGCTTTAATGAAAGCCCCTCTGATGATATTTCGACTTCACAGCGCGAGAACTCCGTATGGCGACGATGAACCTGTTTGACTCTGACGCCCCGCAGCAGGACCTGATTTCCCTCGACGCCATCCGTCGGCGTGCTGATAACCTGATGCTGACCCTGATCTGGGCGCTGTGGCTGGTCTCGCTGGCGGCAGGCTTTTACCATGATGACAGCTGGCTGGCGCTGATCGCCGGTAGCGCGCTGGCGATTGCCGCGACGCTGCTGAAAGCGCTTTTCCACGGCACCCGCCCGGTGCGGGTGGGCTACGCCGTGATCCTGCTGGCCTTTGCCGCGCTGCTGATCCAGATTGGCGAGGGGGAAACCGAATACCATTTCTCGGTCTTTGTGCTGATGTCGGCTCTGCTCGCATGGCGCGACTGGCTGCCGCTGCTGGTGGGGGCTGGCGTGGCGGCGGTTCATCACCTGGTCTTTAACTATCTGCAGGAGTGGGGACTTTTTGGCATCAAAGTGTTTATTCATCCCGGCCTGCATATGGTGATTTTCCACGGTCTGTTTGTGGTGATGCAGACGGCTGTGCTGATCTTCCTGGCGATCCGCATGGAGCAGGATGCGCGCACCGCCAGCGAGGTGGCGCAGCTGGCGGCGATTATCAACCGCGAGCCGGGCTGTCTGACGCTGGCCGCCGACGATCACTCCAGTAGCAGCACCTTTGCCCGGACGTTCAGTACTACGCTTGATACCATGCGCAACACGCTCCAGCAGGCCAGCCGCTGGAAGGGTCACTGGCGATGCTCCAGCGAAACACCTCTCTGTCGGCACGCACGGATAAACAGGCGTCCTCCCTGGCGGATGCTGCCAGCGCGATGGAGCAGCTTACCGGGTCGGCGACGCAAACCAGCGAAAAGGCCAGCGAAGTGCGGCGTCTGGCCATTAACGCCAGCGAGGTGGCCCGCGAAGGCGGTGACGATATTCTTGCTGCCACCCGCTCAATGGAGCAAATTCGCGATGAGTCGCTGCGCATCAACGGTATTCTGGAACTGATCGACGGGATCGCCTTCCAGACCAATATTCTGTCGCTAAATGCCTCGGTCGAGGCTGCCCGTGCGGGCGAGCACGGTAAAGGCTTCGCCGTGGTGGCCTCGGAAGTCCGTACCCTGGCGCTACGCTGCGAAGGGGCAGCAAAAGAGATCCGTCAGCTGATTGCCACGTCAGTTGAGCGGACGCAGCAGGGAGCCGGAGAGGTTGAGCGGGCGGGTAATACAATGCAGTCGATAATTGTGCATATTGAACAGCTGCGGGAATTTGTTGACGACCTTTCCCGGATGAGCGAGCAGCAACGGGCCAGTATTTTGCAGATGAACGGCAGTATCGCCAGTATTGATGCCAGCGTGCAGGAGAACGTGCAGCACGTGGCGCAGACCATTCAGATGGCCCAACAGCAGCAGGAGCAGACGGACGAACTGAAGGCGGCGATCTCCGTCTTCCGTTTTGGCTAGGCGCGGAGCGCTATTTTTTGGCGGGCGTCGGGCTAATCTTTATGGCTCCGGGAACAAACTTCGCCGAAGATGTTGCGGTTTTCGCGGTCTGCGGAGCGGGTTTTTTCTCTTTCGGGGCAACCTGATTGATATTCGATGTGCGGTGGCCGCTGCCGGACAACTTGCGCGTCAGGCGCAGGGTGGCGGTTTCCCGGGAAATCATATGCTGATAATTTGACTCAATACGCGCCATTATCTTGTCTTTCAGCTCGGGCTTACGGGCGATAATTTCCGCGATGGCCGCACCGTAGATCTCTTCTTTGACCTGGTACGCATAAATTTCCCGGCGGTTTTTCCACTTCAGCTGGACCAGCGCGGCGGGAATAGAGACCAGGGCATGTGCCATCTCTTCGATAGTGGCATTTTTATCCTGAATTAAAAATTCAAGATTATGCTTTAAGATAAATTCGTCGCTATTCTTGTCATTTAAAGTCAAATAAACGTTATTATTGTTAACTTCACTCACGTTAATCTTCCCCTAAATCGTAGAACATAGGCGCAGTTTTATCGCGGGTAATCAGATTCAGCCAAATTGTATTGCCTTCCTCATTAATTTTCTTGGTTTTTTCGGCAATAATTTGACTTAATTCCTGAGGATCGATCTCTGTCTCTTCCTGCAGGTCGTTGAGTACCCTGGCAAATGTTTCAATTTTCACGACGCGGAACAGTCGGTCTGTTATATGACGGTCGCGTTCTTCGAGCAACATATTACGGGATTGCCCGGAACGAGTTGCAGCGGCTAATATATCAGCTTCAAAGTCAGAGAGCGTTCTTTTACCCTGAGTTAAATTTGACTCTGTTTCTGCCTTCCCGGTTTCTTTCCCTTCTGCAGAAATGTGAAAGCGTTCCGGGATTAAATTCTCGGGTAACATGTTAAAAATCCTTTAATTTCAGAAGGATATGTTAAATAAGAGTGCAAGGCTCGTTGACAATATCATGACACACTTTTAAAATCAAAAAAAAGAGAGCAGTCTCAGGGAGCCGTATGATTTATTTCGTATTTACATTACTGATACTCACCGGCTTTATTCTTTTATTGATGCGAGAATTCAATAAAGGCCGGGCAGAGCCCGAAGCCACCCAACCGTCCGAAGCTCTGCCGATGAGCAAAGAGGAGGGGGAGGACCATTTCTCGTTGCTGATGAACGCGATTACCCCGGTATGGTACTGGCGGGTTAATCACGAATATATCGATTTTATCCATGCGACGATAAAGCGCATGAACATGGTCGAATTAAATAGTACGCCTGGTTTATTTGATGCGCAACGGCGTTGTAGCGACCTTAATTCTGCGGTGTATAAGTATTACGATAATATAAAGAAACGCTGCCTGAACGGCGAGAAGGTCGCACGATCTGACCTCGACGTGCTCAACCTGCAGCAGTGTTTCCGCGAATTCAGCATGAACGCTTACCCCTCTCTGGTGGCCCTCGTCTGGCCGCAGTATGAACGTCCTGAGGTCAACCCGGACGAGGTCTGACGGACGCCTGTTAGTCAGTTGTTGCAATCGGTTTGCCTGATTGAGGTATACTGAACGCCGTTTTTTTTACTGACTGACAGGACACTATGGAACGCTTTCTGGAAAATGCCATGTATACGTCGCGCTGGCTGCTGGCGCCGGTTTACTTTGGCCTCTCTCTTGGGCTGCTGGCCCTGACAATCAAGTTTTTTCAGGAAATCTTTCACGTCCTGCCCAATATCTTCTCGGTAGCGGAAGCCGATCTGATCCTGATTTTACTCTCGCTGGTGGATATGGCCCTGGTGGGCGGTCTGCTGGTGATGGTGATGTTTTCCGGCTATGAGAACTTCGTTTCCCAGCTGGATATCGAAGAGGGCAGGGAGAAGCTGAGCTGGCTGGGGAAAATGGATGCCACCTCGCTGAAGAATAAAGTGGCGGCGTCGATTGTGGCGATCTCCTCCATCCATCTGCTGCGGGTCTTTATGGACGCCAAAAGCGTGCCAGACAACAAGCTGATGTGGTACGTGATTATCCACCTGACCTTTGTGCTGTCGGCCTTTGTGATGGGGTATCTGGACAGGTTAAGTCGCGATAAACATTAAAAAAAGGCGCCGGAAGGCGCCTTTTTACTATTTGTCTGACGACGCCTGCCACAGATTCAACTGACCGTCGGCCACGTGTCGATCGATCTGCGCCAGCTCTTCAGCGCTGAATGTCAGATTATTCAGAGCCAGAACGTTCTCTTCCAGCTGTTCCGGACGGCTGGCGCCGATCAGCACCGAGGTCACCCTGTTATCCTTCAGCAGCCAGCTCAGGGCCATCTGCGCCATCGTCTGCCCGCGCTGTTTCGCCATCTCATCCAGCATCCGCAGGCTGTTAAGGTTGCTCTCCGTCAGCATATTCTCCGTTAGACCGCGCACCTTTTTGCCTTCGCGCTGCATACGTGAACCGTCCGGAATGCCCTGCAGGTATTTACCGGTCAGCAACCCCTGCGCCAGCGGGGTAAAGGCGATGCAGCCCACGCCGTTGCTCTCCAGGGTATCCAGCAGGCCACTGCTGTCGACCCAGCGGTTGAGCAGGTTGTAGGAGGGCTGATGGATCAGCAGCGGCACTTTCCACTCGCGCAGCAGTTCGGCCATTTTTTGCGTGCGTTCGCTGGAGTAAGAGGAGATCCCGATATAGAGCGCCTTACCGCTCTGCACCGCCTGTGCCAGTGCGGCGGCGGTCTCATCCATTGGCGTATTCTCGTCCACGCGATGGGAGTAGAAGATATCGACATAGTCCAGCCCCATACGGCTGAGGCTCTGGTCTAAGCTGGCAAGCACATACTTACGCGATCCTCCTGACCCGTACGGGCCTGGCCACATGTCATATCCGGCTTTGGTGGAGATCAGCAGCTCATCGCGATACCCGGCGAAATCGCTTTTCAGCAGGCGGCCAAAGTTTTCCTCGGCGCTGCCCGGCGGTGGACCGTAGTTGTTGGCAAGGTCAAAGTGGGTGATGCCAAGATCGAAGGCTTTGCGCAGCAGCGCGCGTTGGGAATCCAGGGCTTGAACGTGGCCGAAACTGTGCCAGAGTCCCAGTGAAAATGCGGGCAGACGCAGTCCGCTCTTTCCACAGTAGCGATACTGCATCTGTTCATAACGGGCGGGGTTAGCAAACCAGGTCATGGCGTCTCCTTGTGGATTGTCAGTTCTGAAACAGTGTTTCTATACTATCCGTTATGCTTCCGTCGGCAAGCGTCATGGTCCATAACCGCGATCGCCGTTGGGTAAAAAGCAGAAATTGTGCTTTTCTTACAGAGGTTTTTAATCGACGGAGATAACCTGATGACCCGACTCACAGCGAAAGATTTCCCGCAAGAACTGCTCGATTACTACGACTATTACGCACACGGCAAGATCAGCAAGCGCGAGTTTTTGCAGGTGGCGACAAAGTACGCCGTCGGCGGAGTGACGGCCCTGGCGCTGTTTAATTTACTCAAGCCGAACTACGCCCTTGCGACCCAGGTCGAGTTTACCGACCCTGAGATCAAAGCGGAGTATATCCAGTATCCTTCACCCAACGGGCATGGTGAGGTGCGAGGCTATCTGGTTAAACCGGCGAAGGCCGAGGGCAAAGTGCCTGCGGTGGTGGTAGTTCACGAAAATCGCGGGCTCAATCCTTATATCGAAGATGTGGCGCGTCGCGTCGCCAAAGCGGGTTACATCGCGCTGGCACCGGACGGCCTGAGCTCGGTGGGCGGTTATCCTGGCAATGATGACGCCGGGCGCGAGCTACAGCAGAAGGTAGATCCGACAAAGCTGATGAACGACTTCTTTGCCGCCGTTGAATTTCTGCAAAAATACCCGGATGCCACGGGAAAAGTCGGCATTACCGGTTTTTGCTACGGCGGCGGCGTCTCCAATGCGGCAGCGGTGGCGTATCCCGAATTAGCCTGTGCGGTACCGTTTTATGGTCGGCAGGCACCGGCAGACGAGGTGGCCCGTATTAACGCCCCGATCCTGCTGCATTATGCTGAGCTGGACACCCGAATTAATGAGGGCTGGCCGGCGATGGAAACGGCCCTGAAAGCGCATAAGAAAGTGTATGAAGCGCATATTTATCCGGGAGTTAACCACGGTTTCCATAATGACTCTACCCCCCGCTATGACAAGGCTGCAGCAGAGCTTGCATGGCAGAGAACCCTGGCCTGGTTTGCGAAGTACTTGAGTTAATAAGGTGTTAAAAAAAATAATTGCGAAACAGTATATATTCTCGTCGATTTGCCGATAACAAGGATATGAGTTCTCCAGCTGGCGAACTCTACCCTTACGGTCAGGAGTTTATATGCAATTTCTTCGCAATTTCACGATCCGCTTTGTCATGCTGGTGATATTAGGGATCTTTTGTCTTATGTGGTCGGGCGTCGGCCTGTACAGCGTCTATGCGCTGTCAAAAGTAGCGGATGGTAATGAAGTCGACCGTCAGCTTGTAACGCAAATGACCGTACTGAGCCAGGGAAATGACCAGTACTTTCGTTTCGTTACGCGCCTGAGCCGGGCGATGGAGAATAAGGCTGCCGGTGCAAATGCTGACTTTGCTCCCGTGCAACAGGCGCTGGATAATATGCGCAAAAAACTCGATGAGATGCGCGCTGTCTCACCGGGACCAATGGATCCTCAGGTGTCGGCACAGGTGATTAACACCTGGCAGGCATTACTGGAACAGGGTGTGGTGCCGCAAATGCAGCGCGCCCAGCAGGGAACGCTGGACGAATATCGTCAGCAGGCTAACAATATTACGCCACCCTTAAGTCGTGCCTTCGGTGCCAGCGCCGAAGCCTTCAACCAGGCGGCGGGCGTGATGCTCGATCAAACGCGTGTCTCCGTTGATGGCCAGACCAAAACCACCCGTATCAGCATTATCGTCGCCGTGATTGTCGGTCTGTTGATCCTGGTATTCACCGATCGCTATCTGGTCACCATGCTGGTGAAACCGCTGGATATTATTCGCGAACAGTTCCGTCAGATTGCCCAGGGCGATCTCAGCCAGTCTCTGGGTGATTTTGGCCGCAACTGCGTGGGCCAGCTGGTGCCGCTGCTTAACGCGATGCAGGATAGTCTGCGTGAAGCCGTGGCCTCGATCCGTTCGGGGAGTGAGAACATCTGGCGTGGCGCAACGGAAATCTCTACCGGCAACAATGACCTCTCTTCGCGTACTGAAGAGCAGGCGTCGGCGCTGGAAGAGACGGCGGCCAGTATGGAGCAGATTACCGCAACGGTGAAACTGAACGCGGATAACGCGCGTCAGGCCAGCGAACTGGCGGAAGTGGCCTCCACCACCGCCAGTAAAGGGGGTTCTCTGGTCGGTGAAGTGGTCGATACCATGACCGGCATCTCCGCCAGTTCGAAGAAGATCGCTGAGATCACTAACGTGATTAACAGCATCGCCTTCCAGACCAATATTCTGGCGCTGAACGCCGCGGTAGAAGCCGCGCGTGCAGGCGAGCAGGGTCGCGGGTTTGCCGTGGTTGCGGGCGAAGTTCGTAATCTGGCCAGCCGCAGCGCGGGCGCGGCGAAGGAGATCGAAACGCTGATCGCCGACTCCGTCAATCGCGTGGACAGAGGCGCCCAGCTGGTGAACGAAACCGGCACCACCATGGAAGCGATTCTGCGGGCGGTGAAAGAAGTGACCACCATCATGAAGCAGATTGCTGCCGCCTCGGAAGAGCAGAGCAAAGGCATTTCTCAGGTGGGTATCGCGATCACGGAGATGGACAGCGTTACCCAGCAGAACGCCTCGCTGGTTGAGCAGGTCTCCTCTGCGGCCGCGGCGCTGGAGCGCCAGACAGAAGATCTCCAGCGTTCGGTGCAGAAGTTCCGCCTCTCCAGCAAAGAGCCGGTGGCCGTGGCAACCGAACTGAAACGACCGGCAGCTGCGCGTAGCCCGCAAAAAGGCAACGACGCAGAAGAGTGGGTCGCATTCTGACAGGTACTAACTAACTGAAAAGGGGGCTAATTTAGCCCCCTTTTTTTATTTACGCCTGACGTTTATCTTCCGTCCGGGTGTCGAAATCCGCCGCATCATGACGTTCATGCAGCTGTTCGTTAAGCGGACCAACGGCGCGGTTAACGATACGACCACGCTGAACCGCCGGACGGGCAGCGACAACCTTCGCCCAGCGCAGCACGTTTTTATAGCTGTCAGCGTCGAGGAACTCCGCCGCTTCATACGCATTGCCAAGCACAATATTGCCGTACCAGGGCCAGATGGCCATATCCGCGATGCTGTACTCTTCCCCGGCAATAAAGGTGTTGCGGCCGAGCTGCTGTTCCAGCACGTCGAGTTGACGTTTGGCTTCCATCGTAAAGCGGTTGATCGCGTACTCAATTTTCACCGGCGCATAGTGATAGAAATGGCCGAAGCCGCCGCCGAGGAAAGGCGCTGAGCCCTGCAGCCAGAACAGCCAGTTCAGGGTTTCGGTCCGCCCGGCCAGGTCTTTTGGCAGGAAGTGGCCGAATTTCTCTGCCAGATAGAGCAGGATCGCACCGGACTCAAAGACGCG
>DATEKR010000098.1:0-2667 GCA_035277345.1 Enterobacteriaceae bacterium
AGCCGGCGACCACTTTGGTCATCAGCGCCAGAACGCCATACGGAGTCAGCTGCATCACCAGACGCACCAGCTTCATTACCCAGCTCTGCAGGGTATCGATGGCGGTCAGAACGCGCTGGCCTTTCGGGGCGTCATCTTTCAGCAGCTTCAGGGCGGCCACGCCGAGGAAGGTCGCGAAGATCACCACGCTAATGATCGAGGTCGGATTGGCACCGGTGAGTTCGGCAAACGGGTTTTTCGGGATAAACGACAGCACCAGTTGCGGCACGCTCAGGTCGGCCACTTTACCGGCGTAGTTGGTTTCAATCGCAGTCAGACGCGCGGTTTCTGCGGTTCCCTGAACCAGACCCTCGGCGGTCAGACCAAACAGATTGGTTACCAGTACGCCAACCAGCGCGGAGATCAGAGTGGTAAACAGCAGCACGCCGATGGTCAGGAAGCTGATTTTACCCAGCTGTGCCGCATTGTGCAGACGCGCTACGGCGCTGAGGATAGAGGCGAAAACCAGCGGCATGACGATCATCTGCAGCAGCTGTACGTAGCCGTTGCCGACGATATTGAACCACTGGATGGAGCTTTTCAGTACCGGACTGTCCGCGCCGTAGATAAACTGCAGTACCAGGCCGAAGACCACACCAATGGCCAGACCGACTAAGACTTTTTTCGCCAGGCTCCACTGTTTGTGGCGGGTTTGTGCCAGCAGAAACAGTAAAGCGACGAACACGATAATGTTCGCGATTAAAGGAAAGTTCATCCCCGTTCTCCAGAGTTATTATACGAATGGCGCCCGTTGAGATAAGGCGCTGTTGGCGCAAGGTTAGCAGAACGCACGCGGTGCGCTTATATCCAAATGGAATTGATTATGCCAAAACGCATTGTTTTGCTGCATTAATGCACAGCCTGCGGGTTAATTAGCCGCTGGAAATGAACCTGCAGGGAATCAATCATCGTCGACGACCAGCGCAGGGCGCTATTTTCCGGCACGCTGGAGGGCATCCACACGGCCCAGGCGAACAGCGCCATACAGAGGACGCGTTCCAGCTGATTGCCCTTGCGCGGTGAGAGCAGCGGCAGGCGAAACCGCCAGCGGCAAGGCCACAGCAGCGGGACGCCGGCGGGAGTGATCATATCGGCGAGGATATGGCTCAGATAGCCGAGCACCATGCCCTGGAGCGCATCGGGCGGGATCATCGCATTTTGCGGCACCTGCAGATAAAACAGGGCCAGCGCGCCGAAAACGGCCAGCAGGCTATGGGTAAACCCGCGATGACCAAAAGCCCGCGCCACCGGCACGGCTATCCATTTTAGTCGCTGGCCCAGCACCGACTTTGGGTGATCGATATCCGGCAGCAGGCAGGTGAGCACCGCCGCAGGGATCACGTGCCACCAGTCGCCCTGTGCCAGCACGGGGGTCAATTCCGCATTTTTTGCGAATACTGCGCAGGCAATAGAAAACAGGACGTGGCCTTCCGCCGTCATGATAAAACCCGGTAAACTGTCAATTTATCCAGTATAGGGTTTTTATACAGTGGACGGAAGGTGTGACGGTGTAACTATTTTTAACAGAAACTGACGCTTAGCGTGCCAGCCAGCCGCCGTCCACCGCCAGCGTGAAGCCGTTAATATAGTCCGAGGCGGATGACGCGAGGAAAACGGCCGGGCCCTGCAGGTCGTCCGGCGTGCCCCAGCGTCCCGCCGGAATACGGCCGAGGATCTCCTGGCTACGTTCAGGGTCATCGCGCAGCTGCTGCGTGTTATTGGTGGCCATATAGCCTGGCGCGATGGCGTTAACGTTAATGCCGTGCTTCGACCACTCGTTAGCCAGCAGACGTGTGATCCCCAGCACGCCGCTTTTCGACGCGGTATAAGAGGGGACGCGGATCCCGCCCTGGAAAGACAGCATCGAGGCGATATTAATAATCTTGCCGCCGCTGCCCTGGGCAATAAACTGCCGCGCCGCCGCCTGAGAGAGGAAGAAGACCGATTTCAGATTAAGGTTCATGACGTGATCCCAGTCTTTCTCCGTAAAGCTGAGGGCATCTTCGCGGCGGATAGTCCCGGCATTATTAACCAGAATATCGAGATGGCCCATCGCCGCAACTGCCTGCGGGACAATGTCAGCGATGGCGTCATGCGCGCTAAGATCGGCCTGGATCGCGGTAAAACGACGGCCCAGGGCCTGCACTTTACGCGCCGTCTCTTCCGGCACGCGGCGGTTGACGCTGACAATATCGCAGC
Organism: Enterobacteriaceae bacterium; assembly: GCA_035277345.1. Classification (GTDB taxonomy): domain Bacteria; phylum Pseudomonadota; class Gammaproteobacteria; order Enterobacterales; family Enterobacteriaceae; genus BIGb0383. The sequence continues at coordinate 2,239 of DATEKR010000098.1, forward strand.
CCGCTTCGGCCAGCCCCAGCGCCATACCCTGCCCAAGTCCGGTATCGCACCCGGTAACCATTGCCACTTTGCCGCTCAAATCGAAGGCGTTAAGAATCATATGCACCTCAGTTATGCTGTTTTTGTTGTGATTGCTGACCTGAGTGCAAGCATAGAAGCGGGGAAGGGAAAAAGACAAATAAAAATGAAACGGTGTTTCATTAATTTGACGGGCGACACAATAAACGGGTAACCGCGCGGTTACCCGTAGGGGATTTAGCCGCGCAGATGCGCGACGGTCAGCTCCTCAAGGGAACGAAGTTTGACGTTGGCCAGGGCGAAGCGCGGATCCTGCTGGCCCTCCTCGGCAGGGATGACGATAGAACGCATGCGCGCCGCTTTACTGGCAATCATCCCGTTAACGGAGTCTTCCAGCGCCACGCAGGTCAG
>DATEKR010000099.1:0-12112 GCA_035277345.1 Enterobacteriaceae bacterium
CCAATTACCCCGAAAATCATGGATTTCGTGATTTGCATTTCTGCTTCGTCACGGGAGGCGCATTATACGAGAAATCCTTTTTGCTGCAAGCCCCTGAAAGATTTTTTTTGTTTTTTTTGCTCAAGTGCTGAATTAATCGGCAGAACGGCTATTTTAACATCACACGTGAATATATTTCGTACTGAATGGCCCGGCAGAAGCTTTCTACCGGGCATTCCACTACAGCTGAATAAAATGCTCGCGGTAGTAAGAAAGCTCCGCCACCGACTCACGGATGTCATCCATCGCCTGGTGGGTGCCCTGTTTTTTAAAACCGGGCAGGATCTCAGGCTTCCAGCGACGGGCCAGCTCTTTCAGCGTGCTGACGTCGAGGTAGCGGTAGTGGAAGTACGCTTCCAGTTCCGGCATGTACTTAAACAGAAAGCGACGGTCCTGACCGATACTGTTGCCACAAATCGGCGATTTTCCTGCCGGTACCCAGGCTTTCAGGAATTCGATGGTCGCCAGCTCCGCAGCACGGTCGTCGAACGGACTGGTCTTCACGCGCTCCACCAGGCCGCTGCCTGTATGGGTACGCACGTTCCAGTCGTCCATCAGCGCCATCTGCTCTGCGGACTGATGCACGGCCATTACCGGCCCTTCCGCCAGAATATTGAGGTCGGCATCGGTCACCAGGGTGGCGATTTCGATAATGCGATCGCGCTCCGGGTCCAGCCCGGTCATCTCCAGATCGATCCAAATGAGGTTGTTTTCATTTGCACTCATGCTATTTTCCACCCTTCTCGCATAACCAGTTTCATCTGGTTAACTAGTATTGATTAGCGTGTATCATAGAGGTTTTGCCCTTCCGGGGCGACCAGGAGCCAGCACGATTGAGTAAAAATAAACTCTCCATAGGCCAGCAGCGCCGCGTTAAAGCCAACCATCAGCGGCGACTTAAGCAGGGCACGGAGAAAAAAGATTTCGATGACAACCTGTTCGGCGAAATTGCTGAAGGGATGGTCATCAGCCGCTTCGGGATGCATGCTGACGTAGAATCTGCCGATGGCGAGGTTCACCGCTGCAATATCCGACGCACCATCCGTTCGCTGGTTACCGGCGACCGCGTCCTGTGGCGGCCGGGCAAAGCCGCCGCGGAAGGCGTGTACGTTAAGGGTATCGTCGAAGCGGTACACGAACGCACCTCAGTACTGACGCGTCCGGACTTCTATGACGGCGTGAAGCCGATCGCCGCCAATATCAACCAGATCGTGATCGTTTCCGCTATTTTGCCGGAGCTGTCGCTGAATATTATTGACCGCTATCTGGTGGCCTGCGAGGCGCTCGGCGTCGATCCGCTGATCGTGCTGAACAAAATCGATCTTCTGGATGACGAAGGCATGAAGTTCGTCAATGAGCAGATGGATATCTATCGCAACATTGGCTACAGCGTCCTGATGGTCTCCAGCCATACTCAGAATGGCCTTGAACCGCTGGAAACGGCACTGACGGACCGGATCAGCATCTTCGCCGGGCAGTCCGGGGTGGGCAAATCCAGCCTGCTGAATGCCCTGCTGGGGCTGCAGGAAGAGATCCTGACCAACGACGTCTCTGACGGTTCCGGTCTTGGCCAGCACACTACGACCGCCGCCCGCCTTTATCATTTCCCTCACGGTGGCGATGTGATCGACTCCCCCGGCGTGCGTGAATTTGGTCTCTGGCACCTTGAGCCGGAACAAATCACCGATGGCTTTGTCGAATTCCATGACTATCTGGGCACCTGCAAATATCGCGACTGCAAACACGATACCGACCCGGGCTGCGCCATCCGCGAAGCGGTAGAAGCCGGCCGAATTGCCGAAACACGTTTCGAAAACTATCACCGCATCCTGGAAAGTATGTCGCAGGTAAAAACGCGTAAAAACTTTTCGGATAGCGGAGGCTGACGGATAGAGTCTCGCCTGAATTCACAGCAATCTTCGACACGGGGAGAAAAATGGGCGGGCGAGATTGGCTGTTACGCCGCGCATCGTTACAATCGTCCCCTTTTTTCAGGACCCGGGGCTCGCATGAAGGCGAGCCTGGAATGATACAACACTGGCCTGGAGGCTATTTTGTTAAACGACCTTAAACTTTCGCTGCAATACCTTCTGCCGAAGCTGTGGCTGACTCGCCTGGCAGGCTGGGGCGCAAGCAAGCGCGCAGGATGGCTGACTAAAGCAGTTATCGATCTGTTTGTTAAAGTCTATAAAGTCGACATGAAAGAAGCGCAGAAGCCGGATACCGCCAGCTACCGCACTTTTAACGACTTCTTTGTTCGTCCCCTGCGCGATGACGTCCGTCCGCTGGACACCGATCCGAGCGTGCTGGTGATGCCGGCCGACGGCGTGATCAGCCAGCTGGGCGCTATCGACAACGATAAAATTCTGCAGGCCAAAGGCCATAACTACAGCCTGGAAGCACTGCTGGCGGGCAACTACCTGATGGCGGACCTGTTCCGTAACGGTAGCTTTGTCACCACCTACCTGTCGCCACGCGACTACCATCGCGTGCATATGCCGTGTAACGGTATTCTGCGCGAAATGATCTACGTTCCCGGCGACCTGTTCTCCGTGAACCACCTGACGGCGCAGAACGTCCCGAACCTGTTTGCCCGTAACGAGCGCGTCATCTGCCTGTTTGATACTGAATTTGGCCCGATGGCGCAGATTCTGGTCGGTGCGACCATCGTCGGCAGCATCGAAACCGTCTGGGCGGGCACCATCACGCCGCCGCGTGAAGGCGTGATCAAACGCTGGACCTGGCCTGCCGGTGAGAGCGAAGGTGCGGTTGCACTGCTCAAAGGTCAGGAAATGGGCCGCTTTAAGCTGGGTTCAACCGTGATCAACCTGTTTGCACCGGGCAAAGTTAACCTGGTCGAGCAGCTGCAGAGCCTGTCCGCTACACGCATTGGTCAGCCGCTGGCGCTCTCCACCGAAGCGGTTGTGGTCCCGGCAGTGCCTGCAGAAGAGCCGAAGACCGAACCTGAAGCAAACCCGCAAGACGACAGTTAATCACAGTAAAAAAGGTATAACGACGTGCGCCTGATTCTCATTTTCCTGATGGCCCTGAGCCTCAGCCTGGGGGCGCACGCCGCCGCTATCCCTGACGCAAAACAAATTACCCAGGAGCTGGAGCAGGTCAAATCGGCAAAGAATATGCCGAATCAGGCCGAAGCGGTCGAGGCGCTCCAGTCCGCGCTGAATGCGCTGGAGGAGCGTAAAGCCTCCCTTGAGCGCGCTGCGCAGTATCAGCAGGTGATCGATAACTTCCCTAAACTCTCCCGTACCCTGCGTTCGCAGATTGCCAGCCTGCGCGATGAACCGCGCCAGGTGCCCACCGGGATGAACAGCGATACGCTGAATCAGGAGATCCTCCAGGTCAGCAGCCAGCTGCTGGAACAGACCCGCCTGGCACAGCAGGAGCAGGAGCGCACCCGCGAAATCAGCGATTCCCTGAGCCAGCTTCCGCAGCAGCAAACCGATGCCCGCCGCCAGCTGAGCGACGTTGAGCGACGCATCGGCACCCAGACCAGCAATACCCCGCTGGCCCAGGCGCAGAACCTTGGCCTGATGGCGGAGGCTGCCAAATTAAAAGCTCTGGTGGATGAGCTGGAGCTGGCACAGCTGTCGGCCAACAATCGTCAGGAGCTGGCGAGAATGCGCGGCGAAATGGCGCAAAAAGAGGGCGAACAGCTGGATGCTTACCTGCAAGGGCTGCGCAATCAGCTGAACAGCCAGCGCCAGCGCGAAGCGGAAAAAGCGCTGGAAGTCACCGAACTGCTGGCGGAGAACAATGCCGATCTGCCGCCGGATATTCTTAACCAGTTTAAGGTCAACCGCGAGCTGTCCCAGGCCCTGAACCAGCAGGCCCAGCGGATGGATCTGGTCGATTCCCAGCAGCGCCAGGCTGCGAACCAGACGCTGCAGGTGCGTCAGGCTCTGAATACCCTGCGCGAGCAGGCGCAGTGGCTGGGCATGTCGAATATGCTGGGCGAGGCGCTGCGCGCCCAGGTTGCCCGCCTGCCGGAAATGCCCAAGCCGCAGCAGCTCGATACCGAAATGGCCCAGCTGCGCGTACACCGTATGCGCTATGAAGACCTGCTCAATAAGCAGCCTCAGCTACGGCAGATCCACCAGGCCGACGGCCAGCCGTTGACCTCTGAGCAACGGCGCATTCTTGATGCCCAGCTGCGCACCCAGCGCGAGCTGCTGAACTCTCTGCTGCAGGGTGGAGATACGCTGATCCTGGAGCTGACCAAGCTTAAAGTCTCGAATAGCCAGCTGGAAGACGCTCTGAAGGAGGTCAACGAAGCCACCCATCGTTACCTTTTCTGGACCGCCGACGTCAGCCCTCTGACCCTGTCGTGGCCGATTGATATCGTTCAGGACCTGCGTCGTCTGATCTCCCTCGATACCTTTAGTCAGCTGGGTAAAGCCAGCGTAATGATGCTCACCAGCAAAGAGACCCTGTTCCCGCTGTTTGCCGCGCTGGTGCTGGTCAGTTTCAGCCTCTATTCGCGCAAGCACTTTACCCGCTTCCTTGAACGCTCCGCGTCCCGGGTCGGTAAAGTGACCCAGGACCACTTCCGCCTGACGCTGCGTACCGTCTTCTGGTCGATTCTGGTGGCCTCACCGCTGCCGGTGCTGTGGGCCACGCTGGGCTACGGGCTACAGGCCGCCTGGCCTTATCCGCTGGCGGTGGCTATCGGCGACGGCGTCACCGCCACGGTGCCGCTGCTGTGGGTGGTGATGATTTGCGCCACCTTCGCCCGACCAAACGGCCTGTTCAGCGCCCACTTCGGCTGGCCGCGCAGCCGCGTTTCCCGCGCCATGCGCTACTACCTGATGAGCATCGGCCTTATCGTACCGCTGATTATGGCGCTGATCATGTTTGATAATCTCAACGATCGTGAGTTCTTCGGCTCGCTCGGCAGGCTGTGCTTTATTCTGATCTGCGGCGCGCTGGCGATCGTGACCCTGAGCCTTAAGCGGGCGGGGATCCCGCTATACGTCGACAAAGAGGGCAGCAGCGACAACATGGTGAATAACCTGCTGTGGAACCTGCTGATCGGCGCGCCTCTGGTGGCAATGCTGGCCGCGATGACAGGCTACCTGGCGACCTCCCAGGCGCTGCTGGCCCGTCTGGAAACCTCCGTCGCCATCTGGTTCCTGCTGCTGGTGATCTACCATGTGATCCGCCGCTGGATGCTGATCCAGCGCCGCCGCCTGGCGTTCGATCGTGCCCGTCACCGTCGGGCGGAAATTCTTGCCCAGCGCGCACGCGGTGAAGAGGAACCGACCCATAATCTCAGCCTCGAAGGCGCCGTGGAGATCGATGAAAGCGAAGTCGATCTCGATACCATCAGTACCCAGTCCCTGCGTCTGGTGCGCTCAATCCTGATGCTGATCGCCCTGCTGTCGGTGATCGTGCTGTGGTCGGAAATTCATTCCGCCTTCGCCTTCCTGGAAAATATCTCCCTGTGGGATGTCACCTCCACCGTGCAGGGCGTTGAAAGCCAGCTGCCGATCACGCTCGGCGCGGTACTGATTGCGATTCTGGTGTTTATCATCACCGCCCAGCTGGTGCGCAATCTCCCCGCACTGCTGGAACTGGCGCTGCTCCAGCACCTCTCGCTGACGCCTGGCACCGGCTATGCCATTACCACCATCACCAAATATCTGCTGATGCTGATTGGCGGGCTGATGGGCTTCTCGATGATTGGGATTGAGTGGTCAAAACTGCAGTGGCTGGTCGCCGCACTGGGTGTGGGCCTGGGCTTTGGTCTGCAGGAGATCTTCGCCAACTTTATCTCCGGCCTGATTATTCTGTTTGAGAAACCGATCCGTATCGGCGATACGGTCACGATCCGCGACCTTACCGGCAGCATCACCAAAATCAATACCCGCGCCACCACCATCAGCGACTGGGACCGCAAAGAGATTATCGTGCCGAACAAGGCCTTTATCACCGAGCAGTTTATCAACTGGTCCCTGTCGGATTCGGTCACGCGTGTGGTACTGACCGTACCGGCCCCTTCCGATGCCAACAGCGAAGAAGTGACGCAGATCCTCGAGACCGCCGCAGAACGCTGCTCGCTGGTGATCGATACGCCCGCACCGGAAGTATTCCTGGTCGATCTTCAGCAGGGGATTCAGATTTTCGAACTGCGTATTTATGCCGCCGAAATGGGGCATCGTATGCCGCTGCGCCACGAAATCCACCAGCTGATCCTGGCCGGTTTCCGCGAGCATGGTATCGATATGCCGTTCCCGCCGTTCCAGATGCGTCTGGAAACCCTGGACGGAAAACGGACGGGGAAAACGCTCTCCTCCGCGGGCAGACGCCCGGCAGGCAGCCTGTAACAGAGACTTACCCGGCCCTTCTCAGGGCCGGTTTTTTATCAGGCGCGATCCACCGTAAAAGCTATCACCTCGGCGATGCTTTCAGCGCCCAGCGCCAGCATCACCATACGATCAACGCCCAGCGCCACGCCGGAGCAGTCGGGGAGCCCCACTTTTAGCGCTTCCAGCAGATGGGTATCGATAGGTTGCTGCGGCAGGCCACGTGCGGCCCGCTTGCGGTTATCCTGCTCAAAACGCTGCTGCTGTTCGCGGGCGTCGGTCAGCTCATGGAAACCGTTCGCCAGCTCCATCCCTTTGAAATAGACCTCGAAGCGCTCGGCCACGCGGTGATCTTCGGTGCTGATCTGCGCCAGCGACGCCTGGCTTGCCGGGAAGTGATAGACAAATGCCGGGCGATCTTTGCCGATATGCGGCTCGACGCCCATGGCAAACAGCAGCTGCAGCAGGGTATCGCGGTCTTCTTCAGTATCGGCGATATTACTGAGATCCAGCTTCGCCGCGACCTCGCGCAGCTGAGTCTTGTCCGCCGACAGCGGGTCAATTTCCAGATGGCGCAGGAACGCCTGCTGATAAGAGAGGCTCTCTGCCGCCGGGCAGTCCAGCACCTGCTGAAGCAGATCGTCCACCTCATTCATCAGACGGTACATATCATAATGCGGGCGATACCACTCCAGCATGGTGAATTCCGGGTTATGGTGACGCCCCATCTCTTCATTGCGGAAGCTGCGACACAGCTGGTATACGGGGCCGCAGCCCGCCACCAGCAGGCGCTTCATATGGTATTCCGGGCTGGTCATCATATAGAGATTGACCCCCTGAGAATGGCCAGGGCCAACAAAACGGGTCTCAAACGGAAACAGATGTATATCCGTTACCGTCGCCTGGCTCATACAGGGCGTCTCCACCTCCAGTACGCCGCGATCGGCGAAAAAACGCCGAATTTCTGCCATGATCGCTGCACGTTTTAATAAGTTTGGGATGGAAGCGCTCGGCTGCCAGGTGGCCGTTTCGCTCATAGTCAATTCTCCAGTTTCAGACAAGGGCACGAAGTCTACGCGTATCCGTGCAGCGAGACAAATTTTGCGCAGCAAATTCCTTCCGGCGGCGCTCAGGCACGTTTTCGTGACGAGTCTCATCAATCTCAATGATAAATCAGCGCACAGAACAGCAAAAAAATCGAACACATCAATTTTCCCTTCATTTCCCACGGTTATACTGTTTTTGCATAAAAAGGAGCAGTGAAACGCTTCCGCCCGCGCCGTTTTCGACATAAAAAGCACCGTTGTACGGCAGGGTGGATAACAATAATCTGGAGGAATGTCGTGCACACTTTTCAGGCCGATCTTGTCGTCATTGGCGCAGGCGGTGCAGGATTGCGCGCTGCCATTGCCGCAGCACAGGCGAACCCGAGCGCTAAAATCGCACTGATTTCAAAAGTCTATCCCATGCGCAGCCACACGGTTGCCGCCGAGGGAGGGTCCGCCGCCGTGGCGCAGGACCATGACAGTTTTGAATACCATTTTCACGATACCGTCGCCGGAGGCGACTGGCTCTGCGAGCAGGATGTCGTGGATTATTTTGTGCATCACTGCCCCACCGAAATGACCCAGCTGGAGCAATGGGGCTGCCCGTGGAGCCGCCGTCCCGACGGCAGCGTTAACGTCCGCCGCTTTGGCGGGATGAAAATAGAACGCACCTGGTTCGCCGCCGATAAAACAGGCTTCCATATGCTCCACACCCTCTTCCAGACCTCTCTCCAGTTCCCGCAAATCCAGCGCTTCGATGAACATTTCGTCCTCGACATCCTTGTGGATGAGGGCAAAGCTCGTGGCCTGGTGGCGATGAACATGATGGAAGGGACGCTAATCCAGATCCGCGCTAATGCGGTGATCATGGCGACTGGCGGCGCGGGTCGCGTCTATCGCTATAACACCAACGGCGGCATCGTGACCGGCGATGGTATGGGCATGGCGCTGAGCCATGGCCTGCCGCTGCGCGATATGGAGTTTGTTCAGTATCACCCGACCGGCCTGCCCGGCTCCGGGATCCTGATGACCGAAGGCTGTCGCGGCGAAGGCGGTATCCTGGTCAATAAAGACGGCTACCGCTATCTGCAGGATTACGGCATGGGCCCGGAAACCCCGCTCGGCGAGCCGAAGAACAAATATATGGAGCTGGGCCCGCGGGATAAAGTCTCCCAGGCCTTCTGGCACGAGTGGCGCAAAGGCAACACCATCCCAACCCCACGCGGGGACGTGGTCTATCTTGACCTGCGCCATCTCGGCGAGAAAAAGCTCCTCGAACGCCTGCCGTTTATCTGTGAGCTGTCGAAAGCCTACGTCGGCGTCGATCCGGTCAAAGAGCCGATCCCGGTCCGTCCAACCGCCCACTACACCATGGGCGGCATTGAAACCAACCAGCAGTGTGAAACGCGAATTCAGGGTCTGTTTGCGGTGGGTGAATGCTCCTCTGTGGGCCTGCACGGCGCTAACCGCCTCGGATCTAACTCTCTGGCGGAGCTGGTGGTGTTTGGCCGCCTGGCCGGTGAACAGGCCATTGAGCGGGCCTCCACCGCCGGAGAAGCCAACGGTGCGGCGCTGGACGCGCAGGTTGCCGATATCGAGCAGCGCCTGAAACAGCTGGTGAATCAGCAGGGCAATGAGAGCTGGGCGAAAATCCGCGACGAAATGGGCATGTCGATGGAAGAGGGCTGCGGTATCTACCGAACGCCGGAGCTGATGCAGAAAACCGTCGACAAGCTGGCCGAGCTGCAGGAGCGTATGAAACACGTACGCATTACCGATACCTCCAGCGTATTCAACACCGACTTGCTCTATACCATCGAACTGGGCCACGGTCTTAACGTGGCGGAGTGTATGGCCCATTCGGCCCTGGCGCGTAAAGAGTCGCGCGGAGCGCACCAGCGCCTTGATGAAGGCTGTACCGAACGCGACGACATGAATTTCCTCAATCACACCCTCGCCTTCCGCGACGCCGCCGGCAACACACGCCTGGAATACAGCGATGTGAAAATCACCACCCTGCCACCGGCAAAACGCGTCTACGGCGCAGAAGCGGAAGCAGCCGACAAGAAGGAGACGGCGAATGGCTGAGATGACAACCCTGAAGATTGAGGTGGTGCGCTACAACCCGGAAGTGGACACCGCCCCGCACAGCGCCTTCTACGATGTGCCTTTTGATGAGCAAACCTCGCTGCTCGATGCGCTGGGCTATATCAAAGATAACCTCGCCCCGGACCTGAGCTACCGCTGGTCGTGCCGAATGGCGATTTGCGGCTCCTGCGGCATGATGGTCAACAAGGTGCCGAAGCTGGCCTGCAAAACCTTCCTGCGCGAATACACCCGGGGAATGAAAGTCGAGGCGCTGGGCAACTTCCCTATCGAGCGCGATCTGGTGGTCGATATGACCCACTTTATCGAAAGCCTGGAAGCCATTAAGCCGTACATCATCGGCAACCCGCGCACGCCGGATCAGGGCCCCAATACCCAGACGCCCGCGCAGATGGCGAAGTATCACCAGTTCTCCGGCTGTATCAACTGTGGCCTGTGCTACGCCGCCTGCCCGCAGTTTGGTCTGAATCCTGAGTTTATCGGCCCGGCGGCGATTACCCTGGCGCACCGCTATAACGAAGACAGCCGTGATAACGGTAAGAAACAGCGTATGGGGCAGCTTAACGGCCAGAACGGCGTGTGGACCTGCACCTTCGTCGGCTACTGCTCAGAGGTTTGTCCGAAGCATGTCGACCCGGCTGCCGCCATTCAGCAGGGCAAAGTGGAAAGTTCGAAAGACTTTCTTATCGCCACCCTGAAACCACGCTAAGGAGTGCTTGATGACGACTAAACGTAAAGCGTATGTACGGCCGGTGCCGTCCAACTGGTGGCAGCAACTGCCGTTTTACCGCTTCTATATGCTGCGTGAGGGAACGGCAGTACCGACGGTCTGGTTCAGCGTCGTGCTGATTTACGGCCTTTTCGCGCTGAAACACGGGCCGGAAACCTGGGGGAGCTTCGTCGGTTTCCTGCAAAACCCGATCGTGGTGGTGCTAAACATCATCACCCTCGCGGCGGCGCTGCTGCATACGAAAACCTGGTTCGAGCTGGCGCCGAAAGCAGCCAATATTATTATCAAAGGCGAGAAAATGGGGCCAGGGCCGGTTATCCGGGCGCTCTGGGTCGTGACGGTTATCGTCACCGCGGTCATTCTGTATGTCGCCCTGTACTGGTAAGGAGAGCCCTATGATCAACCCTAACCCTAAACGTTCCGACGAGCCGGTATTCTGGGGCCTGTTTGGCGCAGGCGGCATGTGGGGCGCCATTATCGCACCGGTAATTGTGCTGCTGGTGGGTATTCTGCTGCCGCTGGGTCTCGCACCGGAAGGTGCCTTCAGCTATGAACGCGTTCTGGCCTTCGCTCAGAGCTTTATTGGCCGCGCCTTTATCTTTTTGATGATTGTGCTGCCGCTGTGGTGCGGCCTGCACCGCATTCATCATGCCATGCACGATCTGAAGATCCACGTGCCGCGTGGCGAATGGGTGTTCTATGGTCTGGCGGCAATCCTGACGATTGTCACGCTGGTCGCCATTATCACTCTCTAACTCCTGGCTATGACTCAGGCCTGCCCTTCGGCGGGCCTTTTTATTGCCCGCGTTTTTCCTTGCCGTCATCTACACTTAACTAAAAAACAGCAAGGATATCCCGATGCGTATTTTACCTGTTATCGCCGCCGTAACCGCTGCGTTGCTGGTGGTTTCCTGTAGCTCCCCAACCCCGCCTCAGGGCGTCACCGTGGTCAGCCAGTTCGATGCGAATCGTTACCTTGGCAAATGGTATGAAATCGCCCGTTTTGATCATCGCTTTGAGCGTGGTTTAGAGCGTGTTACGGCCACCTACAGCACCCAGGATGACGGCGGTATTCAGGTGATAAACCGGGGCTATAATCCGGAGAGAGGAATGTGGCAGCAGTCGATCGGCAAAGCGTACTTCACCGGCTCGCCGGACCGTGCCGCGCTGAAAGTCTCTTTCTTCGGCCCGTTCTATGGCGGCTACAATGTTATCGCGCTCGATAAAGATTACCAGCACGCGCTGGTCTGCGGACCGGATCGCGACTATCTGTGGATCCTCTCCCGCACGCCGACGATCTCCGCCGACGTGAAGCAGCAGTTACTGGATACCGCGACCCGGCAGGGCTTTGACATTAACAAGCTTATCTGGGTGGAACAGCCCCATTAATGGGTGCTGAGTTTTAGCCCGATAATCCCGCAAACAATCAGTGCCAGGCTGGCAATTCGCGCCAGGCTGGCGGATTCACCTAACAGCAGGATGCCGGTAATCGCCGCGCCTACTGCGCCAATTCCCGTCCAGATAGCGTAAGCGGTGCCGACCGGCAGACTTTTCATCGCCCAGGCCAGCAGAGCAATACTCGCTACCATCGCCGTCACCGTGATAATGCTCGGCACCAGGCGGCTAAAGCCGTGGGTGTATTTAAGGCCAACGGCCCAGACCACTTCAAGCAGACCCGCAACAACAAGAATTAACCAGGACATAGTGCTCCCTTGTGGGGCCGTCCCCGGAAAAAAGATACGCTTATGGGTCGTCCCATAAGGTGTATGAAGGAAGCATCATTTTTACTCAGAGGCAAAATAATATCAACGATTTTGCTTTTACCCGTTTCCCGCATTTTATTGGCAGAAATAGCGGTAGTTAGCCAT
>DATEKR010000100.1:0-3862 GCA_035277345.1 Enterobacteriaceae bacterium
AGATAGCCCAGCCGTGGTTTTGCAGCTGCTGTTGAAGCCACGGGTCCTGATAATCGGCGGCGGTGCTGAGCGGGCCACCAAACTCGCTCTCGCTGTACTCTTTTAACACCGGCACATAGTAGCTGCCGTTGTACTGCACCAGCAGGGGCCGGTCATTGGCAATCAGCTCGGCACAGAGGCTACAGGTAAACAGCAGCGTAAACAGCCACAGGGACCAGTAGCCGCGGCGGTTGTGGCGAAAGCGTGCCCAGCGGGCCTCTGCGGCGGGACTCAATTGACGCATCAGCGGCCCTCAAAATCGATACGAGGGTCGACCAGGGTATAGCTGATATCGCTGAGGATATTCAGCAGCAGGCCGACCAGAGTGAAAATATAGAGCGTCCCGAACATCACCGGATAGTCACGGGATACCGTGGCCTCATAGCCCAGCAGCCCCAGGCCGTTAAGGGAGAACATCACCTCAATCAGCAGAGAGCCGGTAAAGAACATGCTGATAAAGGTGGCCGGGAAACCGGCGATCACCAGCAGCATGGCGTTGCGGAAAACGTGTCCCCACAGAATACGGTTCTCGCCAACGCCTTTGGCGCGGGCGGTGACCACGTACTGTTTGCGGATCTCATCGAGGAACGAGTTTTTGGTCAGCATCGTCAGGGCCGCGAAACCGCCGATCACCGTCGCCAGCACCGGCAGCGTAATATGCCAGAGGTAATCCGTTATCTTCTGATACCAGGGCAGGGTATCAAACTGGGCCGATACCAGTCCGCGCAGAGGGAAAATATCGAAATAGCTGCCCCCGGCAAAAAAGACGATCAGCACGATGGCGAAAAGAAACGCCGGGATGGCATAGCCGATAATAATAAAGGCGCTGCTCCAGGTGTCGAAGCGGCTGCCGTTATGCACTGCTTTGCGGATACCCAGCGGAATCGACACCAGATAGATAATCAGAGTGCTCCACAGGCCGAGGGTGATGGAGACAGGAAGACTGTCTTTAATCAACTGCAGGACCGAGGCGCTGCGGAACAGGCTGTCGCCGAAGTCGAAGCGGGCATAATCCCAGAGCATTTTCAGATAGCGCTCGTGCATCGGCTTATCAAAACCGTAGCGCTGAGTGATCTCGGCAATCACCTCCGGGTCGAGTCCTCGCCCGCCGCGATAGTGGCTTTCGTTAATATTGCTGACGCCGGTATGGGCGTAGGTGCTGGCGGTGCCGCCGCCTCCTGCGCCCGGCATCATACTGGTATTGCCGAACTCAATGGCGGCGATAGCCTGGTCAACCGGGCCACCGGGGGCAATTTGCACCACAAAAAAGTTAATGGTGATGATCGCCCAGAGCGTGGGGATCACCAGCAGTAAACGTCGAATCAGGTAAGCGCCCATGCTCTCTCCTTAGCGTCTTTCTGCAGGCAGAGCTGCCGCTTTGTTGACGTCATACCACCAGGTATCAAACCCCATGGAGTAAAGCGGACGCTGGACCGGATGAGAAAATTTATCCCACCAGGCGACCCTGTCACTTGCCATAAACCACATCGGCAGCATGTAGTAGTTCCACGTCAGCACGCGATCCAGCGCCCGGCCCAGGGGGATCAGCTTCTCTTTATCGCCCTGGGCGAGAATGATTTTGTCGATCAGCGCATCGATAACCGGGCTTTGCACGCCGGGCGCGTTATAGCTGGAGTCGATATAGCCTGAGCCCCAGGCGATCTGCAGGTCGCTGCTCGGCCAGGGCGAGGCGCGGGAGACGCTCGGCATCATATCGTAATCCCGGCTGCGCAGGCGGCTGGTGGCCTGGGAGTTATCCACCTGACGGATATCCATCGTGATGCCGAGGCGCGCCAGATTATGCTTAAACGGCATGACCCACTGATCGTTGCCGCCGGAGGGCAGCAGCAGCTCGAAGCGCAGAGGTTTGCCGGTTTTCACGTTCACTCGCTGCCGATCTTTGATGGTCCAGCCTGCTGAATCCAGCAGAGCTCCGGCCTTCAGCAGATTTTGACGATCGTAGCCGTCACCTTTGGTGGTCGGTGGCTGATAGATTGCGGTAAAGACCTCCGGGGGCAGATCTTTTTTCATCGGCGCCAGCAGGGTTAGCTCATCGGCCTTAGGATAGTCGCGGGCGGCGTACTCGGTATTAATAAAGTAGCTATTCACCCGGGTATAGGCGTTGTAGAACAGCGCCTTGTTCATCCATTCGAAGTCGAAGGCGAGGGTAATGGCTTCGCGTACCCGGCGGTCGCTGAAGACTGGACGCTGAATATTAAACGCCATCCAGCGCGTATCCTGGGTTGAATCGTTGGCAAAGGACTCTTTAACGATATGGCCATTGGTAAAGTTTTTACCGATATAGCGAGTGGCCCAGTTTTTAGCGCTGGTCTCGGTACGCAGATCGAACGCCCCGGCCTTAAAGGCTTCAAAGGCGACGTTATCGTCGAGATAGTAGTCGTAGCGGATTGTGTCGAGATTCCAGCGCCCGCGATTCACCGGCAGATCGGCGGCCCAGTAATCTTTCACACGCGAATAGGTTATATACTGGCCCATTCGCCAGGCGCTGATTTTATAAGGTCCGCTGGAGAGCGGCGGGCGGGGCAGGGGTTCATTCAGCTTATGGTCGCGCCAGAAGGCTTCCGGCATCACCGGCAGCGAGAAGAGGCTGAGCATGTTCTCTTTGCCCGGCGTGCCCAGCTCAATACGCACGGTCAGCGGAGAAACGGCCTTTGCCGTGGTGCCCTTATAGTAGAGGCGAAACTGCGGCACGCCCTCGGTCATAAACTTGTTAAAGGTAAACACCACATCGCTGGCCTTCATCCGGCTGCCGTCGTGGAAGCGGGCCTGCGGATTAATACTGATTTCCACCCACGAATAGTCATCGGCGTAGCGTGCCATCTCGGCGACCAGAGGATAGTAGCTGCCCGGCTCGTCGTCAGACGTGGTAAAGAGGGTATCGTACAGCGCGTCGGTACGGGCACCAGGGTTGCCGCGCATGGCAAAGCGGTTAAAGTTATCGAAGGTTCCAATAGCGGACATTGTCATGGTGCCGCCCTTGGGCGCGGCGGGGTTCACGTAATCGAAATGCGTAAAGTTAATGGCGTATTTCGGCTCGCCGATGACCGCGAAGGCGTAACTTTCTTTAATGGTTTGCGCATGTGAGGTGAAACTGAACAGCGCAATTAACAGTAACGGTACCCGCAAAAACATATCCGGAGGCTATCCTGTATTCCGGCAGACCCCGCACGGGCCGGCCTCTTGTCGTTGAATAATAAGTGACGCTCAGGAGGATGTGAAATATTTCGCCTTCGCATCATGCTGCTCCACCAGCTGTTGCAGCGACAGCGGACGGCTCATCCAGTATCCCTGCAGGAACTGAACGCCCTGGCTGCGTAGCCAGTTGGCCTGCTCCTCGGTTTCAACCCCTTCGGCGACCATCACCATATTGAGCCGTTTTGCCAGCGTCAGCACGGCGTCAAGCACCGGTGACGTCACGGTTTCGGTACCGATAGCGCTGACAAAACCCCGGTCTATTTTCAGATAATCAAAGGTGTAGCGCTCAAGATAAATCAGCGAGCTGTGGCCGGTACCGAAGTCATCGATGGCGATTTCAAAACCTTCATCATGCAGCCACTCAAACAGGCGGCTGGCTTCATGATAGTGCAGCATTCCGCGCTCGGTAATTTCCAGAACCACCTGAAAATAGCTGTCCGGCAGGGAAGCGGTAAACTGACGCATATCCTGCTGAAAACTTTCCGCATGCAGATGGCTGGGGGCAATATTGACGCCGAGTTTGGCACCCGGCGGCAGCAGGGTTTGCAGAACAGGCGCATCACGGGCAATCAGCCGGAACAGGTGGCGCGTCAGGGGCACGATCAGC
>DATEKR010000101.1:0-6405 GCA_035277345.1 Enterobacteriaceae bacterium
TTTTCATAAGAAGTCATGTTTCACCGTCATAAAGCAGGTACACTATTGCGCAAGTGTATCCTGGTAAGCGGAAAGAGAGAACGCGGTGGACCTACAGACTTCACAAGCCCTGAAAGCATTTACCCAGCGCTATTGCGACGCCTGGTATCAGCAGCACGAGACCTGGCCGCAAAGCGAGGCGCTGTTCGGCATCCCTTCGCCCTGCATTATTTCCTCTGTGGATGAACGCGTCCTCTGGCAGCCCCAGCCCTTTGAAGGCGACGCGACGATTAGCGCGGTTGAACGGGCGCTGGATATTGTGATACAACCCGCCGTTCACGCTTTCTATACCACACAGTTTGCAGGTGATATGGGCGGGCGCTTCGAAGATGAA
Organism: Enterobacteriaceae bacterium; assembly: GCA_035277345.1. GTDB lineage: Bacteria > Pseudomonadota > Gammaproteobacteria > Enterobacterales > Enterobacteriaceae > BIGb0383. Next base: position 374 of record DATEKR010000101.1, read on the forward strand.
ACGCTGACGCTGCTGCAAACCTGGAGCGCCGACGATTTTCAGCGTGTTCAGGAGAACCTGATTGGCCACCTGGTCACGCAGAAACGCCTGAAGCTCTCGCCAACGCTGTTTATCGCTACCCTCGACAGCGAAATGGAGATGATTTCGGTCTGCAACCTGAGCGGTGAAGTGGTGAAAGAAAAGTTCGGTACCGCTCAGCGCACGGTGCTTGCCGCGTCTCTTTATGATTTTTTGAACGACCTTAAGCCTGTTTTATAACCTCAATTGCTATCATTCTTGTGAGAGATCTCTTACACGCATTGTGAGAGATCGTCTTTCCGTCTGTAGGACGCGTAAATCCCCTCTTTATTAAGTCCGATTAAAATCATCTAGTTAGGATTTTCCTTATTACTTTCATACGAAAAAAGGTCTACTGTACTGCCCGGATCGCGCCTTGTAAGCCTGAGCGGAATAGAGGATTCTATGGTCATTGGCAGGACGTCAAGTCGAAGTGACCGTCAGGGAGATGGCGCTTCGGGGACCCACCAGGAAGGTGCTGCAAGGAAGGCTTCACAGATGAAGCGAAGTGGATGACGCAGGATGCGTTCAGGGACACCTCCAGGAAGGAGAATGAGAACCGAACGGGATATTCGGTGGATCAGGAAGATCGGGACTCGCAAACGGATTTGAGTTTTGTCACATCGGGGTGGTGTGAGCAGGATGCAGCAGTTTATGGATGAACAGGTCTGGAGACCACGGGAAAAGTTGTCACGGACGAGCAGGGAGCAACAAAAGTAGCTGGATTGCTGCGAAACGGATCGGGCGCACTGTTTTTACAGTGCGCCCTTTTTTTGTTTACGCGCCCACATTTGCTATTCTTCGCGGCAGATCCGTTTGGTATTGAGGTTTACATGACACAGCACGACAGCGTGCGTCAGCAGTTGCAGGCGCTTGAAGCACTACTGCGCAGGCACGACCACTGGCAGCCCAGCGCGCCTGAGCCTGCTGCTTTCGAGAGTACGCAGCCTTTCTGCATGGACACCCTTGAGCCCGTTGAATGGCTGCAGTGGGTGCTGATCCCCAGAATGCATGCCCTGCTCGACGGCCATTTCCCCCTGCCGCAGGCTTTTGCCGTCGGCCCCTATTATGAAGTGGCTCTGGACGCAGCCCATCCCCTGCGCGATGCGCTGGTGGCCGAGCTGACGCAGCTTGATGCCCTGTTTGGTGATAATGTCTGATGCTGGAAATTATTTATCAGGACGAATGGCTGGTCGCGGTCAATAAACCCTCGGGCTGGCTGGTGCACCGCAGCTGGCTGGATCGCGATGAAAAAGTGTTTGTGATGCAAACCGTGCGTGACCAGATAGGCCAGCATGTTTTCACCGTTCATCGTCTCGACAGACCAACCTCCGGCGTGCTGCTGATGGGTTTATCGAGCGAGGCCGGGCGTCTGCTGTCGCAGCAGTTTGAACAGCACCAAATCCAGAAGCGCTACCATGCCATCGTGCGCGGCTGGCTGACGGATGAAGCCGTGCTTGACTACCCGCTGGTGGAAGAGCTGGATAAGATCGCCGACAAACACGCCCGCGAAAACAGAGAACCCCAGTCCGCGATCACCCACTATAAAGGGCTGGCGACGGTTGAAATGCCTGTACCGACCGGGCGCTATCCCACCACCCGCTACGGGCTGGTGCAGCTCGATCCGCAGACCGGCCGCAAACACCAGCTGCGCCGACACATGTCCCATCTGCGCCATCCGATTATCGGCGACAGCAAGCATGGCGATCTGCGGCAGAACCGCAGCGCAGCAGCCTCTTTTGGCTGTGAACGTTTAATGCTGCACGCCAGCCAGCTAAGCCTGACGCACCCTTTTACCGGTCAGCCTCTGACCCTGCGCGCGGGCCTGGATGATATCTGGATGCAGGCGCTGGAGCACTTTGGCTGGCGCGGGCTTCTCCCTGAAAATGAAAGGGTTGAGTTTACGGCGCGCAGCGGCCAGGATGAACAGCATTAACGATCATTGAGGGAGTAACAGCATGGCCGAAATCGGCATTTTTGTCGGCACCATGTACGGCAACGCGCTGCTGGTAGCGGAAGAAGCTGCAGCGATCCTGGAAGGTGAAGGACATCAGACTCAGATATTTGAAGACCCGACGCCTGAAGACTGGCTGCCCTTCCAGGAGAAAATTGCCCTGGTGGTGACCTCGACCACCGGCCAGGGCGATCTGCCGGAAAGCATAGTGCCGTTGTTTGAGGGCATCAAAGAGCGCCTGGGCTATCAGCCAAATCTGCGCTATGGCGTGATCGCCCTCGGCGACAGCACCTACAGCCACTACTGCGGTGGCGGCCTCAAGTTTGATGCACTGCTCCAGGAGCAGGGAGCACAGCGCGTGGGCGAAGTGCTGACCATCGACGCCAGCGAGCATCCCGAGCCGGAAAGCCAGTCCAATCCCTGGGTCGAACACTGGGCAACGCTGCTCTAGTCCTGATATGCCCTCTGCCAGGAGGGCATTCTCCCGTAACGCCCATTAGCAGGCATTTCCTCCGCGTCAAGCGAGCTAATTCACACTCCTCATCGTTGTCACCCCTGAATAAGACGCTGCGTTTCATTTCCGTGAACCATCACCCATAAGCCTGGGCTTTTGCCATAAAGCACCCGCTCCACTTTTTTGAATGTTGTGGGTCTGCACGGTGAGGGCGGCGGTTCCGCTTCTTATACTTTTTGTGCCAGTTACAAAAACGCAGCCGACAGGTCTCAAAAAGACGACCAGTACGGAACTGCAAAAAAACACTACCCCGGCATTCTGATTACCCTACAGGTGATTGCTGTTCAGAATGAACCTGGCTCTCAACGCTAAGATTCAGGAGTACAACAATGAGTTCATTAAGTCACGAGGCGAGCGGCGCTGAGAAGCGTACGAACGCCCGCTACTGGATAGTGGTGATGCTGTTTATCGTCACGTCCTTTAACTATGGCGACCGCGCAACCCTGTCGATTGCCGGTTCAGAAATGTCGAAGGCAATAGGTCTGGATCCCATCGGGATGGGCTATGTCTTCTCGGCCTTCTCATGGGCCTACGTTATTGGCCAGATACCAGGAGGCTGGCTGCTTGACCGCTTCGGTTCAAAACGCGTCTATTTCTGGTCCATCTTCACCTGGTCCCTGTTTACCCTGCTGCAGGGCTTCGTGGATATCTTCAGCGGCTTCGGCATTATCGTTGCTCTGTTTACGCTGCGTTTCCTCGTCGGTCTGGCGGAAGCACCTTCCTTCCCTGGCAACAGCCGCATCGTGGCGGCCTGGTTCCCGGCACAGGAAAGGGGCACGGCGGTGGCGATTTTTAACTCTGCACAATACTTTGCCACGGTCATCTTCGCCCCGATTATGGGCTGGCTAACCCAGGAAGTGGGCTGGTCGCACGTGTTCTTCTTTATGGGCGGACTGGGTATCTTTATCAGCTTCCTGTGGCTGAAAATGATCCACGAACCTAACCAGCATCCGGGCGTGAATAAAAAGGAGCTGGAATATATCGCTGAAGGCGGCGCCCTGATCAATATGGATCAGAATAAAGGTGCCGTGAAAGTCCCGTTCCATGAAAAATGGGGGCAAATCAAGCAGCTGATCGGCTCGCGCATGATGGTGGGTGTGTATATCGGCCAGTACTGCATTAACGCCCTGACCTACTTCTTTATCACCTGGTTCCCGGTGTATCTGGTGCAGGCGCGCGGGATGTCGATTCTGAAAGCGGGGTTTGTTGCCTCTGTCCCGGCAATCTGCGGCTTTATCGGCGGCGTGCTCGGCGGGGTGATTTCCGACTGGCTGATGCGCCGGACCGGCTCGCTGAATATCGCCCGTAAAACGCCTATCGTGCTCGGGATGCTGCTGTCGATGGTGATGGTGTTCTGTAACTACGTGGATACCGAATGGATGATTATCGGCTTTATGGCGATGGCCTTCTTCGGTAAAGGCATCGGCGCGCTGGGCTGGGCGGTTATGGCGGATACGGCACCGAAAGAGATCAGCGGCCTGAGCGGCGGGCTGTTCAATATGTTCGGCAATATCTCCGGTATCGTCACGCCAATCGCCATCGGCTATATCGTTGGTACCACCGGGTCGTTTAACGGCGCGCTGATCTACGTTGGGGTCCATGCCCTGGTGGCGGTGCTGAGCTACCTGGTTCTGGTCGGGGATATTAAACGTATCGAACTGAAACCTGTTACGGGACGGACATCATGACGACACAATCCAGCCCGCTGATTACGGATATGAAGGTGATTCCTGTCGCCGGGCAAGACAGTATGCTGCTCAATATCGGTGGCGCACATAACGCCTGGTTCACGCGCAATATCGTGGTGCTGACGGACAGCGCCGGGAATACCGGCGTCGGGGAAGCGCCCGGCGGAGAAGTGATTTATCAAACCCTGGTCGACGCCATTCCGATGGTGATCGGCAAGGAGATCGCCCGGCTGAACCGCGTGGTTCAGCAGGTGCACAAGGGCAACCAGGCGGCGGATTTTGACACCTTCGGTAAAGGGGCCTGGACTTTTGAGCTGCGGGTTAATGCGGTGGCCGCGCTGGAAGCGGCGCTGCTGGACCTGCTCGGCAAAGCGCTGAATGTCCCGGTCTGCGAACTGCTGGGGCCGGGCAAACAGCGCGATGCGGTCACGGTGCTGGGGTATCTGTTTTACGTCGGCGACCGGCGTAAAACGGACCTGCCTTATCTTGAAGGACGCCGTGACGGTCACGACTGGTACAACCTTCGCCATCAGGAAGCCCTGAGCGCCGATGCGGTGGTTCGCCTGGCGGAAGCCTCTCAGGATCGCTACGGTTTTAAAGACTTTAAGCTCAAGGGCGGCGTGCTGCCCGGCGAGCAGGAGATCGAATCCGTCCGGGCGCTGAAAAAACGCTTCCCGGACGCACGTATCACGGTCGACCCTAACGGGGCCTGGCTGCTGGATGAAGCCATCAGCCTGTGCAAAGGCCTGAACGATGTCCTCACCTACGCGGAAGATCCGTGCGGGGCCGAGCAGGGCTTCTCCGGCCGCGAGGTGATGGCAGAGTTCCGCCGCGCGACCGGCCTGCCGGTGGCGACCAATATGATTGCCACCAACTGGCGTGAAATGGGCCATGCGGTGATGCTGAACGCCGTCGATATCCCGCTGGCGGATCCGCACTTCTGGACCCTTTCCGGCGCGGTACGCGTCGCGCAGCTTTGCGATGACTGGGGCCTGACCTGGGGATGCCACTCCAATAACCATTTCGATATTTCGCTGGCGATGTTTACCCACGTTGGCGCAGCCGCACCGGGAACACCCACAGCGATTGATACGCACTGGATCTGGCAGGAGGGCGATGCCCGCCTGACCCGCGATCCGCTGCAGATCAAAGACGGCAAGATTGCCGTCCCGGACGCGCCCGGACTTGGCGTGGAGCTGGACTGGGATCAGATCAATAAAGCGCATGAGGCATACAAAAAATTGCCCGGCGGCTCGCGTAATGACGCAGGCCCGATGCAGTACCTGATCCCCGGCTGGACCTTTGACCGTAAACGTCCCGTTTTCGGCCGCCACTGATTATACAAGGATTCTATGATGACGATTCAATCTACCCCCGTAGTCACCTCCATGCAGGTGATCCCGGTTGCCGGTCATGACAGCATGCTGATGAACCTGAGCGGCGCGCACGCGCCGTTCTTCACCCGCAATATTGTGATTATCAAAGATAATTCCGGTCATACCGGCGTTGGTGAAATTCCGGGCGGTGAGAAAATCCGTAAAACGCTGGAGGATGCGATCCCGTTGGTGAAGGGCAAAACCCTCGGCGAATACAAAAACATCCTCAATGCCGTTCGCAGCCAGTTCGCCGACCGCGATGCCGGTGGTCGCGGCCTGCAAACCTTTGACCTGCGCACCACCATCCACGTGGTGACCGGGATCGAAGCGGCGATGCTGGATCTGCTGGGTCAGCATCTGGGCGTTAACGTTGCCTCTCTGCTTGGCGACGGTCAGCAGCGCACGGAAGTGGAAATGCTCGGCTATCTGTTCTTCGTCGGCAA
>DATEKR010000102.1:0-12305 GCA_035277345.1 Enterobacteriaceae bacterium
AAGCAGGTGCCCTGGTGAAAATTCAGCCTCGTCATTGGGATCCTCCATCCAGAAGGTGCCGCGCCCGGACAGAACATATAGATATTCATCACAATGCTGATGATAGTGGGGTTTTACGCCCTGGTATGCGCGAAATACACGGCAGCTGGCTTCTGGTCTGTCAGTAAGATACTCATCAGCAAGCATTGCATCGGAGCTTTCAGGCAATAATTTCGCGATTTCGGACGGAATAAATCGTGCGGAACGTGTATTTTCTGCCATCTGGTTACCTTTAGATTGCCCGATCGTAAAGTAAAGGAATGCCGGTTTTTGCTTCGATACGACTTGCGTAGTTACGGACACCTGGTGGAAATACTAACGATTTCACAATTGATAAACATCGCAAGACAGGCCATATGACAATGTCATTGATGTCTATCACCTGGCGCTGCTGTATCAGTGGTACCAGCGTGTGAAGTTTGGGCATTATCTCATTCACCAGTTCTGGCGTTTGGGCCATTAGTTCCGTTAAGTTACCAAAGGCTTTCTCCTCGCGCTGGCGGTAAGCTTCACGAGCATATGACGTGGATAGTTCAGCAAAGTCCGCCTTTGTGAAGCGGGGAATGAATAACTTCGATGCCACCGGCCAAATCTCTTTTAACCAACTGTCAACTTCAGCTGAGATTTGAGAGGAGAACGCGGGAACTCCGATTTCATCAACATAGCGCACGATATTCAGACTTTCAGCCATGTAGGTTCCATCTCTTTTTTCAAGAATCGGCGCAATTTTCTTTCCTATCATGCGCGTTGGCGTTTCGATATCGCCTTCCATCATTATTGAAAGTTCAACGGGTTCGTTTTTCAACGAAAAAGCCATTCTTGCCCGCGTGCAGAACGGGCAATGGTCGTACACATAGAGTTTCAAGCATTCCCTCCTGCAAGCGGCTCCAGAGTTATAATTTCTGATTTTTCAATGTACTGGCCAATGGTCGAGAACAGGTTGGTTATATGTGAAGCGTTAAGATGACGTTCAAGCAATGCTTTACTCTCCCATTCTTCAGTCCAGACAAAACGGCTCGCATTTTCTGCATCGCGATTTAGTTGATATTTGATGCAGCCCTCTTCACCCAAAGTAGTATCAATTACTGAGCGAAAAAGTTGCTCAACTTGCTCTTCAGTACCGGGTTTTACATGAAAAATAGCAACGACAGGAACAGTCATGATGATTACCTTATGTTATTTTATAGTAAGTTACTGTCTAGTAACTTATCGTAAGGTAACCTTTGTGCTGACTTAACTCAACCGTTTTGTTATCTTTGCTCACTGAAGGAGAGCAGAATGACCAAAATGACAAAGAGAGCTGCCCGTGCTGCAGATACTCAGGAAAAATTACGTAGAGCGGCAATTACTGTTTTTGCTAACAAAGGGTTTCATGAAACAAAGGTCAGTGACATTGTGGCCGAGGCGCAAGTCAGTCAGCCTGCGTTCTATCTTTACTATGCGAGCAAAGATACAGCTTTTGAGTGCCTGGTTATGGAGTTTCGTGCTGCTTTACGGGAAGCGACGCGTCAATGCCTGATCTCTCCGGGATTAACACCTGAAGAGCTTTATGAAGATCTCTGTCTGAGCTTCACGCGGTTTCTTACCGTGCTCACGCATGATCGCGAATTAACGCAAATTGGTTTTTTCCAGGCTCAGAGTGGGGATGCCACGAAATCAGAAATGATTGAATGGATCATCAGCAACATGGATCGTGAGCAGCAGGCGGGCATTTTACGAACAGATATACCTGTTAACTACCAGGCGAGACTGGTTATTGGCTTACTTGATCAAATGGCTCGCCTCGCTGATAGCGAAGAGCGCATCCCGGAGTTAGTTAAAGTGTGTGCCACAATATTTTGCGACGCGCTGGCCAGCTCCAAGTGATTCAGCTCATTAAGTTTTAACAGTTCCTAAAATCAGATAGTTATTAAAGTGTAGGTCGAAGTGTCGTTTTTCATTATTGCAGGAAAACAAGAGAGGAGAGACTCTGTCGTTTAAAATGGCAGAGACGAAGCGTCCGGTGATCTATGGGATAGCTGGAATTTGCGGTAATTTCATTAGCGTGTCTTATGGAAGCCTTACATTTCTGTCAGCGCCTGTGGCTGGCAGATTATGGCGGATGCTTTATGCTAAACACTGATGGTTTAAGGAGTAGTACAAAGATGCGTCGTAGCTTTCCCATGACAGAGCCTGCAGTTGAGCACCTTGCTTATCTGTGCCGTGTTGCAGCTTACATGGGGTTAGTTGTGTGCCTGGGGTGGCTTGCATTTTTTACGTATCTTAGAGACTGGGAGTTGGTCATTTCGCTGCTTATCCTTGCGGTAGCGATACTGCCTTGCTGGAGACTGGCCGTACGCGGTCATTTTTCCCGGGGGCTTCTTCTTGCACAAACTGCCTGCCTGGTTTTTGTTATTATTTTTTGCTTCCGCTATGACATTCCCGATGGTTTGACCCAACGTACAACGCATCTCTATCTGCCCGTTATTGCCCTTGTGGGCTACATGAATTATCAGCAATACAAATCGCGCTGGCAGGTCGTCGTCATCCTTTTGAGTCTTCTGGCCTTCGTTATTTACAGTAGTACTGCAAATGTATTTCCGTTGGGCGATCCCGGCCCCCATCATTTCCAGGTCGTCAGCGTCTGGCTGAATCCGGCGCTCTCAACACTCTTTCTTTTTGGCGGCATCGTCGCCATGCATACTGATTTCTCCCGAAGAAAGCAGATGGCCAAATCCATTCAGCATGCGTTGTATAACGAACAATTCACCCTCTTGTATCAACCCATGGTCAATGCGGAGGGCCACATCATCGGGGCTGAATCATTGATTCGCTGGAACCATCCTTCATCAGGGTTATTGCCGCCTTCTGCTTTCCTTCCTGATGCTCAGGAAGCGGGTCTGATGCCGATGATGGGTGAATGGGTTATCTCGCAGGCGTTTAAAGATTTGCTGGAATGGCAACAGACAGAAGCAACGCGGAACCTGTCTATCTCTGTCAATCTTACTGCGGATCACCTTATGCAGCCTGATTTTGTGCGCAAGCTGCTTCAGCGAGTTCAGGTGGGCAATATTCCCTGTAAGCAAGTTCATTTTGAGTTAACCGAAAGTGTGTTTGTCTCCGATCCTCAGCTCGTGGCGAAAAAAATGTGTGAGCTGGCAGCCGTCGGATTCCGGTTTTCTCTCGATGACTTTGGCACGGGATTTTCCTCTTTAAGCACTTTACGGGGGCTTCCGCTCGAACAAATCAAGATTGATCGCAGTTTTGTCATGGGCGCGACCGAAAGTGAGAAGGGTGCAGTGATTGCGAAAAATATCGCGCGAATGGGAAGCGAGCTGGAGCTGGAGGTGGTGGCCGAAGGCATCGAAACCGAGCAGCAATGGGCCCTGATGAAAGAATATGGCTGTGACGTTTTTCAGGGCTTTCTTTTTTCACGCCCGATCAGCGCCACTAAATATACTGAGTTAGTGGCGCAGAAACGGAACCAGTCAGCAGGAATCAACACTTAGCAGTGGTATTGTCACGCAATGAATGCTGTTTATTTTTCCGGAGCGTTTCCCTTTGCGCATCTGCAAGGTCGATTCTTGCCTGAATATTGCTTTGTGAACTACCGCAGCGTATAACCCCCGTCGCAATACAGCGTACTCCCCGTCATATTTTTATTCTCCAGCAAAAACAGGGCTGCGTCGGCCTGTTCGTCCACCGTTCCGGGGCGCTGGACCAGGGTGACGCTGTTCCAGTAGTCGTACGCCGCCTCACGCTGGGCGGCTTCGCGGTTGCGCCACAGTTCGCTGTCGGTGGTGCCGGGTGAGAGGCAGTTGACTCTGAGCGGGCGAAGCTCGACGGCGAGTCCGCGTGCCAGACCTTCCAGCGCCGCGTTGCAGGCGGCATAGGCCGGTGCGCCAATCGGTCGGGCAGAGGCGGCGCCCGACATCAGAACCACCGAGGCCGTATCGCTAAGGTGGGAAAGAGCTTCGTAAACCGCCCAGTATTGCGCCCAGAATTTGGCCTGGAAGAGTCCCTCCGAAGTGGCACTGTCGCCGTCGCGGAAATCGCCGGTGGCGTAGGAGGCTGCCGGAGTAAAGAGACCGGACAGCGCCTCAATGCCATCGAAGAACGTCCGCAGAGAGGCTCTGTCGGTGATATCGACCACGCGACCGGAGGCCAGATGCCCAAGCCGCTCTACGGCCTGACCGAGCTTCTGCTCATTGCGTCCACCGATCAGCACGCGTTCTCCACGCGCCACCAGCTTCTGCGCCAGCGCAAAGCCAATACCTGATGTGCCGCCAATAATGGCGTAGTTAACCTGAGTCATTGCGCGCCAGCCTTCGTCAGGGCGGCAATATCATCGGCAGAAAGGTTGAGCGACAGGGCGGTGACAAACCCGTCCACGTGGGCGATTTTGGTGGCGCTGGCGATAGGTGCTGTAACGCCCGGCTGGTTAATCAGCCAGGCCAGGGCCACTTCGGCCGGTTTCACCTGATGTTTTGCCGCCACGGCATCCAGCGCGTCGATAATCGCAAAGCCACGCGGGTTGAGGTATTTGGCAATGCCTGAACCACGCTGGCTCTGACCGAGGTCTTTTTCACTGCGGTATTTTCCGGACAGGAACCCGGAGGCGAGGCTGTAGTAGGTGACCACGCCGATATTTTCCCGCACCGTCAAATCCTGCAGCGCGCCTTCGAAGCCGTCACGATCGTAGAGGTTATACTCCGGCTGTAATACCTGGTAGCGCGGCAGATGTTTGTCATCGGCCACCTTCAGGGATTCTGCCAGCTGCTCCGCGTTCAGGTTGGATGCGCCCACGGCGCGGATTTTGCCCGCCTTAAGCAGTTTCTCGTAGGCGGCCAGCGTCTCTTCATATGGCGTATCCGCGTCCGGCCAGTGGGAGAAGTAGAGGTCGATATAATCGGTTTGCAGACGACGGAGGGAGTCTTCGACCGCCTGTTCAATCCAGCGGCCGGAAAGTCCTTTTTGACCTGGCTTGCCGAGATCGGCGCCCACTTTAGTAAAGAGTGTCACCTTGTCGCGCGCGCCCGGATGGGCGGCCAGCCATTTGCCGATAATCGTCTCCGACTCGCCGCCCGCGTTGCCCGGTACCCAGGCCGAGTAGACATCGGCGGTATCGATGGCGGTCAGGCCCTTTTCCAGCAATGCATCCAGTAAACTGAAGCTCTGCTTCTCATCGACGGTCCAGCCAAACACGTTGCCGCCGAAAACCAGCGCCGGGATCTGTAAACCTGTGGTGCCTAATGAACGTAGTGCCATGTGGAAACCCCTTTACTGAACACGATGTCTTTGATAGTAGGGAAATCATGGCGTGCCGGTGTGGCTTTTTTTGCGCATCGTTATAGAAAATATGGCAATGGCCAGTCTATGACAGGCGTCGGCCGGACAGATTCGACGCGCTCACGGCCAGAATTGAGAGCACGCACAGCGCAGCAGCAGGGGCCAGCACGCCCCAGTAAGCGCGTTCGATATAGGGCATTCCTTCCGCCAGCACGCGGCCCCACTCCGGGGTCGGCGGCGGTGCGCCTAAACCTAAAAATCCCAGCGAAGCCAGAGCGAGGGCGATACCCGGCAGGCGCAGCATGGCGTGGCGGAAGAGCGGGCCGAGCAGGGCAGGTAGTACGTAGAGCAGGCTACGGCGTACCGGTCCCACGCCGAGCACCGGCAGCATACGAATATAGGGCCGGGCGTTGATCTCCGTGACCAGCGCTGCCGTATGGGCAGCAAGAGGTGCCCAGCTGACGGCGATCACGGCAATGGCAGCGCCGGTCATCGTCGGGCCATTAATCGCCGCCACCACCAGACCGGCAATCACCGGCGGCAGAGCGTTGGTGACCTCAATCGGACCGGTAAACAGGCGCGGGAAAAGGCCAATCATCAGCCCGATCCCCAGACAGCTCAGCGAGACAAAAAGGGCCAGCAGGCAGGTATGAAGCGTGCCGTGCGCGACCCGCGCCAGCAGATCGCGCCCCATCGCATCCGCGCCGAAGGGCAGTGCGAAAGAGGGCATCTGGAGGCGAAGAAACTCAGAGGTGTTCGGGTCGCGGGGCAAACCCACAGCCAGTAAAAATACCAGCAGCAGAAGACAGCCCAGCGGGAGCCAGAAAGCCCGGCGGCTGGCCGGACCGGCGTTATCCTCCTGCACCGGCATCGCGCCGCTGCGCAGGGCGTGACCGAGGATCAGCAGCCGCACGGCACTCGCGATGATTCCTGCCAGAGAGGCAATGAGCAGCAGGATCAGTACGCCCGCCTGCAGGGCTGGCACATCCTGCGCCGCCGCCGCACCCAGCGTGGCGCGACCGATACCGGGGATCGCAAAGACTTTTTCAACGGCAATAGCTCCGCCGGTCAGAGAGACCAGCACCAGGCCGACCAGGGGCATTACGCCGGGCAGGGTCCGTTTCAGGACCGCCAGAATAATGTGTCGACGCGTGATCCCGGCGGTGCTCCAGGTGGCAATCCAGTTTTCACTGAAGGTGCCGGCCAGGGCATCGCCGATAATCCGCCCCAGATAACCGCCCGCCGGGATACCCAGCGCCAGAGAAGGCAGCACCGCATAGTGCAGTCCCTGCCAGCCGTAGGGCGGGAACCAGCGCAGCCAGACTGCGCCCACAATCAGCAGGAATGAGGCCAGCAGAAATTCAGGCAGAGCGGTAAAGAGGGCGGCAAACATCCCCCCGGAGCGACGTGCCCGGCCGCGCAGCCCCTGAATAAGCGTCGGGGCGCACAGCAGAGAGGCCAGCGTCAGCGCGACCAGGGCCGCGGACAGCATCAGCGTGAGTGAGACGCCCGCCGCCTGCAGCATGCCGGGCAGAACGGGACGGCCCGACACCCAGGAGGTTCCGGCATCGCCGTGCAGCAGGCCCTTAAACCATTCCCACAAGAGGTGAAGTGGACCGCGATCCAGACCCAGCGACTGGCGAATGGCGTTCAGGGTTTCCGCCGTTGCCTCCTGCTCGCCGGAGCGTGCCCGCAGTAGCGCCAGAGCCGGATCCTGACCGGAGATCCACGGCAGCATGCCGACCAGCACCACCACGCCCGCCAGCGTCAGCAGGCGGGAAAGCAGAGGGAGGGTAAAGCCGTAGCGCGGCTGCCCTGTCCGGCTGACGGCCGCACAGGTACGGCAATACAGTGATTCGCTCATCAACAACTCTTTATCCGGTAATGGGGTTTACTGCGCGTCGGCAAAATGGGTCGTGGCGTTGATCAACGTCCGTTCGCGGGGATCGCGTACCGCATTCTTAAGCGTCGCGCTCTCGCCCTGGATCACGCGCTCATGCAGCATCGGGATCGCCGCATCGGTGGCGAGGATCAGATTCTCGGCATGCATAATCGCCTTGCGCCGGGCTTCTCCGGTCGGGATCGCCGCAGCAGCCTGTAATGCTTCATCAATATCCGCCCGGCACAGCTGGGCAATATTAAAGGAGCCTTTGCAGGCGAAGTCGCTGTACATATAGGCCACCGGATCGCCGGAATCGAGCACCGTCGCACGGGACAGAATAAAGGCGTCGAACTTGCCCGCCAGCGCATCGGATTCAATCTGGGAATATTCGCGGACCACCTGCTTGACGTTAAAGCCTGCGGCGGTTAACTGCTGGGCCAGATAAACGGCCACTTCTGGCAGCTCGGCGCGATCGCTAAAGGTGGCAAGCGTAATGGTTGCGCCTGCGGGGATCCCCGCTGGTACCGGGCTGGCAACCGGCTGGCGCAGCGCGGCTGCCCAGGGTAGAGCTGGCCCCAGCAGACCTTTGGCAATATCAGCCCGTTTTTCGTAGACGTTATCGACGATCTGCTGGCGATTAATGGCATCGCGCACGGCGGCGCGCATGGCCGGATCCTGCATCACGCCATGACGGCTATTCAGATAGAGCGTGTTGGTACGCGGCATCGGGACTTCGTGGATCAGGGACTGATCCAGCAGCGGAGCCTGAGAGACGGGGATGGCCTCAACCAGATCGGCGGTTCCCGTGCGCAGCGCCGCGCCGCGGGCTGCGCCATCCGAAACAAAGTTGACGTCAATGCCGCTGGCCTGGGCTTTTTCACCCCAGTAGCCGTCGAAGCGATCCAGTACCGCGCTGCTGGTACCGGTCACGCTGCGTAATACGAACGGGCCGCTGCCCGTATTGACCGGCGTGACCACGCCGTTTGCCTGATAAGCCTGGCGGGACAGGATCGCCAGCTGCGGGCTGGAGAGGCGCTGCGGCAGGAGGGGATCGGCCTGAGCCGTCGATACCAGCACGGCGCGGTCGCCATCGGCTTTCACCGTTAAGCTCACGCCGTCCAGAATACGCGGCTTGGGTGACGCGGTGGCAGCGACCGACAGGGCATTCACCACGGTATCGGCATCGAGAACGGAATTATCATGGAAATGGACATTCTCACGGAGCGTAAAGCGCCAGGTCGTGTCATCGACTTTCTGCCACGCCGTTGCCAGCATCGGCTGCGCTTCACCTTTGTCATCCAGCACCACCAGGGTTTCGGCCGTGCTCCAGCGCGACAGCTTAAAGGCATCGTCGCTCAGCGGAGTCAGTCCGGAACGCGGAGGCTGTAACATCGCCAGCTTGATACGCTGGTCTTCTGGGGTCTGCGCCTCCTGCTCTGCTTCATTAAAGCAACCCGCCAGCAATAACGTGGCGGCCAGCAGGCCGGAGAGCGGCCACAGGTTCTTATTGTTGAGCATGCGTCTGTCCTTATTAAGTAACGGCAAAGGGTTTCAATGGCGAAAGGGGGTTATCGCAGTCCCGTTAAGACGGGCACCGCATGTAAAAGCTGGCGGGTATGAGGCTGCCGGGGCGCGTTCAGAACATCCATCGTCATCCTGTCTTCAATGATGCGACCGTTTTCCATGACCAGCATGCGATCGCATAGCCCGGCAAGCATGGAAATATCGTGGGATACCATCAGCAGCCCCATCCTGTTCTCTTCCGTGACCTGAAGCAGGAGGGCTTTGATCTGTTCACGCAGGGGCAGATCCAGGCCGCTGACGGGTTCGTCCGCCAGTAAATAGTCAGGTTTAACGATGAGCGCCCGGGCCAGGGCCACGCGCTGGGCCTGACCGCCGGAGAGTTCTCCGGCCTTTCTGCTGAGCAGCGCGGCGCTCAGCTCAACCTGCTCAAGCGCTTCCTGCAGACGGGCCAGCGGCGGCTTTTCATGGCAAAGATGTTTTAGCGGTTCGCTCAGCAGATCGGCGACGCGCTGGTTCGGGGCGAGAGAGCCAGCGGGATCCTGCGGGATATATTGCACGCGGCGGCGATACCAGCGCAGCGCGCGCACGCTTCCGGGACGAACCGGAATACCGTCACAGTAGACTGCGCCCTCGTCGGGCACTTCCAGCGCCAGCAGGGTCTTTAGCAGCGTAGATTTCCCACAGCCGGATGCACCCACCAGGCCGACGCGCGCGGATCGGGTCAGGCTCAGGGAGAGATCCTCGAAAATAGCGACGGCGGGCACGGGTTTTTGCCAGAATTTATGCGGCGCGCTCTGGTAGCGGCTGACGCGCTCAAGGCGCAAAAAGGCCTGCGGGGAAAGGCTCATCCGGCCAGCGCTCCGGTTGGGTTAACGCGGAGGCACTCTTCGGCATTCCTCACCGCGCTGACCAGGCTTCGGGTATAGGCTTGTTGCGGGCTGTTCAGCAGCTGCGCCATGGTGCCCGACTCGATAATCTCGCCATCCTGCATCACCAGCCCGCGCTGGCATAGCTGTGCTGCCACGGCGATATCATGGGTGATAAACAGCAGGGCGGGCGCATCTGCGGATGCGCTGTGTGCTTTCAGGGTTTGCAGAACTTCATGCTGCGTGATCACGTCGAGGGCGGTAGTGGGCTCATCGGCGACGATCAGACGAGTATTGCCCAGCAGCGCCAGCACAATGCAAATACGCTGCCGCTGTCCACCGGACAGTTCCGCCGGATAGCGCTGAAGCAGATTGGGGATCGCGCTGAGCTTCATGGCGTCGAGCAGGACGTGCAGCGACTCCGACGTGGTTTTCAGCGCCAGCGTCAGCTGTTTACCCACCGTCATCAGCGGGTTAAGGGCGGTGGCAGAATCCTGAAAAATGGTCGCAACACGTGCGGACTGCGGCCGTGCCAGGGCATTGCGCTGGCTCACATCAATACCGTTAACCCGAATCATTCCGCTCTGCTGAACGCCATGCGCAGAGACGCCGGCTATTGCTTTGGCCGTCAGTGACTTACCGGAACCGGACGCGCCGATCAGGCATACACGTTCACCGGGATAGAGCGCGAAGCTGACGCTATTGACGCGGGTCTGGCCGCCAGGCGACAGGCTGAGGTTATGGACGTCTAAAAGTGCGCCTGTGGGCTGAACGGGTCTGAGCATGGAGAAGCATCGCAAATATTAACGGATATGTAATAACATAACAAAATATGGCGAGGGAGTGCAAAGGGATTGTTAGCGTTTTCGTGTTTTGTCTTTATTTTCACCGATTTTAAATCTAAAATATTGGGTGTTAAGTTCAAAATTATAAGATAAATATCGATATTATGGATTTATTGCTCAGTAAGCCCGATGAGGTCGTTAAGCTGCTTTGTGAGCGCCTGCGCAAAGAGCGCCTGTCACAGCAGATGACCCAGTCTGAGGTCGCCGCGCGTGCGGGGATTGGCGTTAATACCGTCTCTAATCTGGAGTCCGGGCGCAGCGTCGGGTTTGAGAACCTGGTCAGAGTCGCAATGGTACTGGGGCGCGGGCACGAGCTGACGGCCCTGTTTAACCCAAAAATTGATAGTCTTGACGATATTCTTCGTTACGAAGAGAGCGCGTCTCGCTATCGGGTGAAAAAAAAGGGGCAACATGGTCAGTAAGGTGGATGTGTTTTACGAAGGATGGGGTGAACGTTGGCTTTGGGGGACGTTAGTCTCCTCTACCGCGTTGACCGGTCGTCCGCTGATCATGTTTGAATTCAGCCAGCAGGCAATCGATAAAGGCCTGGAGCTTTCAACGATCGTATTACCGTTGCAAGGTTCCCGGCTACGTCGGGATTTCCCCGCCCATCAACTGGGGTTGCCGGGGCCGGTTTACGATGCGCTGCCCGACGGCTGGGGAATGCTGCTGATGGATCGCCTGTTCAGGCTGCGCGGGTTTAACGCCGCGCGAATAGGGCCTCTGGAGCGGCTGACCTGTATTGGCAATAGTGCAATGGGCGCAATGTCATTTGTACCATCACAATCCGACTCAGTTTCTTCGGATGACAATATTACGCTTGAACAGCTTGCTTTCGAGGTCCAGGAAGTTCTGGATGGCGAAGGCGGAGAGTTCCTGCAAAGATTACTGCAGATGGGGGGCTCGCCCCAGGGAGCAAGACCGAAAGCGTTGCTCTGGCGCGATGCCGGGAGCGGGCGTTTCTTTACTTCAGAGGGGAAAGGACGGGATGCCTGGCTGGTAAAATTCCCTGCTCAGCATGAGCATCCAGAGGTGTGTGCTATCGAAGCCGTTTATTCTCTCTGCCTGCAGGCGTGTAATATTGCCACGCCCGAAACGGCCTGGTTTGAACTCCCGGGTGGGCTCGCCGCTTTCGCGACTAAGCGTTTCGACAGGCAAAACGGAGTCAGGGTGCCGATGCAAAGCCTTGCGGCACTGACCGGCGCGGACTATCGCGTTGCAGGGGCGCTGGACTACATCAGTTTCCTGCGAGCGACGCATCTCTGTACCAATGACATCCGTCAGAAGGCTCTGGCCTTTGAGCGAGTTGTTTTCAACGTGATTTTTAATAACCGGGACGATCATCCCAAGAATTTTGCCTATCTGATGTCTTCGACCGGGCAGTGGCAGCTATCGCCAGCCTATGACGTCACCTGGTGTGAAGGGCCGGGCGGATACCATCAGATGGATGTGATGGGTGAGGCGCTGGATATCAGCAGAGAACAGTTGGTCTCGCTGGCCAGGCAGGAGACTGAGCTTACCGTCACCGATATCGACAGAATTATCGGTACGGTATGCGACACGGCAACTCGATTTGCCAGCATGGCCCGGGATAACTTCCCGGACCAGATCACGCCCAGCACGCTGTTAACCATCCAGACCCGGCTGGAGGAGAACGCGAGGCGCTTCACGCGCAGCTAGTGCTTCATCGCCCGGCAAATCACCGCCATCACGATCGCGCTGCAAAACGGAAACGCGGCCATCAGCAGCCAGGGGATCGCCGCTTCCGGTGACGGAGCAAGGGCCCGGTCCAGCTGTCCGCCCAGCAGGAAGTTCCCCGTCAGTACCGCCACGCCGCCCATTGAAGCCAGAGCGCCATAGTGCGCACCGAGATTATGGTCA
>DATEKR010000103.1:0-10470 GCA_035277345.1 Enterobacteriaceae bacterium
ATAAAAGGCACCACCGAGACGAAGGAGATAAGCATAGTGGCCAGATACACTTTCCAGTGATCCGCAGGCGCTAATCCCGCGGCTTCCAGCTGGCCGGGAAGGGCGACAAAGGTGGACATCAGCAGGATATGCAGACACATAATGCCGAAGTTAAGCTTCAGCAGCTTCGGGTTGGCCAGCACCAGCTTAAAGCTGCCTTTAACCATCCCGGACTCGCGGTTCAGGACGTGATCGCGGCTGTTCGGCACCACCCAGATGGTCAGGGCAATCGCCAGGGTAGCCAGCAGGGCAATCATCCAGAACAGAGCGTGCAGCCCGAGCTGATGGGTAATGACCGGCCCGGCGACCATCGCAATGGCGAAGGTGACCCCAAAGCTGACGCCGATAAAGGCCATCGCTTTAGTGCGGTTCTGTTCACGGGTTAAGTCAGACAGCAGGGCCATCACCGCGGCGGCTATCGCCCCGGAGCCCTGCAACGCCCGACCAAGGATAATGCCCCATATAGAGTCGGACAGGGCGGCGATAATACTGCCGAGGACAAAAATGGCCAGCCCGCCGACGATCAGTGGTTTGCGGCCAATGCGGTCTGAGAGCAGACCAAAGGGAACCTGAAAAATGGCCTGGGCCAGGCCATAGATGCCAATCGCCAGACCGATCAGCGCTTCACTTGCGCCCTGCAGCGCCATACCATACGTGGTCAGAACGGGCAGGACCATAAACATGCCGAGCATGCGCAGAGAAAATACGGTCCCTAAACCCCAGGTCGCGCGCAACTCGCCCGGCGTCATTTTAAAATCGTTCATTGCCACCTCAGTGTGAAAGCCGGGCATAGTGTAGGCGGGGCGGTGGGCGCGGTAAACAGGTCTTTGTTTAATAGATATTACGATGTTGTAACTTGCGTGCGGTTTAGCGTGGGCGGGGGCGGGTAACCAGCTGCATATCGATGCCAATCCTCTCTTTGAGCGGGCGGCCTTCGATAGCGCTCTCCATGGCGGCAAAGGCCTGTTCCGCCCAGCGCGTTTCGTCCTGCTGCATCGACCAGAGGTTATTCGTCAGAAAGCCGAGCATCGGATGTTCATCGAAGGTACCGATATTGATTTCCGGGGGCACGCTCCCCAGACGCTGGCGAATAGCATGAATGGCCCCTTCCAGCACCGGCAGCGAGGAGGCAATAAAGGCACCCGGCGTGCCGTGGCGATCCATCAGGTCCGACATTAACAGGCTGGCACCCTCCGGGGTATTATCCGGCCCTTCACAGACCCACTCGCGATGGGGAATCCCCCGCTGTTGCAGGGCGCTAAGATAACCTTCCAGACGGTCGTGAATGCTTGGCAGGGCGGTATCGCCCACCAGAAACCAGACCGGCGAGGCTCCGGCATCCAGCAGGCATGAGGTCAGGACTTCGCCGCCGTGTGCGTTGTTACTTTCAACCAGCACATAATCCGTATCGCGAAAATTGCGGTCCAGCAGCACCAGCGGCTTATTTAGCTGCTGTAAATGGTGGCGCTGGCTTTCCTGCGTGGCTGGCGCGATAAACAGCCCGTCGATATTTCTCGCCATCAGCGCCTCGACGAGCTGGTTTTCATACGCCACATCATTCCAGGCGCAGCTAGTGGCCAGCTGGTAGCCGGAGCGGCGACAGCGTAGCTCTAGTTTTTCGGCCAGAGTAGCGAAAAAGACGTTTGAGAGATTGGGCACAATAAGACCGAGTGTGTCGGTCTTATTGAGCTTGAGGCTGCGCGCCGCGTGGTTCAGCGTATAGCCATGGCGATCAACGTGCTCGTTGATCCGCGCCTGGGTTTTTACGCTGATGCGATACTTTGCCGCCTTCCCGCTGAGTACCAGGCGCACGGTGGTAATCGACAGGTTGAGGTCCCGGGCGATTTGTTCAATGGTTTTGCTCATCTTCCCGATCCCTTCATCATATTCCTTTGTATCGGCACAGCGTGCGGCGGCTTTAGCGACTGAGCCGGTAAGTGTAAGCGTACTCCACGCCGCGATCGAACTGCCAGGGGAGCGGATGCACAATGAGATCTCCGCCAGTGATTGTGAAGGGGACCGCGATCTCCTGTCCCTGACACAGCAGCGTACAGGCAACCGGCGCGGCACCATCCTTTAGCTGCAGATGCAGGTCTTCCGTCGGCCAGCGGGTGGTGATGAGGTAATCATCTGCACCTTTGCTGGTAAAGGAACAGGCGGGATCGGCACTTTTTACCCGGCGGCAGATGTCGCTGCCATAAATTGCCTCGCCATTGACCACCATCCAGCGCCCGATATCGCGCAGACGCTCCTGTTGTAGCGTCGGGATGCGTCCGTCAGCTGTCGGGCCGACGTTGAGCAGGAAGTTACCGCCCTTCGATACAATCCCGATGAGCTGCTCAACCAGCGCCTGGGAGGTACAGTAATCCTCCAGCTGTTCGGCGCGGTTAAAGCCATAGGATTTACCGATGCCCCGGCTCTCTTCCCACGGATGGTGTTCGCCAAAGCCCTCTTTATCGTTGTACTCGGTGCTGTAATAGTCACCGTGCTCGCCGGGCATCCCTTTAAAGAAGCGGTCGTTAACGACCACTTCCTCTTTGTTTGGCGCTTCATTGTAAAGCCAGGACAGGAACTCTTTGGTCTGACTGTACTCTTCGCTGAAATCCCACTCGCCGCCGTCGGAGAAGATCAGGCAGGGCTGATAGTTCTGCACCAGCTCCTTAAGCTGCGGGATCAGGATTTCGTCAGGGTAGTTTGCCTCGTGGATACCGAACTTCTCGCGGTCCCGCTGCGGCACAAAGTAGCCGCCTTCCGGGCGGTGGCTCCAGTTGGTCTCCCACTCAATAATTGAATAGTAGATCCCCATTTTCAGGCCGTTATCGCGTACCGCATGGGCGATGTCGCCCAGCAGATCGCGATGCGGACCGATGCTGCCGCTGTTCCAGTTCTGCTTGTGGCGGTTTTGGGTTGGCCACAGGCAAAAACCGTCGTGGTGTTTGGTTGTCAGCACCACATATTTTGCACCGGAGGCTTTAAACAGCTCGGCCCAGTCGTCGGGCTTAAACAGCTCGGCTTTAAACTGCGGTGCGAAATCCCGGTACAGGAAATCGCTGCCGTAATGTTTCGCGTGAAAATCATCGTCGTTGTTACGGTAGCTGCCGTAGACGCTGGCGTAGTACCACTCGGCATAGGAGCCAAACAGCGAGTTATCAATTTTGCGCCATGCGGGAACGGAGAAGACGCCCCAGTGGATAAAAATGCCGAACTTTGCGTCGTTATACCATTGCGGCATTTCGCGGGCATCAAGGCTGCTCCATTCCGGCTGATAGACCTTATTGCTCATTGAGTATTTCTCCATTGTGTTGCGGGGCATCGGTTCTGGCGATGCATAATCCGGTGACGGCATAAAATGCAGCGATAATCAGTCCCGCATAGCACTGGATCGCCCACAGGGCATAGTCCAGTGTCGGCACGCCGAGGGTTGCAGCCATAAACACTCCGGCGGCTGTCCATGGGATCAGCGGCTCGATAACGGTGGCGGCATCCTCGACGGTGCGGGAGATATTTTTACGGTGTAGCCCATTATTTTCAAAGGCTTTGCGGAACAATTCCGACGGCAGCAGGCAGGCAATATTGTTATTGCCGGTGGCGGCAATCAGCGCGATACATGCGGCAATAGTGGAGAAGATCAGCCCGGCCGCGCTTTTTACGATCCGCGTAAAGTAGTTGATGATGATATCCAACGCCTGGGTCAGCGACAGCGGTCCGGCAAACGAGAAGGCGCAGAGGATCACCAGTATTAACGGCATCATGGAGGCAACGCCGCCGCGCTCCAGCAGCGAGCGGATAGTCTCTGGCACTAATTCCGGCTGGCTGGTCAGGGTGCTGACGTTAAAGCCGGAGACCCAGATATTTAAATTCTCAATCAGGCCAATACCCTGAGTGAACCAGGAGATAGCAATAGATACGGCGGTGGTAAACCGCAGCACCGGTATCACCGGTTTTTTCATCAGCGCACCGGCCAGAACGATAAAAATTGGCACCGCCAGGATCCAGTGGGTGTAGTAGAGCTGATGGATCTGATCCACGGTGCGCTGGGCGGAATCGACCGTACCCGCCGTGGTGCCGCTGTTCATTCCAATCACCAGATAGATCAGCGCCGAGACAAACCATGCCGGAATGGTGGTTTTCGACAGGTGCTTAATGTGCTCGTAGAGATCGAGATTGTTGACGATAGCGGCAAAGTTAGAGGAGCCGCTCAGTGGAGAGATTTTATCGCCAAAGTAGGCGCCGCCGACGACCGCGCCCGCGACGGCTGCGACGTTAGCATCAAGGCCGTGCGCAACGCCCATCAGCGCCACGCCAATGGTACCTGCCGAGCCCCATGACGTACCGGTGCAGGTCGCCACAATACTGGTGACTACAAAGGTAATCACCACAATATACTGCGGATTAATAATCTTCAGGCCGAGCGTAATTAAGTAAGGGATAGTGCCGGAGCTCATCCAGACGCCAATCACACCCCCGACGCACATCACAATCATCAGCGATGGGAGCGCCTGGGCGAATTTCCTGACGATTTCGTCAATGATCTCCTGGAAACTATGCCCGAGCCATAGCGCGACGAAGGAAATTATCACCGCGGTAATACAGAGCAGCGCCTCCAGTTTTATCGCTAATATCGTGTAGCCTAATATAATAAATATTAATGATATGCCGAGCAGTAAAAACGATGCCGGTAATCCCAGCCGTTTCATCTCCTGTCGCTGTATTGGTTCAGATGTTATAGACATACGAATCCTCGCTAACGCCCTGATGGCCTTTAAGGTGTATCGCGCCTGAATACCGCTGCGCGTGTGTTTGCTTGTTCTTACTTGCTTATTTTTATGGTGACCCGGACGGCGATTTCCTGCGTGAGAATGCCGACGGCTGTTATTAACTAACCACAGTTTGATTTATATTGCTAACTCGAATTAGCAGTCATATTTAAACGTTATCTAAGGCCAATGTGTTTTCAGTGAAACGACGAGGAGGCGTGAAGGTATTTCTTTGACTCAGCTCACAGCAAAGATAAGCAAAGCTGATGGTGAGGGCATAAAAAAAGCCGGATCGCGAAGCGACCCGGCTTTTTGAGAGGTGGTCTGACTTACCAGACGTAGGTCAGCAGGCTGTGGGAGTCTGGGACCATAAAGTCGACGGACATCATCACGCTGAGCGAAGTAATGGCCACGATAGAGAAGACGAACAACTTGCGCGCCCACACCTTATCGTTTTCTGCTTTATAGCCACGAAGGGCCATACCCAGCCACCAGACGCTCACCGCGGCAGCCACCACCAGATACTTGTAGCCAGCGTATCCGCCCAGAGAGAGCATCAGCGTGGCGACGGCAAAGGCGATGATATACAGCGTGATATGGTTTTTCGCGACGGAAATACCTTTCACTACCGGCAGCACGGGAATATTGGCTGCCTGATAATCCTTAAAGCGGAAAATCGCGATGGCGTAGGAGTGCGGCATCTGCCACAGGCTGAAAATCGCCAGCAGGATCGCCGCGCCGCTATCAAAATCACCGGTTACCGCACAGTAGCCGATCACCGGCGGCGCAGCGCCGGAGAGCGAGCCAATCAGCGTGCCGTAGACGGAGTGGCGCTTCATGTACAGGCTGTAAACGCCGACATATACCACAAACCCCATCACCCCCAGCCAGCAGGCCAGAGGATTGGCGCCAAACCACAGCAGCATAAAGCCAGCAATACCCAACAAGGTGGCGTACACCAGCGAGACTTTCGGTGAGATCAGCCCCTTGACCAGCACACGGTTTTTTGTGCGCTCCATCTTCCTGTCGATATCACGGTCGATGAAGTTGTTAAAGACACAACCAGAGGCGACAACCAGCGACACGCCAACCAGCGTGTACACAAACAGCGGGTAATCGATGCTGCCTTTAGAGGCCAGCAGGAAACCGCCGATGACCGAAATCAGGTTGCCAAAAATGATGCCTGGCTTTGTTACTTGCAGGTATTGCTTAAACATCATACTCGCCGCTCTTAGTGAACCATCATGTTGTAGTTCAGGTTCCACATAATCCAGATGGATCCCACTACCACGATAGCGATGATAATCACGGTAAAGATAAAGGCCGTCAGGTTCCAGCGCTCCTCAGAAGAGGTGTTCATGTGCAGGAAGCAGACCAGGTGTACCAGAATCTGTACCACTGCCATCACCAGGACCGTACCCAGAATGGCTGCTTTTGACGCGGAGCCGTCCATCACCATCCAGAACGGGATCACCGTCAGGATAACGGACAGAATAAAGCCAATCAGGTAGGTCTTTACGCTGCCGTGGGACGCGCCGTGATCGGTAGAATGACTCATTACATCGCCCCCATCAGATAAACAACAGTGAACACGCAGATCCAGACCACGTCGAGGAAGTGCCAGAACATACTCAGGCACATCAGACGGGTGCGGTTGGTGCTGGTCAGGCCGCGACGTGCAACCTGAATCATCATTACCGCCATCCAGATAAGACCAGAGGTCACGTGCAGACCGTGGGTACCTACCAGCGCGAAGAACGCTGACAGGAAGCCGCTGCGATCCGGACCCATATCGTTAACAATCAGGTGATGGAATTCATAGATTTCCATTCCCACGAAGCCCGCACCGAACAGGAAGGTCAGGCCGAGCCAGGACAGAACCTGGCTCTTGTTGTTTTTGTACATGGCGATAGCCGCCATGCCGTAAGTGATGGAGCTGAACAACAGCAGGAAGGTTTCTACCAGCACGAACGGCAGTTCAAAAATATCCTTGCCGGTCGGGCCGCCCGCCGTGCCGTTCACCAGAACGGCATAGGTTGCGAAGAGCGTTGCAAAGATAATGCAGTCGCTCATCAGGTAGATCCAGAACCCAAAGACCTTATTCGGGCCTGCGTCGTGGTGCCCGTGATCGTGCGCGTGGGCATCCGCGTGGGTGAGGGTATCAGTTGCCATTTTTCAGCCCCGCTTTAGAAATCTCTTCGAAATGCTGGTTTTCGATTTTTTCAACTTCGCTTACCGGTACGTAGTAATCCACGTCTTCATCGAAGCTCTTCACAATCCAGCTCGCGATAACGCCCACGAAGCTGAAGATAGCCAGCCACCAGATATGCCAGACCATGGCAAAACCGAAGATGGTGGTGAACAGAGCGATGATGATGCCGGCGCCACTGTTTTTCGGCATATGAATTTCTTCATACTGCGCAGGCTGCTTGTAGGCTTCGCCTTTCTCTTTCATTTCCCAGAATGCATCGCGTTCGTGGATCTGCGGCACAATGGCAAAGTTATAGAACGGCGGCGGAGAAGACGTTGCCCACTCCAGCGTACGTGCACCCCATGGGTCACCGGTCAGATCGCGGTTTTTCTCGCGGTCACGGATGGAGACGAAGATCTGAATCAGCTGGCTTGCGATACCGCAGGCAATCAGCACAGCACCAAACGCGGCAACCATCAGCAGCGGGTGGAACTGTGGATCGATCTGCTGGCTCAGACGACGGGTCATACCCATAAAGCCAAGCACGTACAGCGGCATAAATGCCACGAAGAAGCCGATGATCCAGAACCAGAACGCGCGGATACCCCATTTTTCATCGAGGGTAAAGCCGAAGGCTTTTGGCCACCAGTAGGTCATACCTGCGAAGCAGCCGAAGACCACGCCGCCGATAATCACGTTGTGGAAGTGCGCAATCAGGAACAGGCTGTTGTGCAGCACGAAGTTCGCGCCCGGCACCGCCAGCAGAACGCCGGTCATACCGCCAACGGTAAAGGTGACGATAAAGCCGATGGTCCACAGCATCGCAGAGTTAAACACGATGCGGCCCTGGTACATGGTGAACAGCCAGTTGAAGATCTTCACCCCGGTCGGGATGGCGATAATCATGGTTGTAATACCAAAGAAGGCGTTTACGTTCGCGCCTGCACCCATGGTGAAGAAGTGGTGCAGCCAGACGATGAACGACAGAATGGTAATACAGACGGTTGCCCACACCAGCGAGGTGTAGCCGAACAGACGTTTACGCGAGAAGGTGGCAGCGATTTCGGAGAACACCCCGAATACCGGCAGCACCAGAATGTACACTTCCGGATGGCCCCAGGCCCATATCAGGTTGATGTACATCATCATGTTGCCACCCATATCATTGGTAAAGAAATGGGTGCCCAGATAGCGATCCAGGGTCAACAGGGCGACGGTCACCGTCAGAATCGGGAAGGAGGCGATAATCAGAATGTTGGCGCACAGAGAAGCCCAGGTAAAGACAGGCATCTTGAACATGTCCATGCCCGGCGCGCGCATTTTGAGGATCGTCACGAAGAAGTTAATCCCCGTCAGCGTCGTACCGATACCGGATAGCTGAATACTCCATATCCAGTAATCGACCCCGACACCCGGACTGTACTCAATTCCCGACAGAGGCGGGTAAGCCAGCCAGCCGGTCTGACCGAATTCACCCAGCCCGAGGGACAGGTTAACCAGGATCACACCAACCACGGTAAACCAGAAGCTGAGGTTGTTCAGGAACGGGTACGCCACGTCGCGCGCACCGATCTGCAGCGGAACAACAATGTTCATCAGACCGATAACGAAAGGCATCGCCACGAAGAAGATCATGATCACGCCGTGAGCGGTGAAGATCTGATCGTAGTGGTGCGGGTTCAGGAACCCGGCTTCGCCCGCGGAGGCCAGCGCCTGCTGGCTACGCATCATGATGGCATCAGCAAAACCACGCAGCAGCATAACGAATGCCACGATGATATACATGATACCGAGGCGTTTGTGGTCAACGGAGGTCAGCCACTCATTCCACAGATATGACCACTTACCGAAGTAGGTGATCGCGGCCAGTAAGCCCAGACCGCCGATGATAATTGCAGCCACCGTGACCATGATAATGGGTTCATGGTACGGAACGGCATCCAGTGTAAGTTTTCCCAACATCGTATTATTCCTCGGCCCCTTAGTGAGAGGTTTCCGCGTGGTTCATGTCCATGCCTTCATGTGAGCCGTGCTCACCTGCTGGCTGGTTCATGTCCATGCCTTCCATTCCTTCGTGTGAGGTTTTCTCACCTTCAGGCTGGGTCATGTCCATGCTATGGCCGTGTCCCATAAACTTGTTCGTAACGTCTTTGAACAAATCAGGTTTCACGCTGGAGAAGTATTCAACCTTGTTGTACTCGCTCGGCGCGGCAATTTTCTCGTAGGCGGCCATATCATTGATGCTGCCTGAAGACTGCTTAACCTTCGCGACCCACTGGTCGAAACCTGCGCGATCCGGCGTCGCAATAGCTTTGAACTTCATGCCCGAGAAACCCGGACCGCTATAGCTTGCGGAAATCCCGTCGTAGGTGCCGGCTTCGTTGGCAATCAGGTGCAGGTTAGTCTGCATCCCGGCCATCGCATAAATCTGGCTGCCCAGTCGCGGAATAAAGAAGGAGTTCATCACCGAGTTAGAGGTGATCTTGAACTGCACGTTGGTGTTTGCCGGGAAGGCAACTTCATTGATTGTGGCGATACCCTGTTCCGGGTAAATGAAGAACCACTTCCAGTCCATTGAGATGACTTCGATGGTGACCGTCTTCTCACCGTTGTCCGCCAGCGCTTTGCTGGGTTCCAGAGCGTGAGTGGTTTTCCAGGTCAGCACGGCGAGGAAGATGATGATCAGAATCGGCACCGTCCAGACCACAGCTTCCACTTTATTGGAGTGTGACCAGTTAGGGCTATACTTCGCATCTTTATTGCTCGCACGGTACTTCCAGGCGAAACCAACAGCCATCAAAATGGCTGGAATTACGACGATCATCATCAGGCCGAAAGCCGTCAGTATCAGCGACCGTTGTTCCAGGCCAATCTGTCCTTTGGGGTTGAGAAGTGCAGAATCACAGCCACTGAGTAATACAGTGCCTGCGATTAATGACAGCAGTCCCAAACTTTTATTGTATTTCCTGAGTCTCATTTAACGACCTCAATTCCACGGGATCTGGTGGCGTTCAAAGTGTGGGGGCATTTTACGGGAAGGTTACATTACTGTAAACATGAATGGACTCCTGTCAGTTCGGTGTTACCGGGTTCTGCCGCGCATGTCACACATGTTGCTAGTTGTGTCTGAAACATGACCAAAAACCGCCTGCAGCCCTTGTTATAACGAAAGGACGGGGGAGGGCCTGTGACCATGGGTAATTGGTATAACCACAACAAATGCATACATGAGCTTAACATTTAATTATCAAACCAAAGACAAAATAAGAACGAAAAAATAAATGCTTTTTGGCCGAAAGGGTTAATTTGTTCACCACCTTTCAGAAACTACCAATAATTTCCGAAATTCTATTGCGCACAAAAGTGCAAATATTTTTGTAAAGATATGGCGTTATTTTGAGCAATATAATTGCGGTCCGTTATTAGATGGCAGTCTGGATATAGGTGTGGAAAAAACGGGAGTGACTAACAGATTCCTGACCG
>DATEKR010000104.1:0-8326 GCA_035277345.1 Enterobacteriaceae bacterium
GAGCGTGTTCGTCAGCTTGACGCCGAAGCTGAGATTGCGTGTTTTCGCCAGCGCAATCAGACGCGTGAGCATCTCCAGAGCCTGACCTAACTTGAGATCGTGTTCGAAGGACTCTTCGCTAAGGCCAATATAGCCAAAGCCGCAGGTGTCGAGAATTTCACGCACGCGCGGATAGCCCAGCAGGGTCGGGTTGAGCTTGACGAAGGTATTAAGATCCTTCTCCTCCAGCATATAGCGGCAGATGGCTTCAATTTCGTCCGGCGGGCAGCCGTGCATCGTGGAGAGCGTCACGCCATGAACCAGCGTGGCGGGCACTCGCTGGGCCAGGTTCTTCAGCCGGGAACGACGCGTTTCCAGCTTAAGGCGGGCAATAAACGCTTCGTCATGTACCCAGCGGTTGAGAGTATTCCGGTACTGAGTAAATTTAGGATGGGCGGATGCATCCATCATGTTGTCGATAAATTCCTGCATCGGCGGCTGTTTTATGCCGTCGAGGTTGTAGCCAACGCTCATATTGAAAATAAATGACCTGCCGCTTTTATCGGGCGTCAGCGGAAAAACCTCTTCCAGCAGGTGGAGAATAAACCAGGCCTTGAGGTATTCATCCCAGGCTTTCTTCAGGGTGAACTCCGTTGACCATTCGGTGTTAAAGCATTCATCTTCGGCATCAATGCAGGGTTTTTCCAGCTCAAGGCGATCAAGGATCTGCACGGTTTTCAGTTCGATAAACCGCCCGCCGGTAAGCCAGGCGGTGATAATGTTCTGTGCGAGTTGAGTGTGCGGCCCTGCCGCCGGGCCGACAGGCGTCGCACAATTTTCGCCAAATACGTTGACCTGTTGCGGCGTATCGGGCGAATAAAACTGCTGTTCGGGGATACCAAATATCGAACCTTGATTCTGATATTCATCGAAAATGCGCGTCAAAAGTTCCTCAAACGGGACGGGACGCATAATGTCTCCCATAACCCTCTCCTTAGATTAATTCGTGGTATCGACATTGCCGGTCTGGTAATCATTCCGACGGAGCGGGAGAGGAGGAGCAACAATCACACCAGTTATTTAATTAAGGCCATGCCATCTGCTGAACTTGTGAAGTAAGTCGAAGGTAAGGGGGACTCGGGGAATGATTTCACGACGGCTTAATGAGAATTAAAATCACTTTTTTTGGCAAGGGCGGGTTATTTCTCAAAATTACAGAGAAAATATCACAATGATAATGTGCTGGCTTTTTTATCAAGCCACCTTGTTATAGCTGCATTCTGCCTGGGCTATCTGGTGCACGACTTGTCGATATTATGGGGTGGCAAGATGATGGCGTTCACGCTTTAACGTTGAATACCGTTAATGTGCACGAATATTGCATTGTTCATAAGATGGTGACGTCATGACGCGTCTTTTTTTCCAGCTTTTCTCAAACTGAGAATATGCGTAAAGGCAAAGGCGATGCAGGGATGAATAAAAATAACAAACTGGCTGAGGTTGTTATGAATATCTTCGTAGAAGCAGCAAAGCTTGAGGAACAGAACTGCCCATTTGCACTGGCGCAGATTGTAGACAGTCGAGGGTCCACGCCCCGGCATTCAGCGCAGATGCTGGTGCGCAGCGACGGCTCCATTGTGGGCACCATCGGCGGCGGTATGGTGGAGCGCAGGGTCATTGATGAGGCGCTTGCGGCAATAAGCGACAAGGCGTCGAGAATGTTTCACGGACGAATGGCGCGTAGCGGGAGCGATGCGGTAGGCTCCGACTGCGGCGGTGCAATGACGGTACATATCAGCGTCCACGGACTGCGCACGCGTCTGGTATTGATTGGTGCGGGCCATGTCAATCGCGCCGTTGCCCGTGCGGCCGCGCTGCTGGATTTTGCTATTTATGTCGGCGATATTTATGAAGAGAGCCTGAATCCGGACCATTTCCCCGCATCGGCCTGCTTAATCGCCGCAGAAACCTTTACTGAAGTTGTCGATAAGATGGCGGTTCAGGCGGACGATTTTGTGCTTATCGCGACCAATAATCAGGACCGCGCCGCGCTGGATAAACTGATTGTTCAGCCTGTTGCCTGGCTGGGCCTGCTGGCGAGCCAGCGCAAAGTTCAGGTCTTTTTAAAGCAGATGCGCGAGAGCGGCGTTGCGGAGTCTGACATCGCCCGCTTGCACGCGCCGGTAGGGTATAACATCGGTGCCGAGACGCCGGAGGAAATAGCCATCAGCGTCCTGGCTGAGCTTCTGCAGGTGAAGAACCATGCCGCTGGCGGCCTGATGATGCAGGAAAACCCGCCGCAGCGCAGGCTGAAAATCATCGCCGGGGAAGAGCGGCAGTAGGCTAAAGTGCCGGGCGAAAACCCGGCACGGCTTTCACTGGCTGATAATCGTCCCTGTTTTTCCTTCAATTCCCTCTTTCGCTTTGCTCAACACGGTAATTAACGCCCTACGGCCGGGGCGCGAACGTGCAAAGGAGGCGGCGGCTTCTACTTTTGGCAGCATAGAGCCTTTGGCGAAATGACCCTCGGCGATAAAACGTTCGGCATCGCTGAGAGAGAGCTTTTCGAGCCATTGTTCGTTGGGTTTACCGAAGTTAATAGCCACTTTTTCAACGGCGGTGAGGATAATCAGCATATCGGCATCGATCATCTCCGCCAGTCTGGCGCTGGCCCAGTCTTTATCGACAACCGCACTGGCACCGCGCAGATGGTTGCCCTCGCGAATCACCGGGATCCCGCCGCCGCCCACGGTGATGACGACATGGCCAGCATCCATCAGCGTTTTGACCGTCTCTTTTTCGATGATATCCACAGGCTTCGGTGAGGCGACCACGCGACGATAGCCGCGACCGGCATCCTCAACCATGCTATTGCCCTGCTGGACCAGTTTTTCAGCTTCTTCTTTAGTGAAATAAGAGCCGATAGGTTTCGTCGGGTTGCGGAAAGCCTCATCGTTAGCGTCAACTTCGACCTGGGTGATAAGCGTCGCCACCGGCGTCTCAAGATTACGGGAGCGTAGCGCTTCCCGTAGCGCATTTTGCAGATCGTAGCCGATATAGCCCTGGCTCAGTGCCACGCACACCGACATCGGCAGCATCGGCGTATGCGCTTCGGTATGGGCGGCGGCTTCGAAGGCGAGATTAATCATCCCCACCTGCGGGCCGTTACCGTGCGTCACCACGACCTTGTGGCCCTGGGCAATCAAATCCACAATGGCCTGCGAGGTCTGCTGCACCGCCTGCATCTGCCCGGCAAGATCGTCGCCAAGCGCATTCCCGCCCAGGGCGAGAACAATTTTTTTACTCATAGACTCCTCTCTTTAATACTCTGCGTGACTGAGGGAAAGGTAAGCGTCGGAAAAGGGGTTGCGGCGTAAAAAACGCCCCTGTCCGGGGCGGCCGGTAAAGATGCCGTTATCAAAAATCATCCGTCCACGTGACAGAGTCTGACGGATGGCTCCCTGACAGATGAAGCCCTCCCACGGCGAGTAGTCGGCGTTGTCGTGCAGCATCTCGTGGCGAATGGTGGTGGTACGCTGCGGATCGATAATGACCACGTCGGCATCCGAACCGGGTGCCAGCTGGCCTTTATGCGGCCAAAGGCCAAACAGTTTCGCCGGGTTGGTACTGGTCAGTGCCACGAAACGTTCAGGTGAAATTCGTCCGCTCATCACGCCGTGGGAGAACAGCAGCAGCAGGCGGTTCTCCACCCCAGGTAAGCCGTTCGGGCAGCGGCTGAAATCACCCCCGGAGATCTGCTGGCGCTGCGCCATCGAGAAGGTGCAGTGGTCGGTGGCAACCGTATCAATCGAACCGTCAGCAATACCGCACCACAGGGCATCGTTGTGGCTCGTATTGCGCAGCGGTGGGCTAAGCAGATAGTTAAGCGCATCTTCCCGTTCATAGCAGCGGTCGTCGAGCAGAAGATATTGCGGGCAGGTTTCAACCCAGACGGGTTGATGCCGGGCTCTGGCGAGACGCAGATAATCCAGTCCCAGGTCGTTAGAGAGATGCACGATATAGAGCGGCGCATTTCCGGCGAGCCGGGCGAGGTTAATCATGCGGGCAATCGCTTCTGCCTCGCACTCCAGCGGACGGCTCAGGGCGTGGTAGCGCGGTGCCGTTTTCCCGGCGGTAATAAACTCAGCGCGCCTCTGGGCAATGGCGGCGTCATTTTCCGGATGCACCGTGGTCAGCGCCCCGGCACGATGCAGATGGCGCATGGCCTGCAGCACGTCGTTATCATTGAGCTTGTACTGATAGGTCAGGTAGAGCTTAAAGCTGCTAATGCCCGCCTCAACCATCATCGGGATTTCATCGAGAATGGCGGGGTTAACGTGTTGGATCACGCCGTGAAAGCTGTAGTCGATAACGGCCTTGTAGGCGGCATACCCGTGGTACACCTCAAGCTGATGACGCAGGTGACAGCCCGGCGGGCCGAAGCCCATATGGTCAACAATGGTGGTCGTGCCACCGCAGGCGGCGGCTCGGGTACCGGTAAAGAAGTCATCGCAGCTGCGGGCAAGGCCGGTATCAATATTGAAATGGGTATGAACATCGACCCCGCCGGGCATCACGTAGCATCCCGCAGCATCAATGATGTCGCAGGGCTGCTCAACGTCAATGTTGTCGGCAAGGCGCTTGACCAGACCCTCTTCGATCAGCAGGTCCTGTTTCACCCGTCCGTCAGCGTTAACGATCAGGCCATTTTTAATCAGTAAGCGCATAAAATACCCCGGAGTGTCCCGCCACAGAGCGCGGCGGGAACGGTAAAGAACGATTATTCTGTGGCCAGCCAGCTTAACGGAATGGCGGCATACATCGCGGCGCAGGTCACCAGATGGGATTTCCAGGTTTTCTCGTTCGGGGCGTGGGCTTCCGGCTCTTTACCCGGGCCAAAGCCGATAACCGGGATGCCGTGGCGGCCCATAATAGAAACCCCGTTGGTCGAGAACGTCCATTTATCGACGACTGGTGCTTTACCAAACAGACCCTCATAGGCGTTGCTCAGGGCGCGGACGGTGTGGTGGTCCTCTTCCACTTTCCAGGTCGGGAAGTAGCATTCGGTGGGGTAGACCAGGCCGGTCCAGGAGGGACGATCATAGTGATACATAGAGACCGCCGCCCCGACTTTCTGCACGGCGGGCAGGGCGCGGATCTCTTCGAGTGCACCTTCCCAGGTCTCGCCCCAGGTCAAACGACGGTCAATAGAAACGGCGCAGCTGTCGGCCACGGCACAGCGGCTTGGGGAGGTGAAGAATATTTCAGAAACCGTGAGCGTGCCTTTGCCCAGGAATTCGTCGTGACCGAGATTCTGTGAAAGCTGCTGCAGTTCGCCAAGAATAGGTCCCATTTTGAAGATGGCGTTATCCCCGCGTTCGGGGGCAGATCCGTGGCAGCTAACGCCCTGGACGTCGATACGGATCTCCATCCGTCCTCGCTGCCCGCGATAAATCTGACAGTCTGTGGGCTCCGTGCTTACCACGAATTCCGGTCGGATTCCGGATTGTTCGATGATGTACTGCCAGCACAGACCGTCACAGTCCTCTTCCTGAACGGTGCCGGTGATCAGCAGGGTGTACTCATCTTCCAGACCGAGATCTTTGATTATTTTCCCCGCGTAAACCATTGAGGCCATTCCCCCTTCCTGGTCCGAGGTGCCACGGCCACCGATCAGCTCGTCGGTCTCCATGCCTTCATAGGGGTCAAAATTCCAGTTTTTGATGTTACCGATCCCGACTGTATCGATATGGGCATCCATTGCAATCAGACGCGGGCCTTTGCCGATATAGCCCAGGATGTTACCCATCGGATCAATTTCAACTTTATCGAAACCGACTTTTTCCATCTCTTCTTTAATGCGCTGCACGACGCGCTTCTCGTCGCTGCTTTCGCTGGGGATGGCGACCATATCGCGCAGGAAGCGGGTCATATCTTTCTGATAGTGTGTTGCTTTTTCAACGATGAGGTTGAAAGGGATTTGTTTAGCCATGAATGCGTTCTCCTGTCCTTATGATGGGGTATTTACTGTGCTGCCGGATGCTTGCCTTCCCAGACCACTTCCCGATAGTGTTTTACGTCGGTATCGCCTTCGGTGCTGATGATCAGCACGATAGAATCGCTATCCAGCTTCAGTTTTTGCATCAGCGCCTCGCGCTGTGGGTTGAAATGTACGGCAGCCAGCAGGCCCGCGCCCACGGCGCCAGACTCACCGGAAATGATGCGTGGATCGTTGTTGAGTGGGTTGCCGAGTACCCGCATACCGATCGCCGCTACGGCATCCGGGCAGGAGACAAACTGCGTGGCGCAGTTGCGCAGAATATCCCAACCCAGTGGATTGGGTTCACCGCAGGCGAGGCCAGCCATAATGGTGGCCATATCGCCGCCGACGTTAACGATCTCGCCCTCTACGCCCGAGCGATAAATGCAGTTCGCCAGTTCGGGTTCAACGATAACCATATGCAGATTTTTTGCGCCGTAGACGTCAGCCAGATAGCCCAGCACGCCACCAGCCATCGCACCGACTCCCGCCTGCAGGAAGACGTGCGTCGGCCGGGCAATACCCATTGAGGCGATCTGCTCGGCGGCCTCGTCGGCAAGCGTGGCATAGCCCTGCATAATCCAGGTCGGGATGCGGGTGTAGCCTTCCCAGGCGGTATCCTGCACGACCTCCCAGCCGTTTTTCTCCGCCGTCTGCCGGGTAAAACGCACCGTGTCGTCGTAGTTAATGTCGGTCACGATACACTCTGCCCCCAGGCGTAAAATGACGTCGACGCGCTCCTGTGCCGAGCCTTTGGGCATATAGATGACCGCGTTTTGCCCCAGTTGCTGAGCAGCCCATGCGACGCCACGTCCGTGGTTACCATCGGTCGTGGTGGCGAACGTCATCTTCTCCGGAAGGCTGGATTTCAGCGTTTCAAACGAGAATGCGTTGATATCCAGGTGGTATTTTTCGCACAGCAGCCTGGCGATGGCGTAAGCGCCGCCCAGCATCTTGAAGGCGTTAAGCCCAAATCGCCGGGATTCATCTTTCACCAGAATTTTTTGCACGCCGATAAGACTCGCCAGCGCGTTGAGGGCATGCAGCGGTGTGGGTTCATAACCCGCGATTTTTTGATGAAAATGGCGCGCCTGTTGCGCTTGCTGACGGGAAAATAGCGCTGATGTTTCCCCGGTAAAAAAACGGTTCTCGGCAATATCCATTTTCAGTGAGAAAGCAGACATACTCGATCCTTATTGGTCATGATAAGAGCAGAGGGGCTGGCCCCCAGGCCAGCCGAGTGGAAGATTACTTGATGCGTTTTTGTGCTTCTTTAAGCAACTGTTCCAGCACCTGGCCCGGTTTAGCGTATTTGCGGCACATAATCATCGCGGCGATGATATAGGGCTTCCAGCTGGCTTCTTTGTAAGTCGCAATGCGGTATTTCTCGAATACGCTTTCGGCGACCTCGCCCTCTTCGCAGGAGACGCCCGTGATATCCGCAGGGAGACAATGCATGTACAGGGCGTCGCCGTCGCGGGTCTCCTGCATCATCGCTTCGGTACAGTGCCAGTCCGTATGTTTTGCGTTTTGCGCCAGGCATGCTTTCTCCAGCGTTTTCAGACCCTCGCGATCCTCGGCACGCAGTAGCTCTGTGCGTTTTTCCATGACTTTGTACGGTGCCCAGGACTTCGGATAGACGATGTCTGCGTCTTTGAATGCCTCTTCCATGGAGTTGACCTGACGGAAGCTGCCGCCGGTAGCATTTGCGTTGTTTTTCGCCACCTCAATCACGTCCGGGATCAGGTCGTAGCCTTCCGGGTGCGCCAGGGTGACTTCCATACCGAAGCGCGTCATCAAGCCGATAATGCCCTGCGGTACGGAGAGCGGCTTGCCGTAGCTGGGCGAGTAGGCCCAGGTCATGGCAATCTTTTTGCCCTTCAGATTTTCCAGCGAGCCAAAGTGCTCGCGCAGCCAGGCAAGATCCGCCATCGACTGTGTCGGGTGGTCAATATCACACTGCAGGTTGATCAGAGCCGGGCGTTGGGGCAGCACACCCTGTTTATGCCCGTCGTCCAGCGCCTCGCCCACTTCACGCATATAGGCATTGCCCGCGCCGAGGTACATGTCATCGCGGATGCCGATGGCGTCAGCGCAGAAGGCGATCATATTGGCGGTTTCACGCACCGTCTCGCCGTGGGCAATCTGTGATTTCCCTTCGTCAAGATCCTGCTGGGCAAGGCCCAAAAGATTCAGGGCCGAGGCATAAGAGAAGCGGGTACGGGTTGAGTTATCGCGGAAAACCGAAATCCCCAGGCCGCTGTTAAAGACATTGGTGGCAATGTTTTCAGCCCGCAGTGTTTTCAG
>DATEKR010000105.1:0-3190 GCA_035277345.1 Enterobacteriaceae bacterium
CCCCATGCCCGACGCGCCAACGCCGCCGAAGGGCAGGCTGTCGATAGCGGCGTGGGTCATCACGTCGTTGATCACCACCGCACCCGAGGTGGTTTTCGCCACAAATGCTGCCTGATGCGTTTTGTCGTCGCCAAAATAGTAGGCGGCAAGCGGGCGTGGATGGGCGTTGATATACGCGATGGCCTCATTGCTATCGCTCACGGTTTTCACCGGCAGCAGCGGGCCAAAAATTTCTTCCTGCATGATCAGCATGTTGTCAGTGGCATTGAGCACCAGCTGTGGCGCAATTTTGCGCGTGGCAGCATCGGCATACTGCTCGCCTTCAGGAGCGAGGCTGATGATGGTGGCACCTTTCTCCCGGGCATCCTCGAGCAGGCCTGTCAGGCGTTCAAAGTGTCGCTGACTAATGATAGCGGTGTAGTCCTGATTCGCCTGAATTGTCGGAAAACTCCGGGCAATAAAGGTCCTGGCCGCCGAGACAAACTCTCCGACTTTCTCCTGCGGGATCAGCAGGTAATCGGGTGAAAGGCAGATTTGCCCTGCGTTAAAGGTTTTGATCGTCAGGGTTCGCTCTGCCGCCAGGGCGACGTCAGTATCCTGGTCGATAACGACCGGTGATTTGCCACCCAGCTCCAGCGTGACCGGCACCAGATTCTCCGCCGCGGCCCGCATGACATGTTTGCCCACGGTGGTGCTGCCGGTAAAGATCAGATGGTCGAAGGGCAGACCGCTGAAGATTTGCCCGGCATCGGCATCACCCAGCACGACGCTCAGTTCACTTTCATGGAAGTACTGCGGTATCAGCGTCGCCAGCAGTTCAGAGGTGTGCGGCGTCAGCTCGGAAGGCTTCAGCATGGCGGTATTGCCTGCGGCAAACACGCCTGCCAGCGGTCCGAAGGCGAGGTTAATCGGGAAGTTCCACGGGCTGATAATCCCGACCACGCCCAGCGGCTGCTGCTCTATCCAGGCCTGAACGCCGGGGGCCGGTTCGGCAACGGCTTCGGGCTGCATCCAGTCGCTCACCTGGTCGGCGGCGTGCTGCAGCATGGTGACCGTAGTCGCCATATCAACCAGCAGGGACTGGTAATGACTGCGGTTGCCGAAATCCTGGTTCAGGGCCTCGTCAATGGCTGCGTGGTTGTCGCTAATCAGTTTTATCGCCCGCAGCAGGCGATCCTTGCGCAGTTCTGCGCTGGCCGGACCGGCCTGCAGATGGGCACTTTTCATGGTGGCTAGCTGCGTCTGTAGCGTAGTTTTTAGTTGTTCTGACATCACAGGGCTCCGTTATCGGGTGTGTTATTTGCGATGGGTCAAGCGTAACGGAGCTGGCTTCCCGGCGCTAACAACGCTATTTTGTCAGGGGTATAAATATTTTTATGGGGCACGTATGTCTCTGAGTCGATTACGCACCTTTATCGAGGTTTATCGCCAGCGCTCGATTACCGCGGCGGCAAGAAACCTGAACCTGACGCAGCCCGCTGTTTCTCAGCATATTGCCGGGCTGGAAGCGACGGTGGGAAAACCGCTGTTTGAACGCCAGACTCACGGTGTGGAGCCGACGTCGGCGGCGGACGAGCTGGCGGCGGATATCGGCAATAAGCTGGATGCAGCGGAAGCGGCGCTGGCCTCGGCGAGGGCGCGTTCGCTGGGCGTGGCGGGCACTCTGCAAATTATCGGTCATGCGGACTTTATGGCGGAGAAATTACCTCAGGGCCTGCTGCCGCTGCTGGAAGCCGATGTCCGGATCCGGATGCATACGGGAGACGGCCCTCTGGTGATTCAGATGCTGCTGGACGGGCATTGCGATTTAGGGATTTCCGCCCATCCGGTGACGGATGAACGCTTAAAAAGCGAGGTGATCTTTACCAATAGCGTGGTGGCGGTCGCTGCACCGGCGGTGGTTGAGCGTATTCTCCAGGCGGACAATCCGCGTGCCGTACTCAATCAGGAACCCTTGCTGGCCTACAACCTGGAGCTCTCGCTAATCGACAACTGGCTGAGTAAAAACCAGATCCCCATGCCCGATAAACTTCCCGCCGTGGTCGGGCAGGATCTTCGTGCGCTGCGCAGTCTGCTCACCCAGGGATTTGGCTGGACGGTGCTGCCCGAATACCTTTGTCGCGAGCAGCTCGGGCGCGGCGAGCTGGTGGCCATCCCACCGCCGGTGGGCAATACCGAGATAAGTTACAACCTGATCTGGACGCCGGGCACGCTGAGACAGCCGCGAGTGGCCCATGCCAGAGAAGTGCTGCTGGAGCAGATCGTACCCTGAGCGCGGCGGCCAGAACCGGTTATTTCGGGCCGAACATCGCCTCCAGCTGTTTAGCATCCGGCATGCCGACCACCTGCTGCAGCTCCTGCTTGTCGTTCATATAGTAGATGGCCGGGGTGGCGTTCGCGCCCGCCTCATCCATCAGTCGCTGGTGATGCTGCAACGCGCTAAAGGTCTCCTTGCTGGTTTTCTCCGGGAACGGCGGCAGTTTTTTCCCGTTGGATAATTCGTACTCGCTCCATGCTTTTGCCGGATCGCTGGCGCTCAGGATCGCCGAGGCGTAGCGCCCACTTTGCGGATTTATCACCGCCACCAGCAGCGTATTCAGCTCCACTTTTCCGGCGCTGACCCACGGCTGCGCAGCGGCCCAGAACTGTTTGCAGTAAGGGCAGAAAGGATCGGCAAAGACAATGATTTTACGTTTCGCCTGCGGGTTGCCCTCTTTAATGGCCTGCGCGGTCAGGAATTTTTCCCACAGCTTGCGCCCTTCAGGAATATAGATCTGCTCCTGGAAAATCGCCTCGCTCAGGTTCTCGCCTTTTTCGTTGTACAGATAGCCGGAGATAGCATGCTTGCCGTCCGGCGTCAGCCAGATGGTAACGCCCATATCCTGATATCGACCTACCCAGCTGCGTAACCCACCTTCGGTTTTGATCTCTTTAATAATGGTGATGCCCTGTTTTTCAATTTGCTGGACCGCCGGAGGCAGCGCATCGTTGGCCGATGCCAGCAAAGGGAGGGCGGCAAGCAGAGCGAGAGAGGTATAACGCATAAGATAATCCTTGTGGTCAGCGACGGGTGCAATGGCGTGATTTCAGCAGTCTTTTACCCATGTCGCAACGTCGTTACCCATCACGGGGTAGTTTATTAATGATTAGCATGCTAATGATCGTGGTCAAGCTTTTCACGACATAGTCG
>DATEKR010000106.1:0-9137 GCA_035277345.1 Enterobacteriaceae bacterium
GCCACCAGGGCGTACTCAGCCTGCTGATTGCCCTGCTGCTAAAGATGCCCGCCGCCGCCCTGTGGCATTTTCATCTGGATCAGGGGTGCTGGAGCCTGATCGAACTCAAGGAAGATTTCTCCACCCTGCGCGTGCTGAACAGTCGCGCCAGCGCCTGATTTGCCGTTTTTTCACCCGCAACGACGCCGTCCCATTGACAGACACCGACAGGCTGCTATTCTCCGCAGCCTGTGCGGCCTCGCCCGAGAAATTGTTTTACAAAAATGGCGATGCAATCACACGCCCGGGGTGGGATGATAGCCCACTTTCCCGAGCCCATCCGGCAACATTTTGTCCCGAATACGCGATACTTTCGGGTATACTGTCGGGCTGTTTACTATTGATTAATTTTCATATCCCCAGGGGGAACACTTGCAGGGTAAAGAACTCCAGGATTTTGTTATCGACAAAATTGATGACCTGAAAGGCCAGGACATCATCGCTATCGACGTTAAGGGTAAATCCAGCATCACTGATTGCATGGTTATCTGTACCGGCACCTCCAGCCGCCACGTTGCTTCTATTGCCGATCATGTGGTGCAGGAATCCCGCGCTTCCGGGCTGCTGCCGCTGGGCGTGGAAGGCCAGGCCATCGCTGACTGGGTCGTTGTCGATCTGGGCGACGTCATCGTCCACGTCATGCAGGAAGAGAGCCGTCGTCTGTACGAGCTGGAAAAACTCTGGGGTTAATGCGTGAAGCTTCAGCTGGTCGCCGTCGGCGCCAAAATGCCCGACTGGGTACAAACCGGTTTTACCGAGTACCTGCGACGCTTTCCGAAAGATATGCCGTTTGAACTGATCGAGATCCCGGCGGGAAAGCGCGGCAAAAACGCCGATATTAAGCGCATTCTTGAAAAAGAAGGCGAGCTGATGCTGGCCGCTGCGGGCAAGAACCGCATCGTGACCCTCGATATCCCGGGGAAACCCTGGGATACGCCGCAGCTGGCCAATGAA
Organism: Enterobacteriaceae bacterium; assembly: GCA_035277345.1. GTDB lineage: Bacteria > Pseudomonadota > Gammaproteobacteria > Enterobacterales > Enterobacteriaceae > BIGb0383. The sequence continues at coordinate 994 of DATEKR010000106.1, forward strand.
CTGGAGCGGTGGAAGATGGACGGCCGCGATGTCAGCCTGCTGATTGGCGGTCCTGAAGGTTTGTCGCCCGCCTGTAAAGCGGCCGCGGAACAAAGTTGGTCACTCTCTGCGTTGACCCTTCCCCACCCACTGGTGCGGGTGCTGGTTGCGGAGAGCCTGTATCGGGCGTGGAGCATCACCACCAACCACCCTTACCACCGCGAGTAATGATGACAAGGGTTGATTAAGCAGCGGATGAAATTACAGAATTCTTTTCGCGACTATACCGCAGAATCCGCGCTCTTTGTGCGTCGGGCGCTGGTCGCCTTTGCCGGGATCGTCGTGCTGACCGGCGTGCTGATCGCTAATCTCTATAATCTGCAAATCGTCCGCTTTACCGACTACCAGACGCGCTCCAATGAAAACCGCATCAAGCTGGTGCCCATCGCACCCAGCCGCGGCATTATTTACGATCGCAACGGCATCCCGCTGGCGCTGAACCGCACTATCTATCAGGTAGAGATGATGCCGGAGAAGGTCGATAACATTCAGCAGACGCTGGAAGACCTGCGCGCCGTGGTCGATCTGACCGATGACGATATCGCCAATTTCAAAAAAGAGCGTTCACGTTCGCACCGCTTCACCTCTATCCCGGTGAAAGCTAACCTGACGGAAATCCAGGTCGCACGCTTTGCGGTGAACCAGTACCGCTTCCCGGGCGTGGAAGTGAAAGGCTACAAACGTCGCTACTACCCGTATGGCTCCGCCCTGACCCACGTGATTGGCTACGTGTCGAAAATCAACGACCGCGACGTCGACCGCCTGGATAAAGACGGCAAGCTGGCCAACTATGCGGCCACCCACGATATCGGCAAGCTGGGTATCGAGCGCTACTATGAAGAGATGCTCCACGGTCAGACCGGCTATGAAGAGGTCGAGGTCAACAACCGTGGGCGCGTGATCCGCCAGTTAAAAGAAGTTCCGCCGCAGGCCGGGTTCGATATCCGACTGACCCTCGACGTGAAATTACAGACCTACATTGAAACATTACTGGAAGGCAGCCGCGCTGCAGTCGTGGTCACCGATCCGCGCACCGGCGGTATTCTGGCCCTGGTATCGACCCCCAGCTATAACCCGAACCTGTTTGTCGATGGCATCTCGACTAAAGACTACAAAGCCCTGTTGGACGATCCCAACACGCCGCTGATTAACCGTGCGACCCAGGGTGTCTACCCGCCAGCCTCAACGGTGAAACCCTTTGTTGCCGTCTCAGCGCTGTCAACCGGCGTGATTAACCACAATACCACCCTGTTTGACCCCGGCTGGTGGCAGCTGCCCGGCTCCGAAAAGCGCTATCGCGACTGGAAAAAATGGGGGCATGGCCGTCTGAATATCACCAAATCCCTGGAAGAGTCGGCGGATACCTTCTTCTACCAGGTCGCCTACGATCTGGGTATCGACCGCCTGTCTGAGTGGATGGGCAAGTTTGGCTACGGCCACTACACCGGTATCGATCTTTCGGAAGAGCGTTCCGGTAATATGCCAACCCGCGAATGGAAGCTGAAACACGTTAAGAAACCCTGGTACCAGGGTGACACCATTCCGGTCGGTATCGGCCAGGGCTACTGGACGGCGACGCCGCTGCAGATGAACAAAGCCCTGGTCACCCTGATTAACGACGGGGTGGTCAAAGTCCCGCACCTGATGATGAGTACCGTCCAGGACGGAAAACAGGTGCCATGGAAGCAGGCGGAACAAACCACCATCGGCGATATTCACTCCGGCTTCTGGGAGATCGCTAAAGACGGTATGTACGGCGTGGCTAACCGGGCCAACGGCACCGGGCATAAATACTTTGCCAGCGCGCCCTATAAAATTGCCGCCAAGTCAGGTACCGCCCAGGTTTACGGCCTTAAGGCCAACGAAACCTATAACGCCCATAAGATTGCGGAACGCCTGCGCGACCATAAGCTGATGACGGCATTTGCCCCTTACGACAAACCCCAGGTCGCCGTGGCGATCATCCTTGAGAACGGGGGCGTAGGGCCGGCGGTTGGTACCATCATGCGTCAGATCCTCGATCACATCATGCTGGGTGATAACAACACGGATTTACCGGATGAAAACCCGGCCACGGCGGCGGCGGAGGATTAATGACCATGACGGATAACCGCAACAAAAAGTCTCTGTGGGATAAAATCCATATCGACCCTCTCTTTCTGCTGATTATTCTCGCGCTGCTGGTGTACAGCTCGCTGGTTATCTGGAGCGCCAGCGGCCAGGATATCGGCATGACCGAACGTAAGATTGGTCAGATTGCCATCGGCCTGGTGGTGATGGTGGTGATGGCGCAGATCCCGCCCCGTGTTTATGAAGGCTGGGCGCCCTACCTGTATATCGTCTGTGTGATCCTGCTGATTGCCGTCGATGCGTTCGGGGCCATTTCAAAAGGCGCACAGCGCTGGCTGGATCTGGGTATCATCCGCTTCCAGCCCTCGGAAATAGCCAAAATAGCCGTGCCGCTGATGGTGGCGCGCTTTATTAACCGCGATGTCTGCCCGCCGTCGCTAAAAAATACCGCTATCGCGCTGGTGCTGATTTTTATGCCTACGCTGCTGGTCGCCGCTCAGCCTGACCTCGGCACCTCAATCCTGGTCGCACTTTCCGGCCTCTTCGTGCTGTTCTTATCCGGTCTGAGCTGGCGGCTGATCGGCATTGCGGCCCTGCTGCTGGCGGCCTTTATTCCGATCCTGTGGTTCTTCCTGATGCACGATTACCAGCGTCAGCGCGTCATGATGCTGCTGGATCCGGAGTCCGATCCGCTCGGTGCGGGCTATCATATTATTCAGTCCAAAATTGCTATCGGCTCCGGCGGCTTCGGTGGCAAAGGCTGGCTGCACGGCACACAATCGCAGCTGGAGTTCCTCCCTGAACGCCATACGGACTTTATCTTTGCCGTTCTGGCGGAGGAGCTGGGGCTGGTGGGTATTCTAATCCTGCTGGCGCTCTATCTGCTGTTGATTATGCGCGGGCTATGGATTGCCGCACACGCACAGACCACCTTTGGCCGCGTAATGGCCGGTGGCCTGATGCTGATTTTATTCGTTTATGTCTTTGTGAATATTGGTATGGTGAGCGGTATTCTGCCGGTTGTAGGGGTGCCCCTGCCGCTGGTGAGCTACGGAGGCTCAGCGCTCATCGTTCTCATGGCCGGGTTTGGTATCATCATGTCGATACACACCCACAGAAAAATGCTGTCGAAAAGTGTGTAAGGGGTACGCAATGCGTAAACAATGGCTCGGAATCTGTGTCGCGGCGGGACTGCTGGCGGCCTGTACCAGTGATGATGGCCAGCAGCAGACCGCTGTGGCACCGCAACCTGCGGTATGTAACGGTCCGATAGTCGAAATCAGCGGTGCGGAGCCTCGCTTTGAGCCTCTGAACGCCACGGCCAACCAGGATTATCAGCGCGACGGTAAAAACTATAAGATCGTGCAGGATGCCTCCCGCTTCAGCCAGGCCGGTTTCGCCGCGATTTATGACGCAGAGCCGGGCAGCAACCTGACCGCTTCCGGCGAAATGTTTGACGCCGCAGCGCTGACGGCGGCGCACCCGACGCTGCCGATCCCGAGCTATGCCCGCATCACCAACCTGGCGAACGGGCGTATGATCGTGGTACGCATCAACGATCGCGGTCCCTACGGCAATGACCGGGTTATTTCTCTCTCCCGTGCCGCCGCCGATCGTCTGAATAACTCGAACAACACTAAGGTGCGGATCGACCCGATTATCGTGGCCCAGGATGGGAGCATGTCCGGTCCGGGAACCGTCTGCACAACGATCGCCAAACAAACCTACGCGCTGCCAGCGCGTCCGGATTTAGCCGGCGGTATGGGCAGCGTCTCCTCCGCGCCGCAGGCGATGCAGCCGCAGGGTGACGTGCGCGAGATCAGTAATTCGACGCTGCAAAGCGAAGACAGCGCTGGCGCACCGGTCAGAAGCAGCGGTTTTCTCGGTGCCCCGACCACGCTGAATACCGGCGTACTGGAAAGCAGTGAGCCCGCAGCACCGGCTGCGGCAACGCCAGTGGTCGCAACGCAGAACGCACCGGTCACGGCACCGGGTTCCGTTCAGGGTGTCGTGCCTGCGGCAGCCGCTCAGACAGCAGCGCCTGCCGCAGTACCCGCTGCCGCCGGTAGCCTGGTGGTTCAGGTTGGTGCCGTCAGCGATCAAGGCCGGGCCCAACAGTTCCAGCAGCGATTGAGCCAGCAGTTCTCTGCGCCGGGACGCGTGGTGCAAAACGGTGCGGTCTGGCGTATCCAGCTAGGACCGTTTAGCAGCAAAGCCGAAGCCAGTGCGCTACAGCAGCGCCTGCAAAGCGAAGCGCAGCTGCAGTCGTTTGTGGCCAGCGCCAACTGATTCATGTACGCATCTGAGATTGTCAATTTCTGTAAGCGACGTTAACAAAGTCATGCGCAATCTCAGATGCCCGCCTGTATAGCATTTGCTATAGTAGGGCACTTTTTTTAACTCCATCACGGATGTCGTTGTTCTGACCATGAAGACCACTTTCTCTGCTCGTTTTGTGCAGCGCCTGGCGCTCACCACGGCTCTCTGTGCCGCAACCAGCGTTGCGTATGCCGAAGACCTGAATATCAAAACCATGATCCCGGGTGCGCCGCAAATCGACGCGGAATCCTGGATCCTGATCGACTACAACTCCGGTAAGGTTCTGGCAGAGCAGAATGCGGATGCCCGCCGCGATCCCGCCAGCCTGACAAAAATGATGACCAGCTATGTTATCGGTCAGGCCATGAAAGCCGGTAAGTTCAAAGAGAGCGACCTGGTCACCATCGGCAACGATGCCTGGGCCACCGGCAACCCGGTCTTCAAAGGTTCCTCCCTGATGTTCCTGAAACCGGGCATGCAGGTGCCCGTTTCGCAGCTGATCCGCGGTATTAACCTGCAGTCGGGTAACGATGCCTGCGTGGCGATGGCCGATTTCGTTGCCGGTAGCCAGGATGCGTTTGTCAGCCTGATGAACAGCTACGTTAGCGCCCTGGGTCTGCAGAATAGTCACTTCCAGACCGTGCACGGTCTGGACGCCGAAGGTCAGTACAGCTCTGCACGCGATATGGCGCTGATTGGTCAGTCTCTGATCCGCGACGTTCCGGCTGAATACACTATCTACAAAGAGAAAGAGTTCACCTTTAACGGTATCCGTCAGACTAACCGCAATGGTCTGCTGTGGGACAATAGCCTGAACGTTGACGGTATCAAAACCGGCCATACGGACAAAGCGGGCTACAACCTTGTCGCCTCGGCGACCGAAGGCCAGATGCGCCTGATCTCTGCGGTAATGGGCGGACGTACCTTTAAGGGCCGTGAAACCGAAAGTAAAAAGCTGCTGACCTGGGGCTTCCGTTTCTTTGAAACCGTCAATCCGCTGAAAGTAGGCAAAGAGTTCGCGTCTGAACCCGCTTGGTTTGGCGATAGCGACCGCGCGTCCCTTGGCGTGGATAAAGACGTCTATCTGACCATCCCACGCGGCCGCATGAAAGATCTGAAAGCCAGCTATGTGCTGAATAACAGCGAGCTGCACGCGCCGCTGCAGAAAAATCAGGTCGTGGGTACCATTAACTTCCAGCTGGACGGTAAAACTATCGAACAGCGCCCGCTGGTGGTGCTGCAGCAGATCGAAGAAGGTAATTTCTTCGGCAAAATCATCGACTATATCAAGCTGACCTTCCACCATTGGTTTGGTTAATAAATCGCCACTTGAAATAGCGATTTTCATCCCCATATACTTAGCATGACCCAGACTCCTGCCTTTATGGCAGGAGTCGTTCTTTTTAACGCCGGAGCTGACATGAAAACCAAACTTAACGAACTGCTTGAATTCCCGACTTCCTTTACCTACAAGGTAATGGGCCAGGCGGTGCCCGAGCTGGTTGACCAGGTGGTGGAAGTGGTACAGCGCCACGCGCCGGGTGACTACTCACCGCAGGTAAAACCGAGCAGCAAAGGCAACTACCATTCGGTGTCTATCACCATTACCGCCACGCATATCGAGCAGGTAGAGACTCTGTACGAAGAGCTGGGCAATATTGAAAGCGTCCGTATGGTGCTGTAAGTTTTATCGTTACCCGGCCACGCCGGGTAACCCCTTCCCCGCTGTGATATACTCCCCGACACCCTTTTTATTTCCTCCCCGGAGATACCGTTTTGTTTCAGGATAAAATTCTGGTTCGCCACCTCGGTCAGCAGCCATATGCACCGATATCCCAGGCGATGCATGAGTTTACCGACACCCGCGATGAAAACACGTTCGATGAGATATGGCTGGTAGAGCATCCCCCGGTTTTCACCCAGGGGCAGGCCGGTAAAGCGGAACACATCCTCGCCACCGGTGATATTCCGGTGATCCAGAGCGATCGCGGTGGGCAGGTGACCTACCACGGCCCGGGTCAGCAGGTCATGTACGTGTTACTGAATCTTAAGCGTCGTAAGCTTGGCGTACGCGAGCTGGTGACCCTGCTGGAGCAGACCGTGGTTGATACGCTGGCTGAGCTGGGTATTGAAGCCTTCCCGCGTGCCGATGCGCCAGGCGTCTATGTGGGTGAGAAGAAGATTTGCTCTCTCGGCCTGCGTATCCGTAAAGGCTGCTCTTTCCACGGCCTGGCACTCAATATTGCGATGGATCTTTCCCCTTTCCAGCGGATTAATCCCTGCGGCTATGCGGGTATGGAAATGGCGCAGGTCAAAGACTGGGTGGCCGATGCCACGCCGGCCAGTGTCGAGCCCATACTGGTTCGCCATTTTCTGACAGGGTTAAATAATCCCCCCCACGACTATATTGCTGAATGATATATCCTGTATGGCGGTCATTTATTATGCAGACCGCCACTGTTTCACCCTTCCCTCTTTACAACCCTGGAAAGATTCTCTATTTTCCCATGACGGCTTGATTTAATTAATAAGAGACATCTGCTCAATACCCTTGAGCGGCAAGGCTACTGTCGCGTCTGATAAATACTGTTCAGTAAGGCGAGGTGCTGATTTATAAGGTAAAAGCATTCACCAAAATAATGTATTAACAACAATAATAACGGGTAATGACATTTACTACTATTATTTATAATGTGTATAAATTCGGAGAGTCAGCGTGGATTATAATGACCTGCCAGAAAGAAGGATAAGCCAGCGTCTCGATGATGACACGCCGCAAATATTTCGCACGCTACGTAATATCGATCTTAATTTGTTGACGATCTTCGAAGCCGTATATGTCCATAAGGGCATCGTTAACGCCGCCAAAATTCTCAACCTGACACCTTCGGCAATAAGTCAGTCGATTCAGAAATTACGCACCATTTTTCCCGACCCGCTGTTTATCCGCAAAGGCCAGGGCGTCACACCGACCGCCTACGCCACGCACCTGCACGACTATATTAGCCAGGGTCTGGAATCGATTCTTGGCGCGCTGGATCTCAGCGGTAGCTATGACAAGCAGCGCACCATTACTATAGGGACGCCGCCTTCTCTGGGGGCAATGCTGATGCCGCCCATTTACAAAGCGGTAAAAGAGAGTTATCCCCATCTGCTGCTGCGCAACACGCCGGTAATAGATGCGGCCACCCAACTCAGTCAGTTCCAGACGGACCTGATTATCGACAGTCACGTGCACAGCGTGCGCTCGCTGGCCCATCATGTCCTCTATACTGACCCGCTGGTGCTGGTCTGTCGGAAAGGCCATCCGGCGCTGCAGACTCCCCTCACGCTGCCGGATCTTGAGCAGTTTCAGCATACGCTGCTGATGCTGGAAGGACAGGGGCACAGCGACCTGCGTAAACGCATTCATGAGATGTTCCCGGAACGGCAGGTCAGCTTCAGCAGTTACAATATGTTTACGATTGCAGCACTGATTGCCGGTAGCGATTTACTCGGCCTGATGCCGAAGCGTTTCTTTGATCTCTTCAGCCAGTGCTGGCCTCTGCAGACGCTCGACTTTTCGCCTGTCAACGAGGAATGCATTGAATTTTCACTACATTATAATAAGCTCAGCCTGCGCGATCCGGTGATTGAAGGCGTCGTCGAGGTGATTCGTCAGGCGCTGTGAGATGTCCCTTTCCTGCCCCGTCTCGCCTGGGCAAACGCATAAACCA
>DATEKR010000107.1:0-19274 GCA_035277345.1 Enterobacteriaceae bacterium
GCCCTGGGCGTGATACACCGTATCGAGGCCGTTAAGCAGCTGATAAAGCTGCTCGTCGATTTCGCCCCAGGCCAGCGCCCGGTCGACGCCCAGTTTTTCCGGCGCGGCCTGCTGGCCCAGACGGCGGCCAAACCAGATTTCAGCGGTCAGATCGCGGACCCGGTTAAACAGCACGCTGTGGTTGTGGGTGTCATCACTTTTAATCAGCACCAGCACCGCTTCCGGCTCGTTAAAGCCGGTGAAATACCAGAAATCGCTGTTCTGTCGATAAGGGTATTCGCTGTCGTTGCTGCGCGTCGCTTCCGGCGCGGCAAAGATCAGCGCCGCGCTACCCGGTGACATCGTTGCCAGCAGAGCCTGGCGACGGCGAAGAAATACTTGCTGTGTCATGACACCTCCTTAAAAACGCTGTGTCAGCGAAATCAGTATTAATGCAATGTCGGTTTGCGCACTTCCGGTGCGGTCGGCTGCTGGCGGGTAAAGGTGTCGTGGCAGAGCAGCGCCGCAACGCGGACGTACTCGATAATCTCTTCCAGCGACATCTCCAGCTCTTCCTTATCGTCTTCTTCGTCATAGCCCAGCTGGGCGATATTACGCAGATCGTCGATGGCTTCTCCGGCTTCGCCGGTCACCTTGTCGAGCTTCGGCTGGGTCACGCCCAGGCCAAGCAGGAAGTGATTCACCCAACCGGCCAGCGCGTCGGCACGTTCAAACACGCTGACGTCATCGCCTTCCGGGATGTAGAGTTGAAAGAGAAAGCCGTCGTCTTCCAGCGAGTCGCCGGTAACGGTGTGCATTTTACGCAAGGCTTCCGCCAGCTCGTGGCCAAAGGCCAGCCCTTCGTTGGTCAGATCGTGCAGCAGCGGCTGCCAGCTGCTGTCGTTGTTGCCGCCGCAAAGCATCCCGCTGATCAGACCGTGCATTTCGGCAGGCGTTAAGCCGATGCCCTGTTGGTTCAGTAACTGGTTTACGTCAATGTAACCAGGCATTTCATTCTGTTTAGACATGCGCATTCGTCGTCGTTGGGAGGAATATCGTGATATGCTACCACTTTGCGCCCTGGTGATACCAGAAAAGGGCTTGTATCTCCAAACCAGGATAGCTATAGTGTCGCCCCTTCGCAGGCCCAGGTCAGGGCGCGAGGGTAGCGCAGTCAATCAGCAGGAAGGTGGCATGTCTGCACAACCCGTCGATATCCAAATTTTTGGCCGTTCACTGCGAGTGAATTGCCCGCCTGAACAAACGGATGCGTTAAATCAGGCAGCTGAGGATCTGAATCAGCGGTTGCAAGATCTGAAAGTTCGCACTAGAGTCACAAATACTGAGCAGCTGGTGTGCATTGCCGCACTGAACATAAGTTATGAGCTGGCTCAGGAGAAGGCAAAAACCCGGGACTACGCCGCCGATATGGAGCAGCGAATTCGGATGCTACAGCAGACCATTGAGCAGGCATTGCTTGACCAGGGTCGCATATCCGAAAGAACGGGGCCGAAGTTTGAATAACACTTTATGATCGCCTGTGGTAGAGTGGTCGTGAAGCAAAAATTTCTCTGAGATGTTCGCAAGCGGGCCAGTCCCCTGAGCCGATATTTCATACCAACAGAATGTGGCGCTCCACGGTTGGTGAGCATGCTCGGTCCGTCCGAGAAGCCTTAAAACTGTGACGACGCATTCACCTTGAACCAAGGGTTCAAGGGTTACAGCCAGCGGCGGCATCTCGGAGATTCCCTCTTTTTACGTCTACCATGACACAATTCCCTGAAGTCTCTTCCTCACGACAGCAAATACGGCAGCTTATCCGCCAGCGTCGTCGTACGCTTTCGCCCGAACAGCAGCGCCATTTTGCCGACCAGGCCGCCGCCCGCATGCTGGCGTATCCGCCTGTGGTCATGGCCACAAGCGTTGCCCTGTTTCTCTCTTTCGACGGTGAACTCGATACCCGCCCTCTGATTGAACAGCTCTGGCGAGCGGGAAAACGGATCTATCTACCGGTACTGCACCCTTTTAGCTCCGGTAATCTGCTGTTTCTGCACTACCATCCGCAAAGCGAACTGGTGGTCAATCGCCTGAAAATCCAGGAGCCGAAGCTGGACGTACGCGACGTGCTGCCGCTGAGCGAGCTGGACGTGCTGATTACGCCGCTGGTTGCCTTCGATAGTCAGGGGCAGCGTCTGGGCATGGGCGGGGGGTTTTACGATCGTACCCTGCAGAACTGGCAGCGCTATGGCGTGCAGCCGGTGGGCTATGCCCATGATTGTCAGCAAGTAGAGAGTTTACCGGTGGAGCAGTGGGATATTCCTCTGCCCGCAGTGGTCACGCCGTCACAAACCTGGCACTGGTGAGCGTCTCCCTCCCCTTACGGAGAGGGAGAAAAACCAATCAGTAAAGCAGACGGGCGCGGATAGTCCCCGGGATCGCCTTCATGCTCTGCAGCGCCTTCTGCGCCACATCCTCTTCCGCTTCAATATCGATAACGACATAGCCCATCTGCGGCGTGGTCTGCAGATACTGTGCGGCAATGTTGATGCCCTGTGCGGCAAAGATCTGGTTAATCGCCGTCAGCACACCCGGACGGTTTTCGTGGATGTGCAGCAGACGACGACCGCCGTGCAGCGGCAGGGACACTTCCGGGAAGTTCACCGCCGACAACGTAGAGCCGTTATCGGAGTACTTCGCCAGTTTACCCGCCACTTCAAGGCCGATATTTTCCTGCGCTTCCTGAGTGGAGCCGCCGATATGCGGCGTCAGCAGGACGTTATCAAATTCGCTCAGCGGAGAGATAAAGGGATCGGAGTTAGTGGCCGGTTCGGTCGGGAAGACGTCGATAGCCGCGCCCGCCAGATGCTTACGCGCCAGCGCGTCGCACAGGGCAGGAATATCCACCACGGTGCCGCGTGCGGCGTTGATCAGCAGAGAACCCGGCTTCATCAGGGCCATCTCTTCCGCGCCCATCATGTTTTTGGTCGAGGCATTTTCCGGTACGTGGAGACTGACCACGTCACTCATATTCAGCAGGTCGGAGAGATGCTGTACCTGAGTCGCGTTGCCCAGCGGCAGCTTGCTTTCGATATCGTAGAAGAAGACGTGCATCCCCAGAGATTCCGCCAGAATCCCCAGCTGGGTGCCTATATGGCCGTAGCCGATAATCCCCAGTTTTTTACCGCGCGCTTCATAGCTGCCGGAAGCCAGCTTGTTCCAGATACCACGGTGCGCCTTAGCGTTGGCTTCCGGGATGCCGCGCAGCAGCAGGAGCAGTTCACCAATCACCAGCTCGGCTACCGAGCGGGTATTGGAGAATGGAGCGTTAAAGACCGGCACGCCGCGTCTTGCCGCCGCAGCGAGATCGACCTGGTTAGTGCCGATACAGAAGCAGCCGACCGCCACCAGTTTTTCTGCGGCAGCCAGCACGTCTTCAGTCAGGTTAGTGCGGGATCGCAGGCCGATAAAATGGGCATCACGGATCGACTCTTTCAGCTGCTCCGTATCGAGCGCGCCTTTATGAAATTCGATGTTGGTGTAACCTGCCGCACGAAGGCTATCCAGTGCTTTCTGGTGTACGCCTTCGACCAGCAGAAACTTAATTTTGTCTTTTTCCAGTGATACCTTTGCCATTTCCCCGACCCTGTTTTTGTCTTGTCTGATGTTGTGTCGGACTTAAGTCCGTCCAGTCAACATATCAAAAAAAACTATTGCAGCAATATGAACGTTTGCGTCGGCAACCTGAAGAGATGTCATTCAGCGGGAAAAGCCAGAGTAAAATACTGATAAGCGACGGTGTGCTGGCAGGATCGCCAGAACAGACGCCTTAACGTGACACAAGTCACCAAAATTGCCGTCTGCAGATTTTTTTAACGGGGAGAAGCCTCTCCCCGTCAGATCATTTCACGATGATTTTCACGCCGTCGGCGGTACCGATCAGCGCCACGTCCGCGCCGCGTCGGGCAAAAAGGCCCACGGTCACCACGCCGGGAAGTGCGTTGATCGCATCTTCCATCGCCACCGGATTAAGGATTTCCATGCCGTACACGTCGAGGATGATATTGCCGTTATCGGTGGTCACGCCCTGGCGATACTCCGGACGACCGCCCAGCTTCACCAGCTCGCGAGCGACCGCGCTGCGCGCCATCGGGATCACTTCAACCGGCAGCGGGAAGGTGCCGAGGATCGGGACCTGCTTGGAGGCATCGGCGATACAGATAAACTTATCCGCCACCGAAGCGATGATTTTTTCACGCGTCAGCGCCGCGCCGCCGCCTTTGATCATCTGCATCTGGTCGTTGATCTCATCCGCACCGTCGACGTAGATCCCAAGCCTGTCGACCTCGTTGAGGTCAAACACGGTAATGCCGAGGCTTTTGAGTTTAGCGGTAGAGGCGTCGGAGCTGGAAACCGCCCCTTCGATCTGGCCTTTCATGGTGCCCAGTGCGTCAATAAAGTGCGCGGCGGTCGAGCCTGTCCCTACCCCAACGATGGTGCCCGGCTTAACATAGTCCAGAGCCGCCCAGCCCACCGCTTTTTTCAGTTCATCCTGCGTCATGTTTTTTGCCTGTGATGTGAAAACTCATGCCGTATTATAAGGCATCGACGGGTGAAATGTCCCTGTGACCCCCGTCACATTCCAGAGAGTCATATTTTCGTCTGTACCTCACGGTGTTTTATGTCATAGTGCTGGATAAGCAAAAATAATGGAGCCAGCCAGAGCAATGAAACGTCCGGACTACAGAACACTACAGGCGCTAGACGCGGTGATCCGCGAACGCGGGTTTGAGCGCGCCGCGCAGAAACTGTGTATTACCCAGTCCGCCGTCTCGCAGCGTATTAAACAGCTGGAAAACATGTTCGGCCAGCCGCTGCTGGTGCGTACCGTGCCGCCGCGCCCAACCGAACAGGGGCAGAAGCTCCTCGCCCTGCTGCGTCAGGTTGAGCTGCTGGAAGAGGAGTGGCTCGGGGATGAGCAAACCGGCTCTACCCCGCTGCTGCTCTCGCTGGCGGTCAACGCCGACAGTCTGGCAACCTGGCTGTTGCCCGCGCTGGCGACCGTCCTTTCCGACTCCCCTATTCGCCTGAATTTACAGGTGGAAGATGAAACCCGTACCCAGGAGCGTCTGCGCCGGGGTGAAGTGGTAGGTGCCGTCAGTATCCAGCCTCAGGCGCTGCCGAGCTGTCTCGTCGACCAGCTTGGCGCGCTCGACTATTTGTTTGTTGCCTCAAAAGATTTTGCCGCCCGCTACTTCCCCAACGGGGTGACCCGCGCCGCGCTGCTGAAAGCACCGGCGGTGGCGTTCGACCACCTCGATGATATGCACCAGGCCTTTTTACAGCAGTACTTCGACCTCCCGCCGGGCAGCGTGCCCTGCCATATCGTGAATTCATCGGAAGCCTTCGTGCAGCTTGCACGCCAGAGCACGACCTGCTGTATGATCCCGCATCTGCAAATCGAGAGAGAGCTGGCGTCAGGCGAGCTTATCGATCTGACCCCGGGACTGCTGCAGCGCCGGATGCTTTACTGGCACCGCTTTGCGCCGGAAAGCCGGATGATGCGCAACGTGACGGATGCGCTGCTGGAATATGGGCACAGAGTGCTGAGACAGGACTAAAAAAATGGCCCTCGTGAAGAGGGCCATCAGATTACTGCGCTGCTGCCTGCGGTTGCGCAGACTCCAGCTGGAACACCACATCAACCTGATCGTCAAACTGAATCGTCGGCTGCTCGTAGGTCTGCTGGGCGTCAGCCGGTGCCGCTTCGGCCTTCATCATGCGGACCATCGGGCCTGGCTGATAGTTCGAGACATGATAGCGAACGCTGTAAACCGGTCCCAGCTTGCTGCCAAAACCCGCCGCCAGCTGCTGCGCCTGATGGACTGCATCATCAATCGCCGCCTTACGCGCTTTATCTTTATAGGCTTCCGGTTGCGCAACGCCTAATGACACCGCGCGGATTTCATTGAGCCCCGCTTTTAACGCCCCGTCGAGCAGCGCATTGAGTTTATCCAGCTCGCGCACCGTCACCTCGACCGTACGCACAGCACGGTAGCCTTTCAGAATACTTTTGCCGTTCTGGTAGTCGTAATCTGCCTGGGTACGCAAATTAGCCGCACCAATGTCTTTACGCGCCACGCCGTTTTTTTCAAGGAACGTCATATACTGCGCGACTCTGTCATCCGCCTGTTTCTTGGCGGACGCCGCGTCTTTCGCCGCCACGTTCACTTCAATCGCCAGAGTGGCAATATCCGGTACGGCATCGACACTCGCCGTGCCAGAGGTCACGATATGCGGGCCATCCGGCAATTCGCTTGCCAGGGCCGGTACGCTGCTAAGTCCTACCAGGGCCGCAAGGGCCATCATTTTGAACGTCACTGTCGCTCCTCCCTTATTGATGATTCACCCGCGATACGGGCTATGCCAGCAAGCTTAGCCACTACGGGCTGAATGTCCATCAGACAAGGCTTAGTTCAGCAGCGCGCTAAGATGCGCAACCCCTTCTTTTGCCAGCTGAAAAGCGATAAACCACATCACGGCACCCACGAGGAAATTAATGATCCGCTGGGCCTTTGCGGTGCGCAAACGCGGGGCCAGCCAGGCCGCCAGCAGCGCCAGGCCGAAGAACCACAGGAAGGAGGCACTGACCGTACCCAGCGCAAACCAGCGCCTGGGCTCCACGTCCAGCTGCCCGCCGAGGCTGCCCAGCACCACAAAGGTATCGAGATAAACGTGGGGATTAAGCCAGGTCACGGCCAGCATGGTGACGATAATTTTCCAGCGACCCTGCTGCGCAATCTCCGCCTCGGCCAGCGCCAGCTGCTGGCTGAAGGCGGTTTTCAGCGCACCGAATCCGTACCACAGCAGAAAAGCGACGCCGCCCCAGGTGACCAGCGCCAGCAGCCACGGGGACTGCATTAGCAGCGCGCTGCCGCCGAAGATCCCGCCGACGATCAGCACCATATCGCTCAGGGCGCAGAGGAAGGCGATCATAATGTGGTACTGGCGGCGAATGCCCTGGTTCATCACAAAGGCATTTTGTGGCCCGAGGGGAAGAATCAAGGCTGCGCCAAGCACAACCCCTTGAAAATAATAAGATAACACAGGTGACTCTCTCGCATAGTGGTGATGGATGCAGACTATAGCGCGAGAAAATTATTAGCGGAAATTGATAATATTAATCAGTAATAAGCCATGCTAATAACCGAGGGTAAAACAGGGGCCGCAGAAGCGGCCCCGGCAGGATTTACTCTTCCACTGTCTCTTTGACACGTTTAAAGTTCACGTCCATTTGCGGATAGGGGAAGCTGATATCGTTCGCATCGAAATCACGCTTGATGCGCTCCAGCACGTCCCAGTAGACGTTCTGCAGGTCGCCGCTTTTACTCCATACGCGTACCACAAAGTTGATCGATGACGGGCCCAGTTCGTTAAGGCGTACGGTTCTTTCACGATCGGCAAGGATACGCTCATCGGACTCGATAATCGCGGTCAGGAGCTGCTTGACCTTGTCGATATCAGAGTCATACGCCACGCCGATAATAAACTCGTTACGACGCACCGGCTCGCGGGAGAAGTTAATAATATTGCCGGCGATAATCTTGCCGTTCGGCACCACCACGATACGGCCATCGACCGTGCGCAGCGTCGTCGAGAAGATCTGCACCTGCAGCACCGTCCCGGCGATCCCACCGAGATCGACGTACTCCCCGGCGCGGAACGGACGGAAAGTCACCAACAGCACGCCAGCGGCAAGGTTTGAGAGCGAGCCCTGCAGCGCCAGACCAATAGCCAGACCGGCAGCACCGAGCACGGCAATGACCGAGGCGGTCTGCACGCCCACGCGTCCCAGGGCGGCGATCAGCGTAAAGGCGATAATGCCGTAGCGCACCAGAGCGGAGAGAAAATCAGCCACGGTGGCATCAATCTGCCGCGATACCATCAGGCGGTTCAGCGCACCGGAGACCACGCGCGCAATAATCATCCCCACGATGATAATAACGACGGCCGCCACGATATTGACCGCATAGCTCAGCAGCAACGCCTGGTTACGTACCAGCCACGAGCCTGCGTTGTTTATGCCATCAATGACATTAAGATCTTCCATTCCGATTTCCTTCTGTTTAGCCGAATAGCGACTTAAGGGTAAACAAAAAATCTGCGTAATGCCAAAAATAAGGTATTACCAGTGTTAATCAGCCCCTTGAATTCTCAATAAAAAAGGCCTGCATTTCTGCAGGCCTTTTGGGGAATTCTCAGAGAAGAATTACAGTACGTCGACAGCGTTCAGCTCTTTGAAAGCCTGCTCCAGACGGACGATCATAGAAGTCTGTGCAGCACGCAGCCATACGCGCGGATCGTAGTATTTCTTGTTCGGCTGGTCGTCGCCTTTCGGGTTGCCCAGCTGACCCTGCAGATACGCTTCGTTTTCTTTGTAGTAGTTCAGGATACCTTCCCATGTCGCCCACTGGGTATCGGTATCGATGTTCATTTTGATCACGCCATAGCTGACGGAATCTTTGATTTCCTGAGCGGTAGAACCGGAACCACCGTGGAACACGAAGTTCAGGGTGTTGTGCGGCAGGTTATGTTTTTTGCAAACATATTCCTGAGAGTCGCGCAGGATAGTCGGGGTCAGCTTCACGTTACCCGGCTTGTAAACGCCGTGAACGTTACCGAAGGACGCTGCGATGGTGAAGCGCGGGCTGATTGCGTTCAGTTTGGTGTACGCATAATCAACGTCTTCCGGCTGGGTGTACAGTGCGGATGCGTCCATATGGCTGTTGTCCACGCCATCTTCTTCACCGCCGGTGCAGCCCAGTTCGATTTCCAGGGTCATGCCGATTTTAGACATGCGCGCCAGGTATTTAGAACAGATCTCAATGTTCTCTTCGAGGGACTCTTCAGACAGGTCGATCATATGAGAAGAGAACAGCGGTTTGCCGGTGGCAGCAAAGTGTTTTTCACCCGCGTCCAGCAGGCCATCGATCCACGGCAGCAGTTTTTTGGCGCAGTGGTCGGTGTGCAGGATAACCGGCACGCCGTAGTGTTCAGCCATCTGATGCACGTGATGGGCACCAGAGATAGCGCCCAGGATTGCTGCGCCCTGCGGAACATCAGTTTTCACGCCTTTACCGGCGATAAACGCTGCTCCACCGTTGGAGAACTGAACGATAACCGGCGCTTTCGCTTTGGCTGCAGTTTCCAGAACGGCGTTGATGGAGTCGGTGCCAACGCAGTTTACTGCCGGCAGTGCGAAGTTGTTCTCTTTAGCAACCTGGAACACTTTCTGAACGTCGTCACCCGTGATGACGCCCGGTTTTACGAAATCAAAAATTTTAGACATTTTGTCGTCCTGTATCTGTATCTTCGGCCGTTGAAAAGGGTTAGCGAGCCATATAGCACGCTGAAAAACAGGCGGGTTTCCCCGCCTGACAAACATTACTGCTTAGCGCGCTCTTCGAGCATAGCCACTGCCGGCAGCACTTTGCCTTCCACGAATTCGAGGAATGCGCCGCCACCGGTGGAGATGTAAGAAATTTTGTCAGCGATGCCGAACAGGTCAATCGCTGCCAGGGTGTCACCACCACCAGCGATGGAGAAGGCGTCGCTGTTTGCGATAGCGTTCGCCACGATTTCGGTGCCTTTACGGAAGTTCGGGAATTCGAACACACCTACCGGACCGTTCCACAGGATAGTTTTGGCGTTTTTCAGGATTTCAGCCAGTCGTGCTGCAGAAACGTCGCCCAGATCCAGACTTTGCTCATCATCTTTGATGTCGCTAACGGATTTCAGGGTCGCGGTGGCGGTTTCGGAGAACTCGGTTGCCACGCGAACGTCGGTCGGGACCGGGATATCGCAGATGGTCAGCAGGCGTTTAGCTTCATCAACCAGATCCGCTTCGTACAGGGATTTACCCACGTTGTGGCCCTGGGCTGCAACGAAGGTGTTGGCGATACCGCCGCCAACGATCAGCTGGTCAGCGATTTTGGACAGAGAGTCCAGCACGGTCAGCTTGGTGGAAACTTTAGAACCACCCACGATAGCAACCATCGGACGCGCCGGCTCTTTCAGGGCTTTGCCCAGCGCTTCCAGCTCATCGGCCAGCAGCGGACCCGCACAGGCGACAGCGGCAAATTTGCCCACGCCGTGGGTGGAAGCCTGCGCACGGTGCGCGGTACCGAAAGCATCCATCACGTAGACGTCGCACAGGGCTGCGTATTTTTTGGAAAGAGCTTCGTCGTCTTTCTTCTCGCCTTTGTTAAAGCGAACGTTTTCCAGAACCACCAGCTCACCCGCAGCCACTTCTACGCCGTCGAGGTAGTCTTTTGCCAGGCGAACCGGGCTGGAGAGTTTTTCTTTCAGGTAGTTAACAACCGGCAGCAGAGAGAATTCTTCGTTGTATTCACCTTCGGTCGGGCGACCCAGGTGAGATGTCACCATCACTTTCGCACCCTGTTTCAGGGCCAGCTCGATGGTCGGCAGAGAAGCACGAATACGCGCATCGCTGGTCACTTTGCCTTCTTTAACCGGTACGTTCAGGTCTGAACGGATCAGAACGCGTTTACCAGCCAGATCCAGATCGGTCATCTTAATTACAGACATGGTGAATCCTCTCGTTGATTCTTAAAGTTTTGCAGACGCATCTGCGCCTTACCTGAAACCAATAGCTGCCATTGCTAACGTCGTGTCGAGCATTCGGTTAGCAAAGCCCCATTCGTTATCGCACCAGACAAGGGTTTTTATCAGGTGCGCACCACTGACCCGCGTTTGCGTGCCATCCACGATGGCGCTGTGGGGGTCATGGTTAAAATCTGTTGAGACCAACGGTAATTCCGTATAGTCAACTATACCATGAAATATTCCCTGCGCTGCTTTTTGCAGCAACAGGTTGACTTCACAGGCTTTTACCGGTTTTTGCACCGTCACGCTCAGGTCAATGGCGGTGACGTTAATGGTCGGTACTCGCACCGCAATCGCTTCAAAACGGTCGTGAAACTGCGGAAAAATTCGCGTAATACCGGCCGCAAGTTTGGTATCCACCGGAATGATCGACTGGCTGGCGGCGCGGGTGCGTCGCAGGTCCGGGTGCCAGGAATCGATCACCTGCTGATCGTTCATCGCCGAGTGGATCGTCGTCACCGTCCCGGAGTCGATGCCATACGCATCGTCCAGCAGCTTAATGACGGGAATAATACAGTTAGTCGTGCAGGAGGCGTTGGAGACGATGCGGTGTTCTTCACGCAGCTCGCCATGGTTAACGCCGAACACCACGGTGGCGTCGAGGTCATGGCCGCCGGGGTGTGAAAAGAGAACCTTGCGCGCACCGGCGGCCAGATGCGCCTCGCCGTCTTCGCGACTGCCGTACACGCCGGTACAGTCGAGTACCACGTCCACGCCCAGCTCTCGCCAGGGCAGCGCCGCAATCTCACTGTGGTGCAGAATGCGGATAGCGTCATCGCCAATAAATAGCTGCTCGCGCTCCTGGCGCACGTCGCGGGAGAAACGGCCATGGGTGGTATCGTATTTCAACAGATGCGCCATGCCGCTGGCATCGGCCAGCTCATTGATCGCCACCACGGTGATTTCGGCCCGACGCCCGGATTCATACAAAGCACGAACCACATTGCGCCCGATGCGACCGAAGCCATTAATCGCTACGCGTACGGTCATAGGTCTCCCGCAAAGATATCCCTGAAAAGGTGTGGCTGACAGAGTAATGCAGCGGCACGTCCAGGAAAACCTCGCTTCTTTAAAACTGCGACTGATTGATTATTTGTCGAACATTTAAACGACTGAAACGCTTCAGCTAGAGTAAGTCAAAAGAGGAATAAAAGGAATCAGCGCACCGGCAGATAAGGCATTAATCTGACATGCGTCACATTTTTGAGGAATAGCAGCGTTCGCTAAAAACAAAAACGGGCCGCCGAAGCGACCCGTTTTGCACGTCAAACCGCGATTACAGCAGCGCTTTCGCTTTGCTGACCACGTTATCCACGGTAAAGCCAAACTCTTCAAACAGCAGCTCGGCCGGGGCAGATTCACCGAAGGTGGTCATGCCCACGATAGCGCCGTTCAGGCCCACGTATTTGAACCAGTAGTCGGCGATACCCGCTTCGACTGCCACACGGGCAGAGACGGCTTTCGGCAGCACGGATTCGCGGTAGGCCGCATCCTGCTTGTCAAACGCGTCGGTAGACGGCATGGAGACCACGCGCGCCTTCACGCCTTCGGCGGTCAGTTTTTCCCATGCGGCGACCGCCAGCTCAACTTCAGAGCCGGTGGCGATAAAGATCAGCTCCGGCTGGCCTTCGCTGTCTTTCAGCACGTAACCACCGCGGGCGATGTTCGCCAGCTGCGCGTCGGTACGATCCTGCTGGGCAAGGTTCTGACGAGAGAGGATCAGCGCGGTCGGGCCGTCCTGACGCTCTACGCCATATTTCCACGCTACCGCGGACTCAACCTGGTCACACGGACGCCATGTGCTGACGTTCGGGGTCACGCGCAGGGAAGCCACCTGCTCTACCGGCTGGTGAGTCGGGCCGTCTTCGCCCAGACCGATGGAGTCGTGGGTGTAGACCAGCACCTGACGCTGTTTCATCAGCGCAGCCATACGCACCGCGTTACGCGCATATTCCACAAACATCAGGAAGGTGGAGGTGTACGGCAGGAAACCACCGTGCAGCGTAATACCGTTAGCGATCGCGGTCATACCGAATTCACGCACGCCGTAGTGGATGTAGTTACCGGCTGCGTCTTCGTTGATCGCTTTAGAGCCGGACCAGATCGTCAGGTTAGACGGGGCCAGGTCAGCGGAGCCGCCGAGGAACTCAGGCAGCAGCGGACCGAAGGCTTCGATCGCATTCTGGGATGCTTTACGGCTGGCGATTTTAGACGGGTTAGCCTGCAGCTTCGCGATAAACTCGTTCGCTTTGGCGTCGAAGTCAGACGGCATATCACCTTTCATACGACGGGTGAACTCAGCCGCTTCCTGCGGGAAGGCTTTGGCATAGGCGGCGAACTTGTCGTTCCAGGCGCTTTCTTTAGCTTTGCCCGCTTCTTTCGCATCCCACTGCGCGTAGATCTCAGACGGGATTTCGAATGCCGGGTGTTTCCAGCCCAGTTTCTCACGGGTCAGCGCGATTTCCGCGTCGCCCAGCGGCGCACCGTGGGAATCGTGAGTGCCTTCTTTGTTCGGAGAGCCGAAACCGATGATGGTTTTGCACATCAGCAGGGACGGTTTGTCGGTCACGGCCTGAGCCTGCTCGACCGCCGCTTTGATCGCAGCCGCATCGTGGCCGTCAATGCCGCGCACCACGTGCCAGCCGTAGGCTTCAAAACGTGCTGCGGTATCGTCAGTGAACCAGCCTTCAACGTGACCGTCGATGGAGATACCGTTGTCATCATAGAAAGCCACCAGTTTGCCCAGTTTCAGGGTACCGGCCAGGGAGCACACCTCGTGGGAGATCCCTTCCATCATGCAGCCGTCACCCATGAAGGCATAGGTGTAGTGGTTAACAATGTCGTGACCCGGACGGTTGAACTGCGCCGCCAGCGTCTTCTCGGCAATCGCCATACCGACCGCGTTAGCAATACCCTGACCCAGCGGACCCGTTGTGGTTTCAACACCGGCAGTGTAGCCCACTTCCGGGTGACCCGGGGTTTTAGAGTGCAGCTGACGGAAGTTCTGCAGCTCGGACATCGGCAGATCGTAGCCGGTGAGGTGCAGCAGGCTGTAAATCAGCATGGAGCCATGACCGTTCGACAGGACAAAACGGTCACGGTCAGCCCAGGCCGGGTTCTGCGGGTTGTGGTTCAGAAAATCACGCCACAGCACTTCGGCAATGTCAGCCATACCCATCGGGGCACCCGGG
The DNA here is from genome assembly GCA_035277345.1 of Enterobacteriaceae bacterium. Taxonomy (GTDB): domain Bacteria; phylum Pseudomonadota; class Gammaproteobacteria; order Enterobacterales; family Enterobacteriaceae; genus BIGb0383. The sequence continues at coordinate 13,854 of DATEKR010000107.1, forward strand.
TGACCGGATTTGGCTTTTTGTACTGCGTCCATGCTCAAGGCACGAATAGCATTAGCAAGCTCTTTACGTGAGGACATTTTGACTCCAGATCGGACTGTTAAGGCGATGCCGAAACGGCGTAAAAACCGCGCGTTTTGGTCTGTGCCGGAAAAAAGTGACAACAATGTAACCCAAGCGGCAGGTCATGTACGTGGAGCATCCTTGCGGCCCTTAAGAAATCTCTGGAACGCATTCAGGCGTTGCGCAATCCCCTCGCCCGCCCGTCCCTTCTTTCTTTATACTCATCTGTAAAAGCTGACTAACCCTTGCGGAAGATAACAATGATGAAGATGCGTCCCCTACTGTTGGCCCTCGGTATGACAACGCTGCTAGCCGGCTGCCAGAATATGGATTCCAATGGTCTGCTCAGCTCCGGTGCCGGCGCTTATCAGGCCTTTTCCCTGAGCGACGAGCAGGTACAGACCCTGAGCGATAAAGCCTGTGCGGAGATGGATAGCAAGGCCACCATCGCCCCTGCCGGGAGCGAATACGCCAAACGACTGAGCAAAATCTCCGCGGCGCTGGGTAGCGATATCAACGGCCAGCCGGCGAACTACAAGGTTTATCAGGCGAAAGACGTTAACGCCTTCGCGATGGCCAACGGCTGTATCCGCGTCTACAGCGGGCTGATGGATATGATGACGGATAATGAAGTAGAAGCCGTTCTCGGCCACGAAATGGGGCACGTCGCGCTGGGCCACGTGAAGAAAGGGATGCAGGTAGCAATGGGCACCAACGCCGTGCGAATTGCGGCGGCATCGGCAGGTGGCGTGCTTGGCAACCTCTCCCAGTCGCAGCTCGGCGAACTCGGTGAAAAGCTGGTGAACTCGCAGTTCTCCCAGCGTCAGGAAGCCGAGGCGGATGACTACTCCTACGACCTGTTGCGCAAACGCAATATCAACCCGGCCGGTCTTGCCACCAGCTTTGAGAAACTGGCGAAGCTGGAAGATGGCCGCCAAAGCTCAATGTTTGACGACCATCCGGCTTCCGCCGCCCGCGCCCAGCATATCCGGGATCGGATGGCGGCGGACGGGATTAAGTAACCGGCTGACCACTAGCGCCTCAGTTTGCAGGCGCTACTGGTTTACTCACCCTTCTTGGCGGCCTGGATATAAAGCATTTCCAGGGCCAGAGTGGCAGCCGCCAGCGCGGTAATTTCGGACTGGTCGTAGGCCGGAGCCACTTCCACCAGGTCCATCCCGACGATATTCAGATCCTTCAGGCCACGAACAAGCTTAATGGCGCGGTCCGAGGTCAGGCCGCCGATCACCGGCGTACCGGTACCTGGCGCATAGGCTGGATCCAGACAGTCGATATCGAAGGTCAGGTACACCGGCATATCGCCAACAATCTGCTTCACCTGAGCCAGAATATCGTCCACGCTGCGGTCGTTCACCTGGCAGGCGTCGAGCACGGTAAAGCCGTTGTCTTTATCAAACTCGGTACGGATCCCGATCTGCACCGAATGGTTCGGGTCGATTAAGCCTTCTTTCGGCGCGGTATAGAACATGGTGCCATGATCGAATTCGCAGCCGTTGGAGTAAGTGTCGGTGTGTGCATCGAAGTGCACCAGCGCCATTTTACCGAAGTGCTTCGCGTGGGCGCGCAGCAGCGGCAGGGTCACGAAGTGGTCGCCGCCGAAGGAGAGCATACGCTTACCGGCCGCCAGCAGTTTTTCCGCGTGGGCCTGCAGCTTTTCGCTCATTTCGCGTGCGTCGCCGAAGGCATACACCAGGTCACCGCAGTCCACCACGTTCAGGCGCTCGCGCATGTCGAAGTTCCACGGGAAACGGTTATGCTCCCAGGCCAGATTGGTGGATACCTGACGGATCGCCGCCGGGCCGTGACGGCCACCGGCGCGACCGGAGGTCGCCATATCAAACGGCACACCGGTAATGACCCAGTCGGCATCGCTGTCGTATGGCTGGAAGTTCATCGGCAGGCGTAAAAAACCGAAAGCGTTAGATACCAGAGAGTTATCGTACTGATGACCTAAGGTGCTCATGTTTTGACCTCTTTTAACGTCAATATAAAAAAAATCCCCTCCGCGTCGTTAAACCCGACGAGGAAGGGATTGATTTGCGTGTTACCTGATTTGCCTGATTATCGCCGTAAACTTCTCCGGCTTCAAGCGAGGCGTTTACTTCCGGCAGGGCGGCGGCGCATAGCCGTTGTTGTCCCCCGGGAAGGCCTGCGCCGAGCATGGCGGCAGGCTGGTTTTTGCCTTGCCCTTCAGCTCAAAGGCCGCGAAGCCAATAACCCCGACGTTGCGGATATCGCCCTGCGCCGAGTTCGCCGCGTAGGAGGCCTTCACCTCCGCAAAGGTAAACGCCGCTTCTGTATTCCGGTCCTTCCTGAAACCCTGGACAGAGAGCGACGTCCCCGCATTAACAATATAGCCGCTATTGCTCAAAGAGCCTGGTTGACCGTTGAGTACGTCGAGGCCATCCACCGTGGCAACGATCTCGTAGTTGGTATCGCGGCTGTAGTTACGCACGTACAGCTGATATTTCATGCCGACGCTGGCCTGAACAGAATATTGCTGCTCAGCGCCGCCCCGGTTATAGCGAGAAAAAAGCGGAAGGGAGTTAAAGTTGGCATCGCGAATAGCATATTCGAGATCGCCGTTGCGGATGCTGTAGACCCTGTCGTTACCCGCCGGATATTTCGCCGAGTAATTAATGACGATGACTTCTTTCGGGTCTCGCGTCTCACGCTCGGCGTAGACTTCTTTTACCGCAGAGCTGACGTCCTCGCCCCAGGCGGTACCGACAACCGGCGTCGGAGAGCGATCGTAGTGATGCATCGTACTGCAGCCGCTTAACAGCAGCAGCCCGGCAATCATTAAGCCATTTACCTTAAATCCTTTCATTCCCTTTCCTTTGATCTGCATGGAGTTATTCAACCGATGATTGTATAGCGTACAGGTCAGAAAAAAAGCGGGACAGGCGCTATTCAAAGAGATATCCAGAAAAAGGGCCGATTTATAAAAATAAATCGGCCCTTAAGAGGAATAACGCTAATTACTCATCTTCAAGGTAGGTATAGCCATAGAGGCCCGCCTCGAACTCTTCGAGGAACTGCTGCTGCAGCGTATCGTCAAGCCCGGTGCGTTTTACCTGATCGCGGAAATGCGTCAGCAGGGTTTTCGGATCGAGCTGCACGTATTCCAGCATATCCGCGACCGTATCCCCCTCGTCGGAGAGCTCCACTTCCACGTTGCCGTCAGGGAAGACAAACACGTCCACCGCTTCGGTATCACCGAACAGGTTGTGCATGTTGCCCAGAATTTCCTGGTAGGCGCCTACCATAAAGAAGCCCAGCAACGGCGGGTTCTCCGGGTCGTATTCCGGCATCGGCATCGTGGTGGCAATCCCGTCCCCGTCGACGTAGTGGTCGATTGCCCCGTCGGAGTCACAGGTGATATCCAGCAGCACCGCACGGCGTTCAGGGGCGTGGTTCAGCCCTTCCAGCGGCATCACCGGGAACAGCTGATCGATACCCCAGGCGTCAGGCATTGACTGGAACAGGGAGAAGTTGACGTAAATCTTATCCGCCATACGCTCCTGCAGTTCGTCGATAATCGGCCGGTGGGCACGATTGCTCGGGTCGAGCTGCTTCTGCACTTCGTGGCACATGCTCAGATAGAGCTGCTCCGCCCACGCACGCTCCTGCAGGCTGAAAGTGCCCGACGAGTAGCCGACATGAACATCATGCAGATCCATCTGGCTGTCGTGCAGCCATTCGCGCAGAGAGCGGCGGTTGCCCGGCTCGTGCATCTCCTGCCAGGTTTCCCACAGGCTCTGCAGCGCACGCGGCGCATCGTCAGCCGGGGCGACAGGCAGAGTGTATTCGTTGCGCTCCACGCCAATGATATTGGAGACCAGCACCGTATGGTGCGCGGTCACCGCACGACCAGATTCGGTGATCACCGTCGGGTGCGGCAGGCCGTGCTCTTCGCAGGCGTCGCCGATAGCCCAGATAATGTTGTTGGCGTATTCGTTCAGGCCGTAGTTCACCGAACAGTCGGACTGAGAACGGGTGCCTTCATAGTCCACGCCGAGTCCGCCGCCCACGTCGAAGCACTGGATGTTAACGCCCAGCTTGTGCAGCTCAACGTAGAAGCGCGCCGATTCACGCACGCCGGTGGCGATATCGCGAATATTCGCCATCTGCGAACCGAGGTGGAAGTGCAGCAGTTGGATACTGTCCAGACGGCCGCGCTCGCGAAGGATTTCCACCAGCTGCAGTACCTGGGTTGCCGCCAGACCGAATTTGGATTTTTCGCCGCCGGAGGACTGCCACTTACCGGAACCCTGGGACGCCAGACGCGCACGCACGCCAAGACGCGGGATCACGTTCAAACGCTCGGCCTCTTCCAGCACGATAGCCACTTCCGACATCTTCTCGATGACCAGATAGACTTTGTGGCCCATCTTTTCACCGATCAGCGCCAGACGGATGTACTCGCGGTCTTTATAGCCGTTACAGACGATCACGCTGCGGGTCATCCCGGCGTGGGCCAGAACTGCCATCAGCTCCGCTTTGGAACCGGCTTCCAGCCCCAGCGGTTCGCCGGAGTGGATCAGAGATTCGATGACGCGACGATGCTGGTTAACCTTGATCGGGTAGACCAGGAAGTAGTCGCCGTTATAGCCGTAGGACTCGCGTGCGCGCTTAAAGGCGGCGTTAATGGAGCGCAGGCGATGCTGCAGGATCTGCGGGAAGCAAAACAACGCGGGCAGGCGTTGACCCTGTGCTTCACGGGCCTTAACCAGCTTCGCCAGATCGACACGAGCCTCTGGAACGTCCGGATCCGGGCATACGCTAATATGGCCCAGTTCGTTCACGTCATAGTAGTTATTACCCCACCAGGCAATATTGTAAGTACGTAGCATCTTGCTCGCCTCGTCGGAGCTCATCGCAACCTCCTGCATGGAACGTAGTACACGCTGTTCGCCTGCTGACGAAGGCGAAAATGAAGACATGTCGTCAGACATAGCGAACCTCAAATTGTTAACTCAAGTGTAGGACAGTTGACCACTATCGCAGCGTAACGTTGCGATAACAACCCATAAACGGCCGGTGTTTCCAGCACATAGTACTGAAACGCCGACTGTGCGACCGGTTTCTTTTTCATAGCATTGTAAAACACGTAACCGAACACCAGATGACGGTTCGGCGAAACCACGAGAAAACTCTTGCCTGTGCAAGAGCGCCCTTGTTCAGGTATTACAGGGCCTGACCGGCTCTGGAATCCTGAGAAGCGCCGAGATGGGTATAACATCGGCAGGTATGCAAAATAGCGATGCGGAGTGCGGGGGACAAATAGATGCCAGGACGGCATGACGGAATCAGCGGCAAACAACGGTTCATTATCTC
>DATEKR010000108.1:0-6184 GCA_035277345.1 Enterobacteriaceae bacterium
GACACCTCTTCCGGTAAACAAAAGGTTTATTAAATGTTAATTAACGTGAGTGTTTCGCTGTAAATGTAGATTGCACAGTTCGTGCCAGCCAGCGAAAAAAGTGCATAACAGGAAGTGATGAACGGAAAATCAATAAGTTAAACCCTATCACTATTCACTTTAATTGCATAAAAAGTGAATATTATTATCATCGGCGTGATTTTCAGGGCAAATAAGAGAAAGGTTATTCATTGATAAAATATAATTCTGGAGTTGTGATCGCTCGCGGGATTTAACGGCAAAAAGTGCACCATCACGGCGCGTTGCGCTACATAACAGTGCAGCAACAGCCATTCGACGCAATTTCTGCTACCATCCCTGCACTATTCACCTGCTACGTGGAAGCGACCATGAAATTCGTCTCTTTTAATATCAACGGCCTGCGCGCCCGTCCTCATCAGCTGGAGGCGATTGTCGAGAAGCATCAGCCTGACGTGATCGGCCTGCAGGAAACCAAAGTGCATGACGATATGTTCCCGCTGGAGGACGTCGCGAAGCTGGGGTACAACGTGTTCTATCACGGCCAGAAAGGCCACTACGGCGTGGCGCTGCTGACCAAAGCGACGCCCATTTCCGTGCGTCGCGGTTTCCCGGACGATGGCGAGGAAGCCCAGCGCCGCATTATCATGGCCGAAATTCCGTCCCCGCAGGGCAATATCACCGTGATCAACGGCTACTTCCCGCAGGGCGAGAGCCGCGACCATCCGGTGAAATTCCCGGCGAAAGAGCAGTTTTACCTCAACCTGCAAAACTATCTGCACAACGAGCTGAAGCGCGATAATCCGGTTCTGATCATGGGCGATATGAATATCAGCGCCACGGATCGGGATATCGGCATCGGCGAAGAGAATCGCAAGCGCTGGCTGCGCACCGGTAAGTGCTCCTTCCTGCCGGAAGAGCGCGAGTGGATGGACCGCCTGATGAACTGGGGCCTGGTGGATACTTTCCGAGCGGCCAACCCGGAGTCTACGGACCGTTTTTCCTGGTTTGACTATCGCTCTAAAGGCTTCGACGACAACCGCGGCCTGCGTATCGATCTGCTGCTGGCAAGCCCGCCGCTGGCAGAGCGCTGCATCGAAACCGGTATCGATTATGATATTCGCGCCATGGAAAAACCGTCGGATCACGCGCCGGTATGGGCCAGCTTTAAACTGTGAGTCTGAAAATCATCGACGTCGTCGCCGCGATTGTTGAACGCAACGGGCTGATCCTGCTGGCGCAGCGGCCAGCCCATGCGGATCAGCCCGGACTGTGGGAATTCGCCGGGGGAAAAGTGGAGGCCGGAGAAACCCAGCCTCAGGCGCTGGCCCGCGAACTGCACGAGGAACTGGGCATTGATGCCCGGCCCGGGCGTTACGTTGCCAGCTGCGAGCGCGAGGTGTCGGGAAGGATTATCCGCCTCCACGCCTGGCGGGTCAGCGACTTCGACGGCACCCCGGTCAACCGCGAGCATAGCGCCCTGGTCTGGTGCACGCCGCAGGAGGCGCTGAGCTACCCGCTGGCCCCCGCCGACATTCCGCTGCTGGAAGCCTTTATGTCGTTACCCGACGCCACATCAGCGGATTAGTCCCCATCACATTTGGATCGCGCTGGCACTGAAGCAGGATGCCTTCCATTTTGATAACCGCACCTTCAGAATAGTTCTGATTCTGGTAGATACAGCACTGCTGGCAGGGCTGCGTCGTCTGGCCGCCGGAGTTAAATACTTCCGGCGGCACATTAACCTCAACGTTGGGCTGACGATTGGCCTGCGCCCCGACGGACAGCACCGCCAGTAAACCCGCAATCATAATCCGGTACATACGCTTACTCTCCTGAATCATTCCTGGTGTTAACTATAACGGTCATTGCAGGGCTGGCCTTTAATTTATTTAAGGTAGCCTCAGCCATCCTACTGAATAGATCGAACATCATCGCTTTTTATTATAAATCCGCGCCGATAATGAATTTTCCTTTCTGGCGGATTTTTCCTTGCCTTACGCCACCTTGCCAGTGTTATAGTCGAAAAAGCGCGCAAAAAAGCGACGCATTCATCATAAAAACACATCCAACATCATACGAGACGCTTATAGTTATGGACCAAACTGCCTCCCTGGAATCATTTCTAAACCATGTTCAACAGCGCGACCCGCACCAGAGCGAGTTTGCGCAGGCGGTACGCGAGGTGATGAGCACCCTGTGGCCGTTCCTTGAAGAGAACCCCCGTTACCGGCAGATGTCTCTGCTTGAGCGACTGGTCGAACCCGAGCGCGTGATCCAGTTCCGCGTGGTGTGGGTCGATGACCGCAATCAGGTTCAGGTTAACCGCGCCTGGCGCGTGCAGTTTAACTCCGCCATCGGGCCTTATAAGGGCGGAATGCGTTTCCACCCATCGGTGAATCTATCGATCCTGAAATTCCTCGGCTTCGAGCAGACCTTTAAAAATGCGCTGACCACCCTGCCTATGGGCGGCGGTAAAGGCGGCAGCGATTTCGATCCCAAGGGCAAAAGCGAAGGCGAAATCATGCGTTTCTGCCAGGCCCTGATGACCGAGCTCTGGCGCCATCTCGGCCCGGATACTGACGTTCCCGCCGGTGATATTGGCGTGGGCGGCCGCGAAGTCGGCTTTATGGCCGGGATGATGAGAAAACTCTCCAACAACAGCGCCTGCGTCTTTACCGGTAAAGGTCTGTCGTTTGGCGGCAGTCTGATCCGTCCGGAAGCGACCGGCTACGGCCTGGTCTATTTCACCGAGGCGATGCTTAAGCGCCACGGCCTGAGCTTTGAAGGCCTGAAAGTGGCGGTGTCCGGCTCCGGTAACGTTGCCCAGTTCGCCATTGAGAAAGCGATGGCCTTCGGTGCGCGGGTGATTACTGCGTCTGACTCCGGCGGTACGGTGGTGGATGAAAGCGGCTTTACGGCAGAAAAACTGGCGCGCCTGACCGCGATTAAAGAGAGCCGTGATGGCCGCGTGGCGGACTACGCCCGCGAATTCGGTCTGACGTATCTTGAAGGCCAGCAGCCCTGGTCAGTGCCGGTAGATATCGCCCTGCCCTGCGCCACGCAGAACGAGCTGGACGTTGACGCGGCGAAAACGCTGATCGCCAACGGCGTGAAAGCCGTTGCCGAAGGGGCGAATATGCCGACCACCATTGCCGCGACGGATCTGTTCCTCGATGCGGCAGTGCTCTTCGCGCCGGGTAAAGCCGCTAACGCTGGTGGCGTGGCGACATCCGGACTGGAGATGGCGCAGAACGCGGCGCGTCTGAGCTGGAATGCGGAGAAAGTGGATGCCCGTCTGCAGCATATTATGCGGGATATTCACCAGGCCTGCGTGGAGTATGGTGGCGAAGATAAACAGACCCACTATGTGCGCGGCGCGAACATCGCGGGCTTTGTCAAAGTTGCCGACGCGATGCTGGCCCAGGGCGTCATTTAATCTTCCGCACCGGGCTGCATCGCGCAGCCTGGTTTACAGGGAAGGTGTCGCCTCATCGCCTGCCGGAGACGGCGGGCTTTTTTTCGCCCGGCTTTTACCTTTAAACGCTTTTTTCTTGTCGCCGCCCGGCGCAACAAGCCCACGGAACTGACGGACCGGCGTGCTGCGCGCCATCTGGATAAGCTCGTAAAGCGTGCCCACCAGCGGCTGCATAAAGTCCTGGTAGCGGGACTGCTTTTCGCTGATCTGCGTCAGTACCGATTCCCAGTGGGCCGTCATATCCGGCCGCGCCGCCATTTCCGGCAGGGAGTGGATCAGCGCCCGACCGGCGTCACTGGAGTGAATATAGCGCCCTTTTTTAGTCAGAAAACCGCGCTTAAACAGCAGTTCGATAATCCCGGCGCGGGTCGCCTCCGTCCCCAGACCGTCGGTGGCGCGAAGGATTTTTTTCAGCTCTTTGTCCTGCACAAAGCGGGCAATACCGGTCATCGCCGACAGCAGCGTCGCATCGGTAAAATGACGCGGCGGCTGAGTCTGTCGCTCCACCACTTCGCCTTTCTCGCACAGCAACTCATCGCCTTTTGCCACCACCGGCAGCGGCGTACCGTCGTTCTCTTCGTCACGCTCCTTGCTCCCCAGCAGCGCCCGCCAGCCCGCTTCAGCCAGAAAACGCGCCTTGGCAATAAAGCGCCCGTTGGCGATCTCGAGGTCTATCTGGCATTTGCGGAACACCGCATCCGGGCAGAACTGCATCAGATATTGACGGGCCACCAGCTCATACACTTTTGCTTCGTTATCGGTCAGATTAACCTTCGCGCTACGCGCCGTCGGAATAATGGCGTGGTGAGCATCGACTTTTTTATCATCCCAGCAGCGGTTGCGAATTTCCGGATCCACCACCGGCTGCGGGAGCAGCGAAGCCGCATGAACGCCGATCGCGTTCAGCACCGCATGACGCCCTGCAAAGTGTTCTTCCGGCAGATAGCGGCTGTCGGAACGCGGATAGGTGATGAGCTTATGGGTTTCATACAGCTTCTGGCAGATATCCAGCACGTTCTGGGCGCTAAAACCGTAACGTTTTGCCGCTTCAATCTGCAGCGTGGAGAGTGAAAACGGCAGCGGGGCCGTTTCCGAATCGCGCTTGTCATTATACGAGGTGACAATCGCGGGCTGACCCGCGATACGGTTAACCACATGGTCGGCGAGAGGGCGATGCAGTAACCGCCCCTCTTCGTCCTGATAAGGCTCGCAGGCTTCGCTAGGCTGCCAGAGGGCGACAAAACGCTCATCCGCGGGCGTCACAATGTGCGCTTTCACGTCGAAGAAGTCTTTGGCGACAAAGTTCTCAATCTCTTCGTCGCGACGCACCACCATCCCCAGCACCGGGGTCTGGACGCGTCCGACCGACAGCACGCCCTGATAACCAGCGTTGCGCCCAAGCAATGTGTACGCACGGGTCATATTGATCCCGTAGAGCCAGTCGGCACGGGCACGCGCCAGCGCCGACACACAGAGAGGAATAAAATCGTTGTTAGGACGCAGGCGGTCAATCGCCCGCTCCACGGCCTGCGGATTGAGATCGTTAATCAGACAGCGCTGCATCTGCTGGCGTTTTTCCACGGGCAGTTGCAGGTAGTCGATGACTTCATCCACCAGCAGTTGACCTTCACGATCCGGGTCACCGGCGTGGACCACTTCTGAAGCCTCGCCCAGCAGACGTTTAATCACGTTGAGCTGTTTCGCCACCGATGGACGCGGCTGGAGCTGCCACTTCTCCGGGACGATGGGCAGATCCATCAGGTTCCAGCGGGCATAGCGGCTGTCATAGGCATCGGGCTGAGCCTGCTCAAGCAGGTGCCCGATACACCAGGTCACCACCTGGCCGTTACCGCACTCAATATAGCCGTCGCCGCGACGGTGCGGCTTGGGCAGCACATCGGCAATGGCACGCGCCAGGCTTGGTTTTTCCGCAATAAACAGCCGCATCGACTTAACTAATCTCAATCATCGGTCGGCCCGCACGGGCTTCAACCAGTTCGCCAATGGCGGTGAGCGTGACGCCTGCCCCTTCGGCTGCCGCCAGGACGGCCTCTTCTGCCTCAGGCAAGACCGCCAGCAGCAGGCCGCCGGACGTCTGAGGATCGCAGAGCAGATTGCGTGCCGCCTCCGGCATATCACCCATCAGGTGGCCGTAGCTGGCAAAGTTACGCTGGGTTCCACCCGGCACCGCGCCGAGCGCAATATACGCTTCCACACCCGGCAGCTTAGGGACGTCTTCGAAGCAGACACGGGCCTGAACGCCTGCACCCTGGCACATTTCGCTCAGGTGCCCAAGCAGGCCAAAGCCGGTGACGTCGGTCATCGCTTTGACGCCCTCCAGTTCGGCGAAAACGGCACCGGCCAGGTTCATCTGGCACATCACTTCCGTTGCCAGCCCCTGATGTTCCGGTTTGAGCAGGGATTTTTTCTCGGCGGTGGTCAGGACGCCAATGCCCAACGGTTTGCTGAGGAAGAGTTTGCACCCGGCCTCAGCGGTACTGTTACGTTTCACCCGCTCGGTCGGCACCACGCCGGTCACCGCCAGGCCGAAAATCGGCTCAGGAGCGTCGATAGAGTGGCCGCCCGCCAGAGCGATGCCCGCCTGACGGCAGGCAAAACGCCCGCCCTCGATCACCTCACGGGCGATTTCCGGGGCCAGGGTGTTGATGGGCCAGCCGAGGATCGCAA
>DATEKR010000109.1:0-3499 GCA_035277345.1 Enterobacteriaceae bacterium
AAATTGCAGTAAGCCGGGGTGACAACCGGTGGCAGTAATGTAAAAAGATTCGGTGGAGCGGTAGTTCAGTCGGTTAGAATACCTGCCTGTCACGCAGGGGGTCGCGGGTTCGAGTCCCGTCCGTTCCGCCACTTATTGAAAGCCCTGAGCATCTGCTCAGGGCTTTTTCTTTTTCTGTCATCCGATAACGCCTCAATCTGACTGCGGAATATTTTCGCTCAGAAAATCGATAAAGGCGCGGATGCGCGTACTGACGGCTTTGTCACTGTAATAGACGGCGCTGAACGGCATCGCGACCGGCAGACGCTGATCGGCCAGTACCTCAACCAGCTCACCCCGGGCAATTTCCTTATCAATCATATAGTCGGACAGGCAGGCAATACCGTTGCCGGTCAGGCATAGCTGCTTAATGGTTTCACCGCTATTGGACGAAAGAGCGGGAGAGATCTCCAGCAGTTGACCGTCACAGCAGGTCACTGGCCAGCTATTCAACGTCAGCGGTTCGGTAAAACCGATACAGGTATGCAGAAGTAACTCTTCCACCGTCTGTGGCGTACCCTGCTGAGCAAGATAAGCCGGCGAAGCAATCAGCCGACGATAGCTGGTAAACAGCGGTCGGGCGCGCAGGCTGGAGTCGGTCAGCGTGCCGACACGAATGGCGACATCAACCTTACGCTCGATAAGATTGATAAAGGTTTCTGAGGACACCAGTGACAGAGTCATTTCCGGGTAGCGTTCGCGGAACGGTTTGATCAGCGGCATTAGATAGTGGAGTACGACCGGCGTCGCGGCATCAATTCGCAGGAGTCCACGTGGAATGCTTCGGGCTTCCAGAATCTCATTTTCCGCAGCGGCCATCTCCTGCAGAATACCCTGGGCACGGCGGAAGTAGCGTTCACCTTCTTCCGTCAGACTGAGCTGGCGGGTGGTGCGATTTAGCAGACTGACATCCAGCTTCATCTCCAGTTTTTTCACCGAACGGCTTATCGCCGAGTTTGCCTGTCCAAGCTGCTCAGCAGCCCGACTGAAGCTGCCGCTTTCCACGACGGCAACGAAGATCGCCATTTCTTCAGAGGTTGTTTTCATTGTTGCACCTGATGCAATATTTTCGCGCTACTTTTCTATTTCGTTATTTAATCATCCCGATACGGGCCTGTCACCCCGATCCTCACGACCTGCTCGCTGGAAAGTAAGCACACGCTTACAAAAAGCTCGAAAGGTATCTGGCAAATAGCGTTGAAACTGCGTGCTAAAATCCCTATAACAGAAGAACCTGGTTAGTGAGATCTTAAGCTGAAAGTGCGAAAAAATACCTATGCCATGCGCTATGTTGCCGGACAGCCTGCGGAGCGAATTTTGCCTCCAGGGTCGTTTGCGGGCATCGGGCAGGCATTGCCCGCCGGTGTACCTATCAGTAGCGAAGAGCGAATTCGGGTGCTGGTGTGGAATATTTTTAAACAGCAGCGTGCGGAGTGGTTATCAGTACTGAAGGATTTCGGTAAGGATGCCCATCTGGTTCTGCTCCAGGAGGCGCAGACCACGCCCGAACTGGTCAGGTATGCGACGACCAACTATCTTGCCGCCGATCAGGTTCCGGCCTTTGTTCTTCCTCAGCATCCCTCCGGAGTGATGACCCTGGCCGCCGCCCATCCGGTCTACTGCTGCCCGTTACGCGAGCGTGAGCCGATCCTGCGTCTGGCGAAATCAGCCCTGGTGACCGTGTATCCGCTGCCGGATACAACTCTCTTAATGGTCGTCAATATTCATGCGGTTAACTTCAGCCTTGGGGTGGATGTCTACAGCAAACAGCTTCTGCCGATTGGCGATCAGATTGCCCGCCATAGCGGCCCGGTGATTATGGCCGGTGATTTTAATGCCTGGAGCCGTCCGCGGATGAATGCGCTTTATCGCTTCGCCCGGGAGATGTCGTTGCGGGAAGTTCGCTTTACCGATGACCAGCGTCGTCGTGCCTTTGGTCGTCCGCTGGACTTTGTATTCTATCGTGGTCTGAACGTGCATGAAGCCTCCGTTCTGGTCACCCGCGCCTCCGATCACAACCCGCTACTCGTCGAATTCAGTCCCGGCAAACCTGTCTGAACAAGGTACGTCAGGTCTGCCGTTGGGCAGGCCTGACGTGGGTGCTGCCCTTTATTCCAACCAACCAAAGGACATCACCATGACAACAGGCACTCATCACGACAATGTGGAAAAACAGTTTGGCTCACAGGCTGAGGCCTATTTAACCAGCGCGGTTCACGCCTCAGGGCGGGATTTACAGCGGCTGAGTGAACGACTGTCCCACTTTCCCCATGCCAGCGTGCTCGATATGGGGTGTGGTGCCGGGCATGCCAGCTTTATTGCCGCCGCGCAGGTGAGCCAGGTCACCGCCTATGACTTGTCCAGCCAGATGCTGGAAGTCGTTGCGGGTGCTGCAAAGGAGAAGGGATTCGACAATATCGTTACCTGTCAGGGCTATGCGGAAAAGCTCCCGTTTGCTGACGCGACTTTTGATGTCGTCATTACGCGTTATTCCGCGCATCACTGGCACGATGTTGGTCAGGCGCTGCGCGAAGTGACGCGGGTTCTGAAAGCAGGCGGCGTACTGATTGTGATGGATATTCTCTCTCCGGGCCATCCGCTGCGGGATATCTGGCTGCAGACCGTTGAGGCTCTGCGCGACACTTCACATGTCCGCAACTATTCCAGCGGCGAGTGGCTGTCGATGGTGAATGAGGCCGGGCTGATAACCCATAGTGTACACACCGATCGTCTGATGCTGGAGTTCAGCTCCTGGGTGGCGAGAATGCGCACGCCTGCAGTGTTCTGTGATGCTATTCGTCTGTATCAGCAAAGCGCTTCGCAGGAGGTGAAAGCGTATTTTGAGTTGCAGGAGGATGGCTCATTCACCAGCGATAATCTGATGCTGGAAGCGCATAAGGCAGGATAAAAAAGAAAAAGGCACCGGGGGAAGTCGGTGCCTTTTTTTATGCAGAGTTGAAACCTGTCAGGAATCGGGCGTAGTGCTGTTATTTACAAACAGCGTCAGCCGGTCGCCAGGCTGCAGCTTGTCGGTATCGTTATTCCAGCGCATCACATCTTTGATGTTCACGCCGTGACGTTTCGCGATACTCGAGAGCGAGTCGCCTTTGCGCACGCGATAAGTAATGCTATCGCTGTTGTTCGCCAGACGCTGCGCACTGGTGCCTGCACCTACGGTCAGATTTTGTCCGATTTTCAGGGCAGAGCCGCGCAGATTATTCCACTGCTGCAGATCTTTCGCCGTCACGCCGAGGCGCGATGCAATGCCTGAAAGCGTATCGCCTGAACGTACCTTGTAGCTACGACTGGAGAGCGGGGTGTTATCCGCAACCAGCGTGGGCTGCACGGCAGCAATTTCACCCGAGGCCAGTGATTCACGCAGTTGATCCGCATGTTTCTGCGGGACCATCACATACTGCGGGCCGCTGGCACCCAGCGTAGAACCCTTAACGCCTGCGTT
>DATEKR010000110.1:0-3113 GCA_035277345.1 Enterobacteriaceae bacterium
CGCCATCGCTTCACTGACGTCCGTGGCCGCCGCGACGCCAACGTCCTGCTGGCGCTTCACAATCCGCAGCGAATTCGCAGCGCTTTCCAGGGTGGATTTCGCCAGGGCCAGATTGCTGTTATCCGCCGCCAGCGTCACCCAGGCCGTGGTCAGCTCGCTGACCATCGTCAGGCGCGTGTTCTGCGCGGTGAATTCACTGGCGAGCCAGGTTTCACGCGCGGCGCGGGAGAGACTCTGATTGCGGCCAAACAGGTCCAGTTCAAAGCTGGACACCGCGCCATTGGCTTCATCGCTTGTCGCGACGCCGCTTGCCAGCGTGCGGCTGCGGGTATGGCTCAGCTCTGTATCCACCGTCGGGAACAGGGACGCGCGCGTTTCGCCGTACAAGGCGCGGGCGGCGTCGATATCCGCAATCGCTTTTTGTACGTCGCGGTTGCTGTTGAGCGCCATCGTCACGACGCCTTTCAGGCGCGCATCGTTCATGACCTGCTGCCACTGGCTCACCACAGCGTTAGCCTCGCCGTGCGCGCCGGGCAGCGTGGCCGGGACGGGGGCGTCCGGACGCTGATACGTTGGGTCTAACGATACACAGCCTGCGCTCATCAGGACTACGACTAAAAGAGAGAGACGAAACATTATGACCTCCGGTTTGCGTGCTTACCGGAGAACAGTCGTTTCACCAGTACGAAGAATAAGGGAACGAAGAAGATGGCCAGCAGCGTCGCGGCCAACGTCCCGCCGATAATGCCGGTACCGATCGCCACGCGGCTGTTGGCACCTGCCCCGGTTGCCACGGCCAGCGGCGTCACGCCTGCGATGAATGCCAGCGAGGTCATGATGATCGGACGCAGACGCGTCTGGGCGGCACGCAGGGCGGCGCGTGTCAGGGAGTAGCCTTCGGCAACTTTAGCTTCGGCAAACTCCACAATCAGAATGGCATTCTTCGACGACAGACCGATGGTGGTCAGCAGCGCCACCTGGAAATAGACGTCGTTGTTCAGGCCGCGCAGGGAGGCGGCAACGGCCGCGCCCAGCACCCCAAGCGGGATCACGAGGATGACCGAAATCGGCACAGACCAGCTCTCGTACAGCGCCGCCAGACACAGGAAGACCACCAGAATGGAGAGGGCGTACAGGCTCATTGCCTGGCCGCTCGCCAGCTTTTCCTGCAACGACAAACCGCTCCACGCCCAGGTGCTGCCGGACGGCAGGCTGTTCGCCAGTTGCTCCATTTTGTTCATCGCCGTGCCTGAACTGGCGCCGCTGGCGTTTTCGCCCTGGATTTCATACGCCGCCGAGCCGTTGTAGCGCACCAGACTTTCCGGGCCATACTCCCAGCGGGTGGTGGCGAAGGCGGAGTACGGGGTCATGGTGCTGTCGCTGCCACGCACATACCACTTGTTGAGATCCGATGGCACGGCGCGATAGTCGCTGTCGCCCTGGATGTAGACCTTTTTCACGCGACCGCGATCGATAAAGTCGTTCACGTAGGTCCCGCCCCAGGCGCTGGAGAGGGTGTCGGTGACGTCGCTCAGGGACAGCCCCAGCGAGACGGCTTTGTTATTATCAATATCCACCTGAAGCTGCGGCATCTGCGGCAGATCGTTGGCGCGCACGGCGTGCAGCGAGCTGTCCTGGTTGGCTTGACCAATCAACTGGTTACGCATTTTCAGGAGCGCGTCGCGGTCGGTGCCGCCGCTGGCCATCAGCTCAAAGGTAAAGCCGTTGCTCTGGCCGAGGCCGTCAACCGCCGGGGGCGTCATGGCAAAGATGGTCGCATCGCGGATGGTGCTCAGCTCCTGCGTGGCGCGCAGGGCTATGGCCTGAGCGGTATTCTCATCGCCTTTACGCTCTGACCAGTTTTTCAGTGAGACGAACGCCATACCGGCATTCTGGCCGCTACCGCTAAAGCTGAAGCCTTCAATCGTAAAAATCACATCGGTATTGGCTTTTTCTTTGGTGAGGAACCACTCTCGTACCTGGCGGCTGATCTCTGCGGTACGCACCGCGGTTGCGCCTGCAGGCAAGGTGTACTGCACCATGATTTCACCCTGATCTTCGGTCGGCAGGAAGCTGCCAGGCAGTTTCAGCATGGCGAACCCCATCGCGCCGCAGAGCAGAGCGTAAACGGCCAGCATGCTGCCGGAGCGGCGCAGGGCGCGCAGGACCTTATTTTGATAGCCGTGTTCGGTTTTGCTGTAGAAGCGGTTGAACGCGCCGAAGAAGCCTTTTTTATGCGCAGCGGTGTGGCTCAGAATCGAGCCGCAGAGTGCCGGGGTCAACGTCAATGCCACTACCACGGAGAGGAACATCGCCGAAATGATGGTGACCGAGAACTGACGGTAAATTACGCCGGTGGAGCCGCCGAAGAAGGCCATCGGCAGAAATACCGCAGAGAGCACCAGCGCAATCGCGATTAACGCGCCGGAGATTTCGCCCATCGATTTTTCGGTGGCTTCCCGGGCGGGCAGCCCTTCGTCGCGCATAATACGTTCGACGTTTTCTACCACCACGATGGCGTCATCCACCAGCAGACCGATGGCCAGCACCATAGCAAACAGCGTCAGGGTGTTGATGGAGTAACCGAACAGCGCCAGCACGCCGAAGGTGCCCAGCAGAACGACCGGCACTGCCAGCGCCGGGATCAACGTGGCGCGGATGTTCTGCAGGAAGAGATACATCACGACTACCACGAGGATAATGGCTTCAAACAGGGTCTGAATAACGTCCTCAACGGAGATCTTAATGAACTCAGTGCTGTCTTTCGGGTAGGCCACGTCATAGCCTTCCGGCATCGACTTTTTGAACTCTGCGATTTTATCTTTCACCGCCGTGGCGGTATTCAGCGCGTTCGCGCCCGGCGAGAGCATGACCGCCATACCCGCAGCCGGATGGCCGTTTAGCTTCGCGGTGGCGGTGTAATCTTCGCTACCCATCTCCACGCGGGCGACGTCGCTAATGTGCACCACCGCACCGTTAGACTGACTTTTCACGATGATCTTTTTAAACTGATCGACCGTCTGCAGACGCGACTGGGCACGAACGGTGGCGGTCAGCTGCTGAGCGTTCGACGAAGGCAGTGCACCAATTTTACCGGCGGAGACCTGTACGTT
>DATEKR010000111.1:0-2835 GCA_035277345.1 Enterobacteriaceae bacterium
GTCAGCGCCAGGAAGCTGGTAAACGGCCTGTCTGCATCCAGCGGCATAACGTGCAGCAACGCCTCCCCCACCGCCGCACCGATACCGGTCTGCGTGACGGTAATCGCCAGCCCGAGTATGCCCGCCACATAAATGCAGGTGCGCATGTTCACTCCCGCCGAGAACTCCTCTCCGGTGATAAAGCCAATACGCGGCAGCATGACGATGACCGATGCCGCCAGACCCGTCCAGGCGGGTCCCACGCCGTGCCAGCTCTCGGTGACCCACATCACCAGCACGACTGCCAGCAGCCAGGCGAGACGCTTTTCGTCCCGCCCCATCGGCTCAGAGGGTGCCAGATCGCGCGGTGGCTTTGGGTTGCCGGGAAACAGCCAGCAGATCAGGCCGATCAGAATCAGGCCTTTGAGAATGCCCAGCACCGGCGTATGCAGCAGCAGGTACGGCACATAGTTGAGGTGGATCCCGTACGAGCCTTCCGCCGCGCCGCTCATCACCAGGTTGGGAACGTTGGCTGGCAGAATGGTCGCGGAGAGCTGGAACGTGCCGAATCCGACCGCCAGCGCCAGGCCAAACCAGGCGCGGGAGCCATCAGGAATACCGGCCCGCTTCGCCATAGCGGCGACAATCGGCATCAGCAGTGCAATACGTCCCATGTTCGACGGCATCACAAACGCCAGCGCGTAGCTGAGCAGCACCACGCTTGCCACCATCAGTACCCAGGAGTCGGTCAGTTTCGCGGACAATGCCCGCGCGGCCCTGTCCGCGAGGCCGGTTTTGCGGATCGCCACGCCCAGCACAAACCCGCTGAACACCAGCCAGAAAGCGGACGACGCAAAACCGCCGAAAATAACGTCCGGCGGGGCTATTTTGGTGGCCATCGCCGCCGTGAAAAACAGCAGCGCGGTAATGAACTCCGGCAGCAGCGACGTCGCCCAGAGCACAATGGTGACGCCAACAATCAGCGAGGGCAGAAACAGAGGGTGAGTGAACCAGAGCGACATGCCTGTCTCCTGTAGATTTTTTCAGCAAGTCTACGGCGACAGGCAGGGCGAGTAAACGCTATTTATGGTGGGGTCACTTCAGGATATCGCATTGATGATCCTGTAATTCCTCAGCGGATGCGCGGTTAAGGGTGAGCAGGTTGCGCTCGGTCGCCAGCAGAACAAATGAGCCGTCAGACTGCTGCGCCATCGCCAGCGCAAAGCGTCCCATATGGTCGCGCGCTTCCGGCAGCTCTTCCGCCAGCATCATGGACGGGCTGCGCTGTACCAGCTCGTTTTCCGTCACCCTGCGGGCGAGATACTCATGCCCTTCCAGTCCGCCGGGAAGCGGCAGCCACTGGGTACTGATCTGCCCCTGGCTGGCGTCCAGCTTTTGCCGCACGTCCGCCCGCAGGCAGGAGATATGAATATGGAAATGGTTCTGCGTGCGGCCAGTCGGGGAGTTGATGGTCAGTGAGACGGCGCTGTCCGGCACGTCTGCGCCGCGCTTCTGGCTCATAAAGTTACGCGACTGCCACGCCAGCCAGAAGAAGTTAGGGGTTTGAGGCTCGGTCAGGAGCGGGCTTTCGGTGCCATTGATACTGTAGGTGGGCATCAGCAGATACTGCAGCGGACCGTTGCGGTCTTTAAACACCACGTAGCCTGCATCCGGCTTCACCTCTGCGCACGGCGCAGGGTTATCGTTTTTAAGCTGATTAGGCACGCACTGGTCGAGCACGATATGACGCAGCGCATTCGAATTACCCGCTTTTAAAAAGTACCAGCCCCCTGCGGCGAGCACGATAACAATCAAAATGAGCAAAAGTATTTTTTTCACAACGCGTTCCCTGTTTTTCATAGAGGCAAAAGAGTAACGCAAAATGATGACCAAATAAAAAACCCGGTGGATTTCTCACACCGGGTCACCGTGTCGTTCTGTGCGAAAGGCTAGCGTTTGCTGATCTGGTCGAAGGTTCCGCCATTGGAGAAATGCGTTTTCTGCGCGTTGGCCCAGCCGCCAAATTCCTCATCAATGGTGAAGAGTTTCAGTTTCGGGAAGGCGTTCTCGTACTTCTTCGCAACCGCCGGATCGCGCGGACGATAGAAGTTTTTCGCGGCAATGTCCTGGCCTTCCGGCGAGTAGAGATACTTCATATAGGCCTCAGCCACCGCTTTGGTATCCTTTTTCTCCACCACCTTATCGACGATGGAGACAGTCGGTTCGGCGAGGATAGATTCGCTCGGGGTGACGATTTCAAACTTGTCTTTGCCCAGCTCGTTAGTCGCCAGCAGGGCTTCGTTTTCCCACGCAATCAGCACGTCACCAATGCCACGTTCCACGAAGGTATTGGTTGCGCCGCGCGCGCCGGAATCCAGCACTTCAACGTTTTTATACAGCGCTTTGACGAAATCCTGGGCTTTCGCCTGGTCACCGTTGTTGTGGTGTAGTGCGTAGCCCCAGGCAGCCAGGTAGTTCCAGCGTGCGCCGCCGGAGCTTTTCGGGTTCGGGGTGATCACGGAAACGCCCGGCTTGACCAGGTCGTTCCAGTCATGGATCTGTTTCGGGTTGCCTTTACGCACCAGGAAAACGATGGTCGAGGTGTACGGCGCGGAGTTGTCCGGGAGGCGTTTGATCCAGTTCTTATCAATACGGCCACGCGCGGCAATGGCATCTACGTCGTAAGCCAGCGCCAGGGTGACGACATCGGCTTCAATGCCGTTGATGACCGAGGTTGCCTGCTTACCGGAACCGCCGTGCGACTGGCGAACCACCACGTTATCACCGGTTTCCTGCTTCCAGTGCGCCGCAAAGGCCTTGTTATATTGATCGTACAGCTCGCGCGTCGG
Source organism: Enterobacteriaceae bacterium (assembly GCA_035277345.1). Taxonomy (GTDB): domain Bacteria; phylum Pseudomonadota; class Gammaproteobacteria; order Enterobacterales; family Enterobacteriaceae; genus BIGb0383. The sequence goes on from DATEKR010000111.1 coordinate 2,829, forward strand.
GTCGTAC
>DATEKR010000112.1:0-4105 GCA_035277345.1 Enterobacteriaceae bacterium
TTGAAGACCTGCGTGCGGCCGCGGATATCGCCAGAGGCCGCAAAGTCGCCCCGGGCGTACAGGCGCTGGTAGTACCGGGATCCGGTCCGGTGAAGGCCCAGGCGGAAGCCGAAGGTCTGGATAAGATCTTTATCGAAGCCGGTTTTGAGTGGCGCTTACCGGGCTGCTCCATGTGCCTGGCAATGAACAACGACCGCCTGAACCCGGGCGAGCGTTGCGCTTCCACCAGCAACCGTAACTTCGAAGGCCGTCAGGGTCGCGGCGGCCGCACGCATCTGGTCAGCCCGGCGATGGCAGCCGCTGCGGCAGTCACCGGCCACTTCGCCGATATTCGTAGCATGAAATAAGGAAACCATCATGGCAGAGAAATTTACCCAACATACCGGGCTGGTGGTGCCGCTGGATGCCGCGAATGTCGACACCGACGCCATTATTCCCAAGCAGTTTCTGCAGAAAGTGACGCGCACCGGCTTTGGTGCTCATCTGTTTAACGACTGGCGCTTTCTCGACGACCAGGGCCAGCAGCCGAACCCGGAGTTTGTGCTGAACTTTCCGCAGTACAAGGGCGCGTCTATTTTACTGGCGCGGGAAAACTTTGGCTGCGGCTCGTCCCGTGAGCATGCGCCCTGGGCCTTAACCGACTACGGCTTTAAAGTCGTTATCGCCCCGAGTTTCGCCGATATCTTCTACGGCAATAGTTTTAACAACCAGCTGCTGCCGGTAACGCTCAGCGACGAAGAGGTGGATGAACTCTTCACGCTGGTGCATGAAAATACGGGGATCACGTTTGAAGTAGACCTGGAAGCACAGGTGGTGAAGGCGGGCGGTAAAACCTATGCGTTTAACCTTGATGCTTTCCGCCGTCACTGCATGATCAACGGCCTGGACAGTATTGGCCTGACCCTGCAGCATGAAGAGGCGATTGCCGCCTACGAGAACAAACAGCCTGCGTTTATGAGCTAACTGTCTCCGTCAGGCCCGGTCAACGGGCCTGACGCTTTCCCTTCTTATGGGGGTCAGTTTGGATATCGAAAATTATTCTACGTTAAGGCTGTTTTAACCTTCGCAACTTTGGCTGGTTTCAGCCGACGAAACTTACCGAAATCCAGTTGCTTTTCCAGATCTAATCACCTGTCAGATTGATGTGTTCCCGGCCTTACGGCGACAAATGCGACGGCAGTTGCTCGTTGATCTTCAGACCTCTACGCTTCAGGACATCGACCGCTCTTTCCATATACAGGGTATTCCACAGGGAGATCGCCGCCGTCAGCAGCATCAGCCCGCAGGTGCCATAGCCCTGATTCCTCTCAGTCGGTGCATAAATACCGCACGCGCCAGCGCGTTACGGATTCACCTTTATTCAGTCCTGCCTGTACCCGCCGACGCAGTGCAGGATCGCGGAACCAGGGGCTAACGCTGTCGGGGAATATATACCCCCCTGATTATGCACCTTATATTAAACATTCAGTAAATGAACAGAGTAAAACAAATGTTTCAATTCTGTGTCATATTTTTATTTAAGGCGCAAAATGACCTATTTCTTTTTTATTTACCCTTTCAAAGCTCAGCGTATTTCTTACTGTATTTTAAGACATTTTCAGCCTCAGTTTCAGTTTCAGCAAAAATAACAATCGGAACGATCGATCAATTTATTATTATTGATCGTTTTTGGTGATTAATATTAATGATATTGATCGCTTTGATTGATCAAACTGTATTGCTGTATCATTTATTAACTTCCCGTAATTAATTACCTCCCGTGTCTGCTGCGAACGCGAAGTTCGCCTGGCTGCTGCCGTGCCCGCTCGGCTGCAGGGATTAATTTATTGTCTGTTTCTGGAGTACTGATAAATGAAACGCTCGCGCTCATCGCATCCGCCCGCGGATGCCGCTTTCTCATCAAGCCTGCGCCGTCTGGCCTGGCTTAACATCGCCGTACAGACGGCCTTTCCCCTGGCGGTGGCCTTCACTCCGGTGATGGTCGGGGCCGGCGAACAGCATTTTCTGCAGCCGCCTGCGCCACTATCTGCGCAGCGTACGCAGATCTATACCCTGGGCGCCGGTGAGACCGCCACGTCGATCGCAAAGAAGTTCCACCTCACCCTCGACCATCTGCGCGAACTCAATCAGCTTCGCTCTTTCGCACATGGCTTTGACCACCTGCAGACGGGCGACGAGCTGGACGTGCCGCTGGCACCGCTGTCGGAAGTGCGCTGGGATGATACGCCGGCCGCAGCGCCGGTTTCTGCAGATGATTCCCGGGAGCAAAAAGTGGCCGGGTATGTCTCACAGGCCGGGAGCTTGCTGGCTGGCAGCGCAAAAAGTGATGCTGCTTCCATGCCCCGGGGCATGGCTACCGGCGCTGCCGGCGGTGAAATCCAGCAATGGCTAAGCCGTTTTGGTACCGCCCGCGTGCAGCTGGACGCGGATAAAAACTTCGCCCTCAAAAACTCACAACTCGATCTGCTTGTCCCTTTGTATGAACAAAAGGACAGGCTTGTCTTCACCCAGGGCAGCATCCATCGAACGGATGACCGGGCCCAGTCTAATCTGGGACTGGGTTATCGCTGGTTTGCCGGTGACTGGATGCTGGGCGCGAACACCTTCCTTGATTACGACCTGTCCCGCAGGCATACACGCATGGGGCTAGGCGGTGAATACTGGCGGGACTCCCTGAAGCTGAGTGTCAATACTTATCACCGCCTGACAGGCTGGAAAAACTCCCCGGTTCTTGAGGACTACGAGGAGCGCCCGGCTAGCGGGTGGGATGTCCGGGCACAATACTGGCTATCTTACCTGCCGCAGCTGGGCGGTAAGCTCACGTATGAGCAGTACTACGGTGATGAGGTCGGACTGTTTGGCAGGGATAACCGTCAGCGGAATCCCCACGCCATCACAGCGGGTGTGAATTACACACCGGTGCCGCTGCTCACGTTCAGTGCAGAACAGCGGCAGGGGCAGTCAAATAAAAGTGATACCCGTTTCAGCGTTGATATGAACTATCAGTTAGGTATGCCATGGCAGCATCAGATTGCTCCTGATGCGGTGGCTGCGATGCGAAGCCTGGCCGGCAGCAGGTATGACCTGGTAGAGCGTAACAACGATATCGTGCTGGAGTACCGCAAGAAAGAGGTTATCCGCCTGAAGATGGCAGACCTGGTGACGGGCTATGCCGGTGAGCAGAAGTCTCTGGGTTTATCAGTCAATAGTAAATACGGGCTGGAACGCATTGACTGGTCGGCTTCGCCGCTCATCGCCGCAGGAGGTAAAATCGTACAGAACGGGGGTGACTGGACGGTAGTGATTCCGGTCTACCATTCAGGCGGAGAGGCTGTAAATAATTACACTATCAGCGGTGTTGCCGTAGACAAAAAAGGGAACGTTTCCGGCCGGGCTAATACCCAGGTCACCGTTACCCAGGCAGCGATTGATACAACGACCAGTTCACTTACCCCGTCTACCGCAACACTGCCAGCAGACGGGGCCTCAAAGGTGGAATTTGTCCTCAAGATGAACGATACAGAAGGGCAGCCTATAGACATTGCTGAAAATGAAATCAGCGTTGAGAAATCTTCGAGCCTTCGCGGGAGAAGCAACGCCACCGTGTCGCCGTTTACCCGACGTACGGCCGGAGAATACGTGATGACAGTCACCTCCGGGACGATGCCTGAAGCATTCACAGTTACACCATCAGCCCGGAATACAAAATTCACGTCTGCAGATGTCAAACTGACAGCAGACAATGCTACTGCAATGGTAAACGCTCTGGATGTGGTTGAAGACAATGCCATTGCTGATGGTAAATCACAAAACAGATTTCGGGTGACCGTTGTTGATGCACAGAGTAATCCTGTTCCCGGGCAGTCAGTCAGCCTTCAGGCAGACAACGGTGCCACTATTATTGCAGGGTCAGCCATCACGGAAGCAGATGGTACAGTCATTGTTCCGGTTACTTCACCGCTTGCAGGCGAAACAACCGTTACAGCCAGTATCAATAACAAGGGAAGTAAGACGCTGAAGCTCTCTTTCCGTCCTGACCAGAATACGGCGCGGATTGAGCAAAAGGATTTAAGCGTTCTCCCTGATGTCTCCCTGGCTGACGGGA
>DATEKR010000113.1:0-2784 GCA_035277345.1 Enterobacteriaceae bacterium
CCAGCTTATTCGTGAGCAGCATCTGGAACAGCTGCCGATGCACGAGTTCCTGCTGCGCATTCGCGCTCAGCTGCTGTGGGCGTGGTCGCGTCTGGACGAGGCGGAAAGCGCCGCGCGTCAGGGCGTGAACGTGCTCTCCAGCTTCCAGCCGCAGCAGCAACTGCAATGCCTGGCGCTGCTGGTGCAATGCTCGCTGGCGCGTGGGGATTTGGACAATGCGCGCAACCATCTTAACCGCCTGGAAAACCTGCTCGGCAACGGCCAGTACCACAGCGACTGGGTTTCCAACGCCGATAAGGTCCGGGTGATTTACTGGCAGATGACCGGCGACAAAAAATCCGCCGCCAACTGGCTGCGCCACACGCCGAAACCTGAATTTGCCAATAACCACTTCCTGCAAAGCCAGTGGCGAAACATTGCCCGCGTGCAGATCCTGCTCGGTGAATTTGAGCCTGCCGAAATTGTGCTGGAAGAGTTGAACGAAAATGCCCGCAGCCTGCGCCTGATGAGCGATCTGAACCGTAACCTGCTGCTGCTCAACCAGCTTTACTGGCAGGCGGGTCGCAAAAACGACGCGCAGCGCGTGCTGCTGGAAGCGCTGCAGCTGGCTAACCGTACCGGGTTTATCAGCCACTTTGTGATTGAGGGTGAAGTGATGGCGCAACAGCTGCGCCAGCTGATTCAGCTCAACACGCTGCCAGAGCTGGACCAGCACCGCGCCCAGCGCATTCTGCGTGAGATTAATCAGCACCATCGGCACAAGTTCGCCCATTTTGACGAGAATTTCGTCGAACGTTTGCTGAACCACCCTGAAGTGCCGGAACTTATCCGCACCAGTCCGCTCACCCAGCGTGAATGGCAGGTGCTGGGGCTGATCTATTCAGGGTACAGCAATGAGCAGATTGCCGGCGAGCTGGCCGTCGCGGCGACGACCATTAAGACGCACATCCGTAATCTGTATCAGAAGCTCGGCGTGGCGCATCGTCAGGATGCGGTGCAGCATGCGCAGCAGCTGCTGAAGATGATGGGGTATGGCGTGTAGGTTTTGTGCGGCCTGATGCCCTCACCCCGGCCCTCTCCCACAGGGAGAGGGAGAAAGACCGATCAACACAACTCTAACTGCAAATTATTATCTTTAATCACCTGCAACACGCCCGCCGGGGGCATCACGTCAGTGTAAAGCGCGTTGACCATGCTGATGCTGCCCATATTCACCATCGCGTTTCGGCCAAACTTGGAGTGGTCCGCCACCAGCATCACGTGGCGTGAATTCTCAATGATCGCACGCTTGGTGCGAACTTCGTGGTAATCAAACTCCAGCAGCGAGCCGTCGCTGTCGATACCGCTGATCCCCAGAATGCCGAAATCGAGGCGGAACTGAGAGATGAAATCGAGCGTCGCTTCGCCGATGATCCCGCCATCGCGGCTGCGCAGTTCGCCACCCGCAAGAATGATGCGGAAATCATCTTTCTGCATCAGGGTATTGGCGACGTTCAGGTTGTTGGTGACCACGCGCAGGTTCTCGTGTTGCAGCAGCGCGTGCGCAACCGCCTCTGGCGTGGTACCGATATCAATAAACAGCGTCGCGCCGTTGGGGATCTGGCTGGCGACCTTACGCGCAATGCGCTCTTTCTCCGCCGTTTGTGTCGCCTTACGGTCGTGCCAGGAGGTGTTCACCGAGCTGGACGGCAGCGCCGCCCCACCGTGATGGCGCAGAATACGGCTTTGATCGGCCAGGTCGTTTAAATCGCGACGAATGGTTTGCGGGCTGACGGCAAACTGCTCCACCAGCTCTTCGGTACTGACGTATCCCTGTTTTTTTACCAGTTCGATAATGGCGTCATGACGCTGCGTTTGTTTCATGAAATATCCCTGGAATTATGTTCGTTTTCGCGCATGGAGCGTGTCGGCGAAGGCCATCGCCAGCCCGACGGCCAGACCGGTGACGTGGGCACCGTTGGCAATGGACATACCAAACAGATCAAACCATCCGGCAATAAGCCATATTAACGCAAAGGCGATTAATCCGCGCTGCAGATAGATGCCGCTGTCCGGATCGCGCTCACCCCTGAGCCAGACGTACCCCATCAGGGCGTAGACCACGCCGGACAGGCCGCCGAACCATGGCCCGCTGAATTTATGCTGCACATAGCCGCTCAGCAGGGCGCTAATCACGGTAAGCACAATCAGCTTGCCGCTGCCCAGTCGCTTCTCAACGATACCGCCGAGGTACCACCACCACAGCAGGTTGAAGAGAATATGCATCACCGAGAAGTGCATCAGCGTGTGGGTGAAGTAACGCCAGACGTCAAACTGCAGGGAGGGATCGTACGGCCACGCCAGCGCAAGCATCACGGGCTGGTCGCCGACCACGTTCATAATGATAAAGACCAGAATACAGGCCGCCATCAGCAGCAGCGTAAACGGCCCGGCGCGTTCGCGCAGCGTGGCGATAAAAGGAAAACGACGGTATTGCAGCCCGCTTCCCGTCTGGCCGGACTGCCAGCTCGCGGCGAGGTAGCGCGGGTCGGCGGGATTCTCAAGGAAACGCGCCAGCTCTTCGTTGACGCGCGCGGCCTGGCTTTCGTCGGCGAGCCAGACGTCGGTTTGCGTATGTTGCTGAAGGGTAAGGATAACGCCCTGCGTCGCCATATAGTCGACAAACGCCTGGGCGACGCGCGGGTTGGTAAAGGAGGTGATCATCAACATGGGCGGCGGTCGCTTATTTCCACACAAAAGAGGACAGTATAGCGAGATCAGCGCTCAAACGCGTACTCAACTTCT
>DATEKR010000114.1:0-5048 GCA_035277345.1 Enterobacteriaceae bacterium
TGGGTTACCGCCTGATCCCGATGGTGGATTTCCAGCAGGACGGTGAACTGCTGGGCCGTATTCGCAGTATTCGTAAGAAATTCGCCCAGGATGTCGGCTTCCTGCCGCCGGTGGTGCATATCCGCGACAATATGGATCTGCCGCCTGCGCGCTACCGCATTCTGATGAAAGGGGTCGAAATCGGTAGCGGTGAGGCCTATCCGGGCCGCTGGCTGGCGATTAACCCCGGTACCGCCGCAGGTTCGCTGCCCGGTGAGCCGACGATCGATCCGGCCTTTGGCCTGGCCGCCGTGTGGATTGAAAGCGCCCTCAAAGAGCAGGCGCAAATCCAGGGCTTTACCGTGGTTGAGGCCAGTACCGTTGTGGCGACGCACCTTAACCACCTGATCAGCAAATTCTCTCCGGACCTGTTTGGTCGTCAGGAAGCGCAGCAGCTCCTCGATCGCGTAAGCCAGGAAATGCCTAAGCTGACCGACGATCTGGTCCCTGGCGTTCTGACGCTGACGACTCTGCATAAAGTGCTGCAAAACCTGCTGGATGAGAAAGTGGCTATCCGTGATATGCGGACCATCATTGAAACCCTGGCAGAGCATGCGCCGATTCAGCCGGATCCGAACGAGCTGACCGCCGTAGTGCGCGTCGCGCTGGGTCGGGCGATTACCCAGCAATGGTTCCCAGGTAACGAAGAAGTGCAGGTTATCGGGCTGGATACGCCGCTGGAACGTCTGCTGCTGCAGGCCCTGCAGGGCGGTGGTGGTCTTGAACCGGGCCTGGCGGATCGTCTTCTGGAGCAGACTCAGGAAGCCCTGTCGCGTCAGGAAATGCTTGGCGCACCGCCGGTGCTGCTGGTCAACCATGCCCTGCGTCCGCTGCTGTCACGCTTCCTGCGTCGCAGCCTGTCACAGCTGGTGGTGCTCTCGAATATGGAGCTGTCGGATAACCGTAATATCCGTATGACAGCCACGATCGGAGGCAAATAATGCATCGCTGGCTTGCGGGGATCATCGCGCTGATGCCGTTGCTGGTGAATGCGGCAGGTGAGGGTGCCTGGATGGCGAGCAGCGTCGGTGTGATCATGCAAAACCGGGGTGTGGCTGCGTCATCATCGCCCCTGTCACCGCCGCAGCCGGTAAACGGTCTGGTCACGGTGGTGCAGTGGGAATATAAACTGGTTGGCCCGACGCCAGCCAATCTGCTGGTGCGTCTCTGTTCACAAAGCCAGTGCGTTGAGCTGGATGCAGAAAGCGGTTCAACCCGCGCCTTTTCTGGCATTCCGGCCATTGAGCCGATGCGTTTCGTCTGGGACGTGCCCGGCAGTGGACGACTCTATCCTGCGCTGCAGGTGCTCAGTAACCGGGTAATTGTGAACTACAAATAAGCTATAACTGCCTCTCTTTTAACCAGCCTTCTGTTTTTTTGAAGGCTGGCTCGCAAAATCGCACCCCTCTTTTGATAAGCAAGAAACGCTGTTTTATAAATCAGTGAAGCGCGTGCCACAACTCTTTGCATTTTTGCCATCAAGGCTCATCCACTGGCAGAAATGAAAAGGTATCCCTTCCCGCATACTTTTACTGTAGCCGTGTAAGTACTCCCTCTGGCGACGCCAGATTGCCGGGGGTCTCCTAAAAAGAAACAGGGTTTACGGCGATGAAAACACGTAAAATCGGATTGGCTAACTACCTTGCCTACGGGTCGGGGGATTTTCTGGGAGCCGGTACCACCGCGCTCACGGCTGCATGGCTTCTGTACTTCTACACCACCTTCTGCGGGCTGTCGCCGATAGAAGCGACCTTTATCTTTGCTGCGGCAAGGGTTCTCGATGCCGTCGTCAGTCCATTAATGGGCTTCCTGACGGATAACTTCGGCACCACCTGGCTTGGCAAACGCTTTGGCCGCCGCAAATTCTTTATCCTGCTCGGTATTCCCTGCGTATTCAGCTACTCGCTGATGTGGGTCGGGGATATGGGCTTCTGGTATTACTTACTGACTTACCTGGTGTTCGATGTCGTCTACACCATGATCCTGGTGCCGTATGAAACGCTGGTGCCGGAAATGACCGATGACTTTAAACAGAAAACCAAATTCTCCGGTGCGCGTATCTCTATGGCACAGATGTCGGCGATTCTGGCTTCCTTCCTGCCTGGGGTTCTGTTGACCCATTTCGGTAAAGAAAACGCTATCTCCTTCTTCTACGCCAGCCTCGTGTTCTCGGTGCTGTGCGCGATTATGCTGACCCTGGTCTGGGTCTTCACCTGGGAACGTCCGCGTTCCGAATGGACCGAAGCGGCCCTGCGTGCGGAAGAGGAGAAAAAGAGTCTGACGCTGGCACAGAGCCTTAAGCGCCTGAACGTTGAACTGACCTCCACGCTGCGGATTAAAATCTTCCGTCAGCATCTGGGCATGTACCTCGGGGGCTATATCGCCCAGGACGTGTTCAACGCCGTCTTTACCTACTACGTGGTGTTTGTACTGATGCAGGAAGCCTCTATGGCCTCTAACCTGCTGGGCACGATGGCTATCTTCCAGTTTATTGCGGTTATCGCCATGATCCCGCTCTGTATCCGCTTCGGACCGGCTCCGTCCTACCGGATGGTAGTGGTGCTGTTCGGCCTCAGCTCGCTCTCCTACGGGGTGCTCTACTACGCTGGTCTGAGCGATATCTACTCTCTGCTGCTGCTCGTGTCTGCGGTTGCCGGTCTGGGTCGCGGTGGGATCAACTACGTGCCGTGGAATACCTACACCTATATCGCCGATGTGGATGAAGTGGTCACCGGTCAGCGCCGCGAAGGGATCTTCGCCGGGATTATGACCCTGACCCGCAAAGCCTCTCAGGCCGGTGCGGTCATGCTGGTGGGGATCGTCATGCAGATGTCCGGCTTTGTCTCCGGGGCGAAAACGCAGCCGCCGGAAGTCAGCCACACCATTATGATGATTCTGTGCTTCGGCACCCTGGCGGTACTGGCCTGCGGTTTTCTCGTCTCCCTGCGCTTTAAGCTCAATCTGCAGACGCACAGCGTCCTGCGCGAAGAGACGGCGAAAATGCGCGAGTCGGGTCGTGCGATGCCGGAGAACATTGCGCCTGAAGCCCGTGCCACGGTAGAGATGCTGGCGGGGATGCCTTACGAATCCCTGTGGGGCAACAACAATATCGGCTATCTCAACCGCAACAAACCGGCTGCACCGCCGCTGAAAGATTCCGTTTCACTGAGTTCGACATATAACAGAGGTTAATATTATGAAGGTTTGGCCTGTCAAACACAGCCCGTTACTTCGTCAGCCCGAGCGCTTTATTGCGCGCGACGAGCTAAAGACATTGATCCAGAAAGTGACCCATAACCTGGTCAATATCCACGATAACAGCGGTGAGTTTTTACTGCGACTGGACGACGGGCGGATCATCGACACCAAAGGCTGGGCCGGCTGGGAATGGACCCACGGTATCGGACTGTACGGCATGTATCAGTATTATCGCCAGACCGGGGATAAAACCATGCGCGACACGATTGATGGCTGGTTCACCGACCGCTTTGCGGAAGGGGCTACCACCAAAAACGTCAACACCATGGCGCCATTCCTGACCCTGGCGTACCGCTACGAAGAGACCGGCAACCCGGCATACCTGCCGTGGCTGGAAACCTGGGCGGAGTGGGCGATGCATGAGATGCCGCGCACCGAGCATGGCGGTATGCAGCACATCACCCTGGCGGAAGAGAACCACCAGCAGATGTGGGACGATACCCTGATGATGACCGTGCTGCCGCTGGCCAAAATTGGCCAATTACTGCAGCGCCCGGACTATGTGGAAGAGGCGACCTATCAGTTCTTGCTGCACGTGCAGAACCTGATGGACAGGGAAACCGGGCTGTGGTTCCACGGCTGGAACTACGACGGCAAGCATAACTTTGCGCATGCCCGCTGGGCGCGTGGTAACAGCTGGCTGACCATCGTTATCCCGGATTTCCTTGAGCTGGTCGATCTGCCGGAAAACAGCGCCGTGCGTCGTTACCTGGTGCAGGTGCTGAACGCGCAGATTGCCGCGCTGGCGACATGTCAGGATGAGAGCGGACTCTGGCATACGCTGCTGGACGATCCGAACTCCTACCTGGAAGCCTCGGCCACCGCGGGCTTTGCCTACGGGATCCTCAAGGCGTTACGGATGCGCTATGTCGACCCGCAGTATGTGCCGGTGGCGGAAAAGGCGATTAAAGCAGTCGTGCAGAATATTTCGCCGGAAGGCGAGCTGTTGCAGGTGTCGTTCGGGACCGGGATGGGCAGCGATCTGGAGTTTTACCGCCAGATCCCGCGCACCTCAATGCCTTACGGCCAGGCGATGGCGATGCTTTGTCTGACGGAGTATCTGCGGAAATACTTCTGATAAAAAAAGGGCGGGGTAATCCCCGCCCTCGTTTCTGACAACGCCCTGGTTAGCCGCCGGGGCGTTGTTATTACATACGCTCGACGGTTTCGATACCCAGGGTATCCAGACCCATCTTCAGGGTCTTCGCCGTCAGCAGCGCCAGCTTCAGGCGGCTGTTGCGCACCTCTTCACTTTCGGCGCTGAGGATAGGGCAGTGCTCGTAGAAGCCGGAGAACAGACCGGCCAGCTCATACAGATAAGTACACATCACGTGCGGCGTACCGTCGCGAGCCACTACGGTCAGGGTCTCTTCGAACTGCAGCAGACGGGCGGCCAGCTGCGCTTCACGATCTTCGCTGATGATCACGGCCGCATCGGCCAGGATGTTTTCATCAATACCGGCTTTACGGAAGACCGACAGCACGCGGGTATAGGCATACTGCATATAAGGCGCGGTATTCCCTTCGAAGGCCAGCATATTGTCCCAGTCGAAGACGTAGTCCGTGGTACGGCTTTTCGACAGATCGGCATATTTCACCGCGCCGATGCCGACGGCGTTCGCCAGCTTCTGCAATTCGTCAGCAGGCATATCCGGGTTCTTCTCCGCCACCAGCGCGCGGGCACGTTCCAGCGCTTCGTCCAGCAGATCGGAGAGTTTCACGGTGCCACCGGCGCGGGTTTTGAACGGCTT